>JANODP010000461.1:0-28344 GCA_031412755.1 Schlesneria sp. | reverse complement strand
ACTGGGGGCGGCGAAGCGCCGACCCCAGCCACACGGTCAGACTCATTTCCGGATCACGTTCCCTTGTAGACCAGGATCGGCCGGAGTTCTCTGACGATGCGAGTCAGCTCGCGCTGGGCACGCATGACCCGACCGATGTCCTTGTAGGCGGACGGAGCTTCGTCGCGGAGGGCGTCGGCGCGACGATGGTCGAAGCGGATGCCGGTCATTTCCCGTTCGAGATCGCGGCGTGAGGTGCCTCGTCGCGCGAGGTGCCTCGCGCGCGAGCGGCCCGCGCCGTGAGAGCTCGAACGAAGCGACGTCGCCACGCCGCGACCGGCCACATGGTAGCTGCGGCTGCCCATCGAACCGGGGATCACCCCGAGTTCATCCTCACTGGCGGGGAGTGCTCCCTTGCGGTGGACCCACAACTTGCGATCGAAGTGAGTCTCGCGCCGCACGTGGTTGTGATGGCTGTGAATCAGAGTCGCCTCGTCGGCCGAGACCGAGAACAATTCGTGCAGGATCGTCGCGACAGCCCGTACCATCGCGAGACGGTTTTCGGTGGCATACTCCAAAGCCCACGCCATGTCGGAGTGATATGCCTGTCCGGACGCTCCTGCGGCTTCGACGAACGGCAACCCGGTCGCCGTCGTTTCGGCCCGTGCGACGTGTTCGGCCGTGATGGCCTGCCCCATGCCGCGCGACCCGCTGTGAACCATCAGCCAGAGGCGCCCCTCCGTATCCGACTGCAACTCGACGAAGTGGTTGCCGCGCCCGAGCGTCCCGAGTTGGAACAGCCCGTCGCGGGTCTTCAGTTTTTCCAACCGCGCGTTGCTGAGCGGTGCAGTGGCCAGTGCCGCGGGCAGCCGCTCGGGCAGAACGGCTCGCGCGTGCTTGTTCGGCGGAATCCGTTCGTAGAACTTGGCCAGAACTCGTCCCGCCGCGAGGTCGCTGTCGAGGACATCGGCCTCCATCTCGAAGGCGATCGCCGCCATGCCGCAGCCGATGTCGCCGCCGACACAACTCGGATAGACCAGTTCGTGCGTGGCGACGACGGTCCCGTTGCAGACATCGCCTGCAAGGTGAACGTCGGGCATCACGGCCACGTGCCGCACGTCGTCCGATGCGGCGAGTCGATTCAGAGACTCGGCCACATCCGACGGCAACGGTTCGCTCAACCACATTGCCGTCTCGGCGAGAGGTTCTTCCTGCGTCATGGCCGTTCCTCCCCGTATGGCTCGCCGCCGGAACCGGCCAGCATCACGCGAAACACCAGTTCGGGAGCCTTCCGCCGACTGATCGACCGCGCGATTTCGGCTCGCAGCCGTTTGGAAGTGGCATGCAGTCGTTCGAGGATCAGCGCGGGATCGCCCTCATCCACGCTGCCCAGTGGGGCGATGGTGACGAGGATGCGCGAGGCATCCGGTGCAGGTTCGGCCTGCTGAACGTAGACGCCACGCAGCACGTCATCGTTCAACTCGCCCGACAGAACGAAGTTCAAGGTCTCCGAGATTTGCCGACAGAGCTGCCGGTCTTTGCGAACGTCTCGCCGGGACGATTGCGGTTTGAAGAATTCGCGCGGATCGACGCCGTCATCCGGCCCCGGCTGCCCGCACAACGACTCGAGCACTTTTCGAGAAACTTGCCGTTTCATGGAAGCACAGACTTTCTGTGAATGGAAACATGAGCCAAAAACGAAAGAGAACGCGCTGCCGAGACGACGGCAGTGCGAGAGAGGGTCCGCTTGCCGTGCGATCAGAGATTCGCAACGGCGGAGCGCAGCTTCATCGGGTCAACCGGCGCGGAGAACCGCGCAGGCTGAGGAGGCATCGTGACAAGAGAGCGTCAGTGAGCCTGAGTCGGCGACAAGGAGCCAGCGCGACAAAGAGAGCGGTCGCAGGTGGATGCCGCGCGGTCGAGGGGAAACCTCAACGGGCATCTGAACCATATGCGAAGTCGTTGCTCAGACTCGACGATTCAATGAAGCAGAGGTTCGTGATCATCGTCGGCCTCCTTTCGAGCAACTGAGGAAACGGGACTTTGCGACACGGACACACACGGCGGCCCACAGGTTCGCAGGCGATTGATTTCTCGTGTGAGCGACGAGGCAGCCGTCGTCAGCAATGTCCAGACAACGTCGCGTGAGGTAAATCTCTACGCGATCAGGCCCGGCTTGATCTCGCCCTCGACGTCGGTCAGGCGGAAGTCGCGGCCCTGGAAGCGGAAGGTCAGCTTGGTGTGGTCGATGCCGAGCAGACGCAGGATCGTGGCGTTCCAGTCGTGGACGGGGACGCTGTCCTTGACGACGTTGTAGCCAAAGTCGTCGGTCTCACCGAACGTGATGCCGGGCTTCGAGCCGCCGCCGGCCATCCACATGCTGAAGCAGCGGCCGTGGTGGTCGCGACCGTAGTTGTTCTCGGTCAAAGCGCCCTGGCTGTAGACGGTCCGGCCGAATTCGCCGCCCCAGATGACCAGCGTGTCTTCGAGCAGCCCGCGCGCTTTCAAATCCATGACCAGGGCGGCGGAAGGCTGATCGACATCCTTGCACTGGCCGCGAATCTGGCCCGGCAGGCTGCTGTGCTGGTCCCAGCCGCGGTGCATCAGTTGGATGAACCTCACGCCCCGCTCGGCCATGCGGCGGGCGAGCAGGCAGTTGCGGGCGAAGCCGCCATCGACACCGCTGTCGTCGATGCCGTACATGTCGATGGTCTGCTTCGTCTCTTTGGAAAGGTCTGTCAGTTCGGGAACCGAGGTCTGCATCCGGTACGCCATCTCGTTCTGGGCGATGCGCGTGTCGATCTCGGGATCGCCGAACGATTCTTTGGCGATCTCGTTCAGTTGGCCGACCTTGTCGAGCATTCGCCGCCTCACCTCGCCGTCGATGCCCGGCGGGTTCGACAGGTACAGCACCGGGTCGTCGCCCGAGCGGAACCGCACTCCCTGATGCTCGGTCGGGATGAAGCCGCTCCCCCACAGGCGCGAGAAGATCGGCTGATCGGTCTTGTTCCCGCTCCCCTGAGAAATCATCACGATGAAGGCGGGCAGGTTGTCGTTCGCGCGGCCGAGACCGTAACTGAGCCACGCCCCCAGACTCGGCCGGCCCGGTTGCTGCGAGCCGGTCTGCAAAAACGTGGTGGCCGGGTCGTGGTTGATCGCTTCGGTGTTGAGCGACCGGCAGATGGCAATGTCATCGACGATGCCGGCCGTGTGCGGCAGGAGGTCGCTCACCCACGAGCCGCAATCGCCGTGCTGCTTGAAATTGAAGATCGACGCCGCGACGGGGAGCGTCTTCTGGCCCGAGGTCATTCCCGTGATGCGCTGCCCCATGCGAACCGACGCCGGCAGTTCGGTGCCGTTCTTTTCCTTGAGCCCCGGTTTGTAGTCGAGCAGATCGAGTTGCGACGGTCCGCCCGACATGAACAGGTAGATGACTCGCTTGGCCTTCGCCGGGAAGTGCGTTCCATTCAGGATGCCGTGGCTCGCAGGACCGCTCGGCGCGGTCAGGCCATCTCGTCCGAGCAGCGACGCCAGTGCCGCAGTTCCGATTCCCGCGGCCGTCTTCCCGAAAAAGTGGCGGCGAGTGAGTTGTTGGCTGATGTGATGAAAGGGAAGCATCCGCGTGACCTCTTCCAAATGAGTTGATGTTCCAAACAGGTTGGTGACGGCGGTGACCTCAAAACAAACGGTCGGTTGCCCGCCGTGAAATCGACGACAGAGAACTCGAACAAGAGTAATCGTCTCGACGAATGGGTTCCAGAAACAGGCCGCGTCTGTTCCGAACGAACTCGACTGTCTCACAAATCTCCGACGGCTCGAGAAAACTGTGGAGTTGGCGGCCGGCAACCGCCCATCCTTCGCGAACTCGAGTTTTTCCCGCTCCCACTGCGGAATCCGGGTGGACCTTGAGGCCGGAAACAGAAATCTGCCGTTGTTGCAAGTCCTCTTGACAAAGATTCTCAAGACTTGCGATGGCCTGCGACGATTCTACTAGGGAGACGGCTCACAGCGATGCAAACGGGCACACACCGGATGGCGATTGATCCGGTGTGAGCGCGAAGTACCGCCGAGCCGAATCGGGGGGCAGGACAACTTGGATTCGTCTCACCTCGGAGCCGGACGCTCTGCGACGAGCGGCCGTCCCGCCACCCAAGGTTCCATCGACCAGGGATCGAATCGATGGAATCTGCCGAAGACCTGATACGTGACGACCATGCCAGATAGACGGCAGGGCGATTCATCGCTCGACCGTTTGTCTGGCGAGGAACAATTCTTTCGAGAGTTGTGCCTGCCGAAAACCCAAATAGGCACGGATTGCCACGTGGATGTGTTTGAGGGTGAAGATCCGGAGGGTCGCGACGCCCTTCTGTGTGTGAACAATCTAGGTGATTGGAGAGCCCGCGATGAGAACGATCTTCACTACTGGTCAGGTAGCAAAGATCTGCAAGGTTGCGCCCCGCACTGTCAGCAAATGGTTCGATTCCGGACGACTGCGCGGTTACCGCATCCCCGGATCACAGGACCGACGCATTCCCCGTGAGCACTTGATCCGGTTCCTCAAGGAACACGGAATGCCACTCGGGGAACTTGAAGATGAGGCGATGGGCAAGCTGCTGCTGGTTGGCGTTGACGCCAACGTGCGCGGCCAGCTCATGGACCTCATGCCTCCCGAAGACTACAAGACTGAGTCTGCGGCGAGTGGCTTCGAGGCCGGTATTCAGGCCGAGTCCCTGCATCCGGATTGCGTTGTGATCGACTTCGGTATGGGTCGGCACGAAGCTTCGCTGATTGCGACAAACTTGCGGAAAAACAACGACTACGCCGATGCGGTGTTGGTCGCGCTCCTGAGCGATGACGACACTGCCAGCGGTTTCGACCGCACTCCGTTCAACGAAACGTTCCGAAAGCCATTCGACACAGCCCTGCTGGCCGAACGCGTTCGCACGCTCGTCGGACGGAAAAAGCAACTCGCCTGAGCGAACTCGTCGAGCGAACCGCCTCCACGAGGGAAGCACCGCTCACCAGACGAACGCCGGGTCCAGACGACCGATCTGCCGCATTCCAGGACGGAGCCGCGACGGCGAGGATCGTCTGAGCATTACGAACGAGGCGTCGATTTCTCGACGCCTCGTTTGCTTTCTTTGCGGTCGCCGCCAATGGTCGCGCGAGCGAGTCGAAGCACGTTGGCTAGGATCATTCTTGGGCGTGAGCCCTCTTGTCGTTTTCGGAGCGGGGTGGCGTAAGCCCCCTGGCTCTTCGTGGAGACGGTGAACGGGCTGACGCCCAAGAACCCGGGGGCTTACGCCGCCCCGCTCCGAAGAGTCACCCGGATTGGTGTGCTCCCCCGCTTCGCAGGCACAACCGGTACGACCGGCATTCGGCGGCGAGACTTCTCCCGGTCCGCGGCGTTGCTTCCCGGCAACACACCCCTTGCGTGGCTTATGTTTCCCGCAGGAGCCAGCGGTGGGAATCCGTCTGGCGGCACGATCGCCTCGGTGTGTGGGGACTCCTCAATGAGTACGACCGTACTGGAACCAGTCAACTCGCCCGCCCGCGACGAGTTCGCCGATCTGTTCGACAACTACGTCGCCGAAGACAATCTGCCCTCGACCGAATGGCTGACTCGTCTGCGACTTGACCGCCCTCGCCGCAACACGCGCTGCCTGGGTGAGTCGACCCGCATCCTGAAGCGGATCAACGACGTTGTCATTGCTGCGACGATGCTGTTGCTGCTGGCTCCGGTCATGCTGTTGGTGGCGCTGGCTGTCCGAGTCACCTCGCGCGGCCCGGTCATCTTCAGCCAGACGCGAGTCGGCCTCAATCTGCGGCAGAAAAAGCGGGATCGCCGACAAAGAGAGGCAGAAGTTGCCACCGCGGACGGCGTCGAGCGTCGCGGAACGGGCATCGATCGCCGGCGGGACTCCGGCTACGGCAAGCCGTTCACGTTGTACAAGTTTCGCACCATGACCGTCGATGCCGAGAAGAACGGAGCCCAGTTCGCCGTGAAGGGCGACGTGCGGGTCACCTGCATCGGCCGTTTCCTGCGCCAGACCCGGCTAGACGAACTGCCGCAACTGTGGAACGTGCTGCGCGGCGAGATGTCTCTCGTCGGCCCCCGTCCCGAGCGTCCCGAGTTCATCGACAAGCTGTCGGCCGAGATTCCCAACTACATCAACCGCCTCGGACTCAAGCCCGGCCTGACCGGTCTCGCCCAGGTCATCAATGGCTACGACAACAACATCGAGAGCTTCAAACGCAAAGTGAATCTCGATCTCCTCTACCTCCAGAATTGCTGCTTCCTGAACGACCTCAAGATCATGCTCCGCACGATTCGAGTGGTGCTGACGGGGAGCGGGGCGTTGTAGGTCATGGTTGATGGTTGAAGGTTGAGGGTTGAAGGTTGAAGGTTGAAGGTTGAGGGCCAGATAGCAGGCCAACGCCAGAGCGTGTCACTCTTCCTCTGTCCCTCAACCATCAACCCTCAACCATCAACCCTCCCCCAACTGGCATCTCGCCCCTTCGGTGGTTAGTCTCCGATCCGCGTTCGGACTCACCGCTTGCAGGATATGGATGACGTGACGGAGACGAAGGCCCCCGATTCTCAGGCACCCTCGATGGCGGTTCCACGCACCGAGCAGTGGGTGGCCGAGATCGAGCAGTTGTTTCGCGAGCGTGAGCCGGGCGCCTTCTTCGTCCTGCCGCGGGTCGTGCGCCGCGTCTGGCAGAGCGAACTCGAAATCGCCAGTCCCTGGGTTCCGCCGCCCCACCGCAAGTCGTGCGTCATCGAACGGGATCGCCTGCTGTGGCTCGTCGCGCGGGACGAATTGGGGGTCGATGCCGACGCACCCTTGCCGCAGCGTCTGATTTTGATCGCACGGCCGGAAGAGGAACGCCTGCAAAGGTTCTCGCGTGAGGATTTGCTCCGCTACTACTGGCGGCTGCTGTTCCATGCCCGGATCGACTTTGAGCTGGGGCCGAAGACGACCCCCGCGCGAATGACAGTCGCCGAATTGCGGAGCCGCATTGACGCGATCGGCCAGACGCAATTCGACGAGATTCGTTCGGTGTTGCGAACCGAGCAGATGCTGCTCCGCTCCGACGATCCGCGTCACGTCTACGCCGAATTCGTCGCCGTCTGGCACGAACTGCAGGCCTTCGCACCCGGACTGTTGCCGCTCTATTTTCCCTCCCTCGACGATGACGCAGGCGTGCTGCGGGCGATCGGCCCCGACTGCGACGCAGTCGCGCTGCTCGAAGCAACTCGCCCCAGCGACCTCTCGCCGACGACGGTCATTCCGTTTACGCCGTTGTCCGGTGACGTGGTCGAGGCGTTGCTGGAAGGCTCGCAGATCCACCTCGCCATGCGCTCACCGCGGAAATATGCCGCCTTCGTCCGCCACGCGGGTCAACTGCGCACGGCGGGCAACAATGTGCGTGCGGCCCTCGTGCGGCGTCAGGCATTCGATGTCGCACCGCTCGACCTGATGAACGAGGCCCGGCAGGAACTGCTGCGTGAGATCGAATTCCTCGTGCTGCGCATCCAGGCCGCCCTCGAACTGACGGATGACGAGGTTCGTCCGTGGCTGGCGATGTGCGAGCGGCTGTTGCCGGCGGCGCGACGCGGTTTCTGGAACGCCAATGCCCGTCTGTTATACGACCTTCAACAGGTCTGCCTCGATCACGAACAGGAGATCTACAAGGTCGATCTGCTGCGCTGGCTGAGAAGCCTCGGCCGGGATTCGCTCAAGCACCCGCTTCCCAATCAGCGCGTGGTGCTGATGTCGAAGCATCTGCGCAGCGCGGTGCTCCGAGTCCCGGCGGTGCAGATCGACGCCGCGGGCCGCCAGGAATTGAGCGACCTGTTGCACGCGGCGGCCGATGCGGCGGAACACATTCTCCGCAAGCGGATGGAGCCGCTGGTGGCCGGCGCGCTGACCGAGGCGGGGTTCGTTCCAGGTGGCGTCGTCGAGCGGGTCGCCTTGCGCAAGGTGACGCACGAACTGCTGGACGGTGTCGTCCAGCGGGGCTTCCTGACGCTGGGCGATCTGCGCGATGCGATCTCGCGCAATCAGCTCAAGATGCCCGACCTGGCTCATGCGCGGGAGTTTGTCTCGGGGGACCCGCTGCTCCGCACGGACCGGCTGCTGGCCTCGCGAGTCGACGGCGTTTACCAGCGTGGTCCGTTCTATCTGCGGTGGTTGCAACGACTCAGTTCGCTGGCCTACGGCACCCACTACGGGCGACTTCTCACCAAACTTCTGTTCCTGCCGTTCGGCCTGTCGTTTTTGACGCTGATGGCGGTGGAAGAGGTGGCTCATCTGGTCGTCGGCCATCCGTCCACACCGGCCACTCACGCCGCAGTGGAACCACACGCGACGACGATTCCGGCGGAGGCTTCTGACGCTCAGCCCGTCGCCGCCGAACCGCCTCGCGCGGAGCCCCCCGACGATTCTGGAGCCGCGGATTCCGCAGCCGCCAAAGATTTGGAGGCGGCTCCCGCAGCCAAGGCCGTCCCCCCGCCCGCAGCGGATGCGCCTTTCGACGCGGCCGGACAGGCGACCGTGCGGCATTACCGTGTCTACAGCCATCTCAACATGTTCTGGCTGGGCTGCTTCGTCTTTGCGCTGATCCACGCGCCGGCGTTTCGTCACGCAGTCGTGTCGTTGCTCAAGACGGCTTGGAAGGTGCTGAAGATCGCGTTGGTCGAGGTGCCGCGCCGCATCGTCAAGTTCCCGCCCGTCGAGTGGTTGCTGAAGAGTTTCCCGATGAAGCTGATTCGGCGATTCGCCCTCGCCCCGATCCTGGCGTCGGCGGTGTTCTGCTTCGTCCTGCCGTTTCTGGGTGTGTACGAACGGCCGAACCGCTGGTGGAGCCTGGCGATTCTGCTGGTCTCGATCCTGGTGCTGAACTCCCGCATCGGCCGCGACACGGAAGAACTGACGCGCGAGTTCCTGTCGCGCCTGTGGTACCGCATCCGCACGCATTTGCTGCTCGGTCTGTTCACGCTGATCGTCGATGCCTTTCAGTGGCTGATGGACGGTCTCGAACGGGTGCTCTATGCCGTCGACGAACTCCTGCGGTTTCGCAGCGGCGAGTCGCACGTGGCTCTCGGTCTGAAGGCCGTGTTCGGACTGGTGTGGTCCATCGTTCACGGTGTCATCCGGTTCTGCGTGACGCTGCTCATCGAGCCGCAGATCAATCCGATCAAGCACTTCCCCGTGGTGACGGTCTCACACAAGCTGATTCTGCCGTGGACGGTTCATGTCACCTACATTTTGGCGGCACCGCTCACACCATTCCTCGGGCTCTACTTCGCGAACGCCATCGGTCCGATTGTGGTGACGGCCATTCCCGGTGTGTTCGGATTCCTCGTGTGGGAACTCAAGGAAAACTGGAAGCTGTACGCCGCGAACCGTCCGCCGACGCTTCGTCCGGTGCGGATCGGGCATCACGGCGAGTCGCTGTTGCGGCTGCTCTGCCCCGGTTTTCATTCGGGGACGATCCCCAAGCTGTTCGCGCGCCGGCGCCGCGCTGCGCGCAAGGCTCATCACAATCCCAACGTCAACAAGCAGGCGCGATTCACCGAGCGGCTGCATCACGAGGCCGAGAGCCTGCGCCACTTCGTCGATCGCGAACTGATCGGACTGCTGCGAGAAAGCCGCACGTTTCGCGAGCGATCTCTGTCGGTCGGGCACGTTGAGTTGGCGACCAATCGCGCCTCGATCCGGCTGCTCGACGCCGACCAGCCGGACGTACCGGTCCTCATCAACTTCGCAGAGCAGTCGGGCTGGCTCATCGCCGGTGTGGCCAAACTCGGCTGGCTCGCCGACCTGACCGACGAGGATCGCGCCGTGTTCCGCACCGCGTTGGCGGGCCTCTACAAACTGGGGGCCGTCGAACTGGTGCGGGAGCAGATCGAAAGCCAACTGGTTGCGCCCCCGATCCCGCTCATGACGGCCCTTCCCAATACAGCGCCATCTGCGAACACAACACCCGCGGCACCGCACACGCATCCCTACGACATTGCCTCGACGGGCCTGGTCGTCTGGCCGCTGGGGCACTACGAGGCCGAAGTCCACTATTCGTTGGACGAGACTCCCACCACCCTGCCCCGACCGCGATCGTTGGCTCGCGCCGCGGGGCTGATCCCACTACCACTCGCCTCACTGCTGTTTGCCGAGCATTCGCTGATCTGGGACGACTGGCGAGCCTACTGGGAAACGGAACAGTCCTTTTCAGCCATCCCGCTCCGCCTGCTGCCCGACGTGGACTTGTTGCGGCGAAGAGAGGCGACTGGTCGCTGACGGGATCAGATCCGGTGCCACTACCCCCAAGGAAGCGTTGAGCTCCGATCGTCAATTGAGGGCAGTTCGTCGAGAACTTGGTCATCAATCGGAATACCGGGTTCAAATGACGTTAATGCCCTCTCGAACTCTGCGTCCCAGGTGTCCATAAGTTAATTCCCGCCTTTGTGCGTTGGTGAGAGACGGAACTCCTTGACGCTCGGAGACTCGCGGACTACTCTTCCCGGCCTGCCATTGCTCTTGGAATTGAATGTGCGCCAGCGTGTTTGCATTTGTTCTAAGATTCCGTTGATTTTGCGAACGTGGATTTTGTTCCTCCCCCCTAGGCCTGACCTTTCCCTCCTTCCCGGGCCTTTCGTCGTCTCCCTGCCAAAGCTCGCCATTCTTAAAGTCGAATGCTGACGAGTCTCCTGAACGCGCCAATACAAAGCGGAACCGCGCGTCTCGATGACTCAACCGCGACCCATGAGTAGCCCATCTTCCAGAAGGCATTGGTGCTGCTCTCCCCCGGCCTTCTGCCTCTCCGCTTCTGTCTTCCGATCCGATTCGCCATGCGTCGTTCACGCTTGGCTCAACATGCGCGGGGTTCTGTTTCGGTCTGGTGTGACCTCGTGGGATTCGGCTGGTTTAACTGTTGCCAAGCCGCGTCTGCCTTGATTCTGTGTGACTGTTCGTTCGAGGAGTGATTTGTGAGAAGAATGTCGACATTGCGAAGAAGTCAGCGTGGCGGGTTTACGTTGATCGAACTGTTGGTGGTGATCGCGATCATCGCGGTCCTGATTGCACTGCTGCTCCCCGCGGTTCAGCAAGCGCGTGAGTCCGCACGACGGACGCAGTGCAAGAACAACCTGAAGCAGGTCGGGCTGGCGTTGCACAACTTCCATGACGTCTACGATAACTTCCCTCCGGGAATGCTGGACGACGACGGCAAGAACTACAGTTGGAGAACGTACCTGCTCCCGTACATCGATCAAGCCCCTGCGTATCAGGCGATTGTGGGTGTGGGTGCTTCGGCCGGAACTCTGGGTGCCGCGTTGTTCCCGAAAGGCGGAGTCCCCAATCTCATTCATCCAGATCTGAGCCGTCCGTTCAACACGGATAGCGGTGTCGCCGGAGCAACACCAACCTACGCCAATCAAAATGAGGTGCAGCAGAACCATGGATTGTCGGCCGGCAAGAGGGTCATGCCAGCCTGGATCTGTCCTTCAGACATCTTGCCCCCGCAAGACAACGACAGTTATGGCAAGTCAAATTATTGCGGCAATTCGGGAACGATCAATTTCACCCCCAACGCATTTTCGCCAATGACCAACTGGGCCGGTTGCGCCGTGATTCAGGGGAACGCACAGAACGGTCTGCTCGTTTACTCAAACAACAACACCGCTGGTTATGTCGTCAGAATGGCTGACATCATTGACGGTACGAGCAACACGATTGCCGTGGGTGAAGTGACGACGTCCAACAACGTGACGTCTACCAACGTTTCCGACGGCGATTACCCCATTTGGGTCGGTGGCAACAACAATGGTGGTTGCAATGGATGGAACCACGGCGGAAATGCGCTGCGGTTGACGAATCCCGCCACCCGGATCAATTTGTTTCGCAATCCGGATCCGGCGAACCCGCAGTTCAGCAATGCGGCGTTTGGCAGCCAGCATGTCGGTGGTTCGCAATTCCTGATGTGCGACGGTTCCGTCAAATTCGTCTCCGAAAACGTCGATGCGCTCAGTTATCAAAACGCCGGTTCGCGCAATGACGGCCAGTCGATCGGCGAATTCTAGAACGCGCTCGAGATGAGTTAATCGATTTCAAACCAAGTCCGGGCAGTCGTGCATTCGGCTGCCCGGTTTCCTTTTTATGTTCAGCAGGATCGGTGAAATGAAATATAGACGTGTTTGGACGGTTCGCGTTGTGGTGGCGTTGCTCATCGGGATGATGTCAGTCTCTGGGTGCGGTCGGGCAGGAGGACGGCAACCCGTGGCCAAAGTCAGTGGCCAGGTGATCTACAACGGTCAGGTGGTAACCAGTGGAACGGTCACTCTGGTTCCGGTGGCTTCTGGCAAATCTTCGGAGGCAGGCAAGCCCGGTCTGTGCTCGATTCAATCCGATGGTTCATTCCAGGCGAGTACCTATGGCCGGTTCGATGGAGCTCTCATCGGCAAGCACCGGGTCATGTATTCGGCTCCGTCTTCGGTGACTCCGGTCGCTCCCGACGGAGGCCATGCTCAGGCCCCTCCCCCGTCGCCGTATGAGGGGATGGTTGTTAGGGTGGGTGAGGTCGAAGTGAAGGCGGGCGAGAACACGTTCAACATCGAGCTCGTCGCCGGGAACGCCATTGCCGGATTTGGCAACCCGCCTGGTGTTCCAGTCCGATAGAGCGGTTGTAGGTCTCTCGGAACTGATGATGATCTGTACTACTAACGTTTCGTTTCTTCGCGCGCCGCGAAGATTTTCAACGCCAAGCCGCAAAGTCACGGCGACTCAAAGAATCGCACGATCTGGGAATCCTGATAAAGGCTGCCCACGGTAGGTGGCTGGCTTCGTCAGTCAGTGACACTCTCTGACTTCGCACCTTGGCGACTCCGCAGCTTTGCGTTTCTCTTCGATGGGATTTGAGTTGAAGGGCACCCGCGCTGGGATATCTCGCGCGGCGCATTCGCGAACGGTTCCTCGACGTCGGGGATCATCATGCGGGGCGACAGCGCCTTCGGTGTGCCACTGATGTACGACGCCTGCGAAGGAACAGCGGTTCACGCACACGTTTTGGCTTGGCAATGAATCCTCGCTTGAAAGCCGTCAGCGCCGACCTGCTGGCACAGACGGAAAACAGTTTGCGAAGACGGCCAAGAAGCAGCGGCTATTTCTCCCCCTGATGTACGAAGCCGATTCGTGGGACCAGCCGCGGTAGGTCGTCATCAAGTGAGAAGCTCATGCGCAGAGGATGAATCTCTGTGCGGTCACAACCAACGGACCGAGCCAGCGCGTGAATCCAACCCCCGTCTATGACAAGCGCGAGAACCGCGACAAGGAACTCATACGCGAACTGGCGGCGGATCGCCTGAGCGACCATCGGTTCCTGGCGAACTTCGACTGCCTCTGCCCAGACCGCCGCGTTGAATCCGGCTGTCCATTTGTAATGAGCCAACGTACGACCGACCACGGCTAACAGTCACCTGAATTGTGATGTCTCGCCGGACGGGATCACGACACGACCGCCGGCGCGATCCGCTGAGTGAAGGCTTCGCCTGCACTTAGGGAAATACACAAAGGCTGCGCATCACCCGCATTTTTGCATTTGACACGCGCGACCATCGACCTTGCGATCAGTCACACTTTGGGGTTGGCAGTGCGCCGATCCCGCTCACCGACAAACTCAATCAAGGCCTGCTGTGCTGAATCGCCGACCCTTCGAGCCGTGATTCGAACCACACGAACATACCCGCCTTGCCTCGATTCGAATCTGCGAGCCAAATCACCAAAAAGAACTGTTACAGCGTCGTCACTTCTCAACATCGCGAACGTTCGTCGACGTAAGGCCACAATTGGCGAAACGGCCTTTGCCCAATCACGCCAATTTTGTGACGCCCGCCACTCCTTCCACGCGACACTGCCACGTGTCGGTACGTCTGGCACGCTGGCGACCGCCAAAGCGGCGCGCTTCGAGAGAGTAACGAGACGCTCAACAAACGGTCGTAGGAATTTAGCCTTACTGACAGTTGTAATCAATCTCCCGCGACCGATATCGCCCGTCGCACTTGCCGTTCGCGACGACAGTATCAAACTTACGGCCATATTGCGGAGCATCGCCTTGCGGTGCGACGAATTCCGGTTTAGCTTTTTTCCGCGTCTTTTATGTCTCATAGGTGCCCGCCTGCAATCAAACCCACACTGATCTAAATCAACTTCGCTTTGAATTGCCCTGTGGCAATCTCATACCCAACCGCAATCCAATACTCAGCAACCGCTCCCTGACCTCAATCAAGGTGGTATCCCCAAAATTACGGACCTGCAACAATTGGTCCTCTGTTCGAGTGACTAAGTCGCGTACGGTATTGATTCCCTCAGACTCCAGACAATTCGTAGCTCGAACAGAAAGATTCAACTCGGCCAGACTCTGAGAAAGTTTCTCTTCCAACTCCAAATCAACCGGCGAATAACCGGTGGCCTCTAGCATATTACGCAAACCACCATCCGGTGATACCTCGCAACCGGCTTCCCTGTATGAAATAATAGGATTCAAGTGCTTGCGGAGAATTTTGGCCGATTCAACCAATGCACTGTCAGGCGATATTGTACCATCGGTCCAAATCTCCAAAACCAATCGATCGTAATTCGTGCGTTGTCCGACCCGTGTGTCCTCAATCCTGTAACGAACTCGCAAGACCGGTGAGAAGATGGCATCTATAGGGATTAATCCGACCTCCTGCTCGGAACCGATTCGCTCAGATGCCGGCGAATAACCCCGGCCATTCTCAACGTGTAAATCCACTTGAAAAGACACATCATCCGTCACCGTTGCAATGACCAGGTTTGGGTTAATCACCTCAACGTGGTCGTCTGCTGAAATGTCCCCACCGGTTACCAAACCCCTGTCAGTCTTGGAAATTCGCAGTACGCGTGTGCCTGGAGAGTTGCTCCTGACGATCAGCGATTTAATGTTCAAACAGATATCAGTAACATCTTCGACCACACCAGGTAACGAAGTGAATTCATGCTGCGCACCGTGGATGCGAACTCGGGTGACAGAACTTCCCTCCAAACTGGAAAGCAATATTCTGCGCAACGAATTGCCGATTGTTGAGCCGAAGCCCAACTCAAACGGTTCAATCGCGAACTTCCCGTAGGTCGCAGACAGCGTACTGTTCTCTGCCACAATGCGACTTGGCAATTCTAACCCACGCCAGCGTATTCTCATGTGAACATCCCACTATTCGTTGGATCAACGTCAAACGCGTCTTCGCTTCCGAGGGCGACACCCGTTATGCGGCAGAGGAGTAATGTCTTCAATCATTCTGACTTGGACACCAGAAGACTGCAGGCCCGTGATCGCACTCTCCCGGCCCGATCCGGGACCTTTTACACGAACCTCGAGTTCGCGTACGCCAAACTTCGATGCCCGCTCGGCACAGGTCTCGGCAGCTCGCTGAGCCGCGAATGGTGTACTCTTGCGGCTGCCTTTGAATCCTACCGTTCCCGCAGTTGCCCAACATAAAACATCACCGGCGGGATCGGTTATCGTCACAATAGTGTTGTTAAAACTTGCTTTTATATAGGCCACGCCGCGACTGACGTTGCGACGCACTTTGCGTTTTTTCGTTTTTGCCAAATTGCACCCCCCATCAATTAAATTCGAATCAATGCTTCATATCTTTGACGCCTTTTTTGCCGGCAACAGTCTTTTTAACACCCTTGCGCGTCCTGGCGTTCGTCCTCGTTCTCTGACCTCGTACAGGCAGGCTCCTGCGATGTCGGGTGCCACGATAGCACTGGATCTCTTTAAGGCGGGACACTGACTGTTGGATTGACCGCCTCAACTGGCCTTCCACAACATAATCCTTGTCCAGAAAATTTGCGATTCTTGCCAACTCGTCCTCTGACAGGGATCTCGCGATCGCATTGTGGTCCAACCCGAGTGCGAAACAGATATCGAATGCGCGCTGTTGGCCGATGCCGTATAAATACTGCAATGACACATACACCTTTTTATCGTTCGGGAGATCAACGCCGAGTAATCTGGGCATGATTGACTTTTCTGTTGCTAATTCTGCACGACTCAACACATGGTTAGGCAGCTGCAATATGAATTGGCGAAACCCCGGCAAATCGAATCCAAAATTTCTTGCTAGTACATCGCTGCCGTTATTCGCTCAATTCCCTATTAATCTTCTTCTCGACCAGCTAGGATCGCGAGGGATGGTCACTACCCCTGCCGTTGTTTGTGCCGCGCGCTCAAACGGCACACCACAAATAATTTCCCACGTCGCCTCACGATCTTACACCCCTCGCAAAGCCTGCGAATACTGGATCTCACTTTCACAATACCACCTCTTCCCTTGACCGGCCCAAAAAATCGCCAAAATGTCTAGGCGCGTCGGCTATCAACGAGCAAAGTCGGCTGGTTCGAAACCAACAAATAACTGTCCACTTTTTGAACCAAATCGATAACCACAGACACACATATCAGTAAACCGGTTCCGCCAAAAAAACTCGCAGTCAGATAGTCGAGATGCATCGAATTCATTACAAAAACCGGAATTAAGGCCAGGACAGACAAAAAGGCCGCGCCGACGAAGTTCATGCGGCTAATCACTTGTTGCAAATATACCGCAGTACGAGATCCGGGCCGGTAACCAGGCACGAAACTTCCGTACTCGCGAAGATTGTTTGCGACTTCCAGGGGATTGAACGTCACCGCTGACCAAAAATAGCAGAAGAAATAAATCAATGACACATAAATCAAGTTGTAAGTCACTCCATTGCTGTCTGCAATTGTCGCTTCAATCGTATCGAAGAACGCCCGCGCGCGCGGAAAAGCCGACACAAGTCCGGTGATCTGCCGTAACAGCATCATGGGAAAAACTATTAAACTGGACGCAAAAATCACGGGCATCACGCCCGATTGATTCACCCGTAGCGGCAGGTATTGCCGTTGCCCGGCGAACTGCTTTGTCCCACGAACATGCTTGGCGCTATGGACCGGAATCCGCCTCTGAGCTTGAGTCACCAAGATCACGCAAAAGATTACACCCACAAAAAGAACAATCAAAACAGCGAATCGTTCGAGGCCGCTGTCGCTGCCAATAGCGACTCCATTTTTAATGGCGGGCTGAAGCTGTAAGCGAACAACCTCTGGAATGCGAGCTAGTATTCCAGACATGATAATCAAGCTGACGCCGTTACCTATACCGTATTCGTCAATCTGTTCTGCAATCCACATCAAGAGCGTGCTTCCGGCCGTCATTGTGATGGAACAAATCAATTGGAAATAAATTCCGTCAAACTGCGGCCAGACCAAGCTTCCTCGTCCTTCAGTACCGCCCGCTGGTATTAGCATTCGCATCCAGATAAAACTTTGTACAAGGCAGATTGCGACAGTTGCATAACGGGTGTATTCCGCAATCTTACGCCTTCCAAGATCGCCTTCTTTCTGCATCGCCTCCAATGGAGGATAAACTGTGGCCAGCAACTGGAATACAATTGACGCAGATATATATGGCATTATCCCCAGGCCGAATATGGTCATCATTCCCACGTTTGAGGCGGAAAGAATGGACAGTAGTGCGATTGCCGAATCGACACCGCCACCGTCGCCGCGGTCCCGCAGGCTGTCAGATAGGGTCTGTTGATTGACGACGGCCAGGACGATCGAAAACCCCAGACGGTAAACGGCCAACAGCACGAGCGTCAGCACAACCTTTTGGCGCACCTCACGAACACGAAACAACGACGAAATCACAGTTAACACCGGAAACCTCGCCGAATATACTCTGGTGCGACGATCGTCACTGAAAATATGGTAATCAATTGTCTTTTATTCAATATGCACCGTCCCGCCGCATTTCTCAACCAAACTGCGCGCCGCACGGGAAATCGCTCGAACCCGCAAATTTAATTTGATCGTCAGATCGCCTGTTGCCAAAATCTTGTACGGATGATCTATGCGGGGGATCAGGGACTTATCTAACAGTGCCGCAGAGTCGATGCTGGCCGTACCAACATCGACGAAATGGCGTGCCAACACTGCTACATCCAAGACTTGTGTATCCAACGAACTGCGAGATTTAGATTGGCCCCGCTTGGCGACTCGGCGAAAAATCGCCGTTTGTCCCCCTTCAAATGCAAGTCGCCTGCTATTTCCGGATCTAGAGCCCGCTCCTTTGTGGCCGCGCCCGCTCGTCTTTCCACAACCCGAACCGATGCCCCGGCCAACCCTTTTGCGATTTTTCCTGCCTACGACCGGCTGGCAGATGTCATGGAAGTACATGTTTCAAATTCCTCGTGACGAACGTACATCGACTCGCGATCTTATATTGGAGATCGCGGCGAAGGTGGCCTTGATCACGTTGAGCGGATTACTTGACCCTCTAGATTTTGTCAGCAAATCGCGAATCCCAAGCGATTCAGCAACCGCCCTGATGCACGCACCCGCAATGACTCCCGTACCGGGATTGGCGGGTACCAAAAGCACTCGAGATGCGCCGAATTTGCCGGTAACTGCGTGAGGGATCGTGCCACCGTGCCTGGGTACGAGGACCATCCGCTTAGACGCATCCTTCACGGCCTTCTCCACGGCGATCGGAACTTCATTGCCTTTCCCGTATCCATACCCAATCTTCCCGGCATTGTCGCCGACGACAACCAACGCGGTAAAGCTAAAGCGGCGCCCACCTTTGACGACACATGCGCATCGCCTTATTTGGACAACTCGCTCTTGCGAAGGAGACGCCGTACTCAATTTGAGACCTCGATAATGAGATGAATTCTTACCAGAACAACGTCAAAAGTGCAGACCAACAGCTCTCGCAGAAATTGCAACAGCTGCGACTCGCCCGTGGAATCGTTTCCCACCTCGATCGAAAACTACAATCGAAACGCCAGCTGCAATGGCACGCTCAGCAACCAGTCTACCAACCAACAGCGCCGCCTTGACATTGCCTCCAGATTTCACCGAAGTGAGAATCGATTCCTCGCAAGTGCTCGCCGACGCGATCGTCCTGCCGATCACGTCGTTTATTACCTGCGCGTAAATGTGTCGGCCTGTCGAATGTACAGTTAGGCGTGCACAATTGCTCTTGCGTATGTGCGACCTAACTCGTAACAGTCTTCGTTGACGAGTCCGGGACTTTCCGGCAATACTGTTCATTAATGCTAAACCCCAATACTAGCTGCCAAACGCCTTGCCTGATTTTCGACGCACAATCTCGCCCGAATACCTTATACCTTTGCCCTTGTAGGGCTCCGGCTTTCGGAGAGACCGCACATTAGCCGCAAGTTGCCCGACCAATTGTTTGTCGGCTGACGAAAAAGTAAGATGCGTCGGATCTATCACTTCGCACTTGACACCCTTTGGGAGGGTAACAATTAATGGATTCGCGTAACCTACATTTAATGTCAACACTGTACCCGACAAGCTCGCCTGATAACCGACACCGACGATCTCCAGTCTTTTCTGCCACGGCTGATTCACGCCAACAACCATATTGTGAATCAACGTTCGAACCAATCCATGCAAAGACCGGGCCATCGGACTGTCATCATCGCGGCTCACCGAGATCTCGCTGGATTTTGAGTCAAATGAAACAGCTATTTTATCTGGAATCTGGCACATCAACTCACCGCACTTGCCCTTGACAGACACACAAAGAGGCGCGACTGTCACGGAAACGCTGCTCGGAACCGATATCGATTTACTGCCAATTCTAGACATTATGGTGGTATTCCAGTCAACGATCATTCTCAATATACATTACAGATTAACTCGCCACCGACTTGCTGGGCTCTCGCCTCCACGTTACTCAACAATCCGCGGTTAGTCGAAAGTAACGAGATCCCCAAGCCCTGCTGCACCGCTGGAATCCTGTCTGCACGAACGAATACGCGATTCCCTGGCTTACTGACACGGCGGACACTTCGCATCACCGGATCCCCATTTGAGCCGTATTTCAAGGCCACTCTCACGTAGCTCTTGCCTAGTCGATCTGCGACATCATAGTCCCAGATAAAACCAGCACGTTTAAGGGCCGCAATGATTGAAACGCTAATCGCCGCAGACCGAAACTCTACATACTGCTTGCGAAGTCGGACCGCGTTCCGCAAACACGTCAGCATATCAGATACTGTGTCACTCATTCTGTTTCCTAGCTCCGCACCGTGCTTGGCTGCTTTCCGTCACCAACTGGCTTTTCTCACACCTGGTATCAAACCATCGAGACTATTGTTCCGAAAACAAATCCGGCAGATGCCAAACCGTCGGAGAACAGCTCGCGGTCTACCGCAGAACTGGCAACGACGTTCAATTCGAGTGCTGAATTTCGGTGGGCGCTTCGCTTTGGCAATGTGTGCAGATGTAGCCATCCAACGGCTCCCTTCAATAATTCGAACTATCACTCTTTTGAAAACGGGAAACCCAACGAAGTCAATAATAAGCGGCCTTCATGATCATTTTTGGCCGACGTCACGACACATACATTCATCCCCTGACTGAAACCAACTTTCTCCGCATCGATTTCCGGGAACACGGTTTGCTCGGAAAGACCGAAGCTGTAATTTCCATGTCCGTCGAATGACGCAGGCCGCAACCCGCGAAAATCTCGGACTCTAGGAAGAACCAGAAACAGCAGTCGTGTCAGAAAGTCTTTCATCCGTTTCTTGCGCAATGTCACACAACAGCCAACATCGACCCCTTCTCGCAATCTGAAACCGCTTACTGATTTTTTCGCACGTGTAATGACGGCCTTCTGTCCAGAAATCTGCGTCAGTTGCACAACAGCCTCGTCAATTTTTTTTCGGTCACCGAGGCAAGCCCCCAGGCCCATGCTAATCACAACCTTCTTTATTGCCGGCGTGGCCTGTGGATTGCTTATATTCAACGCCAACATCAGTTTGGGGGAAGAAGATAAATACAAATCCTGAATGTTTTTTTGAAGCATAGTAGGAAGCGCAATCGTAAAAATCGTGTCTTCGGTGGCCAATTGAAAATCTTCACACCATCACACTACTTCAGTAGCCAAGCTAATGATTTTCATGAACCGTTTCTCACGAAGTTCCCGAGGCACGGCACCGAAAATCCTAGTACCGCGTGGCGCATTGTCGGCGTCAATCAATACGACAGCATTTCGATCAAAACGAACATGACTTCCATCCGATCTGCGAACTGGCTGACGCGTTCGCACAACCACGCCCTTTACAACGGCCTTGCGCTTCACAGTTGCAGACGGAATCGACTTCTGTATTGAAAGGACTACTATGTCACCGATGCCGGCCGTCCTACGGGACGTACCGCCGAGAACCTTAATGCATCTAGCTGTTTTCGCCCCGGAGTTATCAGCAACATCTATAACACTTTGCATCTGAATCATTTGTCTGCAATCAATGTTGGTAGCAATTAGTTTGCCATGGAAAGAAACATCATCTTGCCGGCAGTGTAAAAAGTACTATTCCGGTGCGATAGATACCAGTGACCAGCGCTTCATTCGCGACATCGGGCGCGACTCAACAATCTCCACACTGGCGCCAACTCTGCACGCGCCGTGCTCATCGTGTACGTGACATACCACTGTCCTGCGAAGAATCTTGCCATACCGTCCATGTCTATAAACTCTTTGGACATCCACTCTGGCAGTCTTCGCCGCCGATGCGCTAACCACGATGCCATTGTGACGCTTCTTCATGAAAACCACCTTTAACACATGCGAGCAAGACATTAGCATGCTCAGGGCTTTGGTCGACGTTGAGCCACCGCTTCAGACGAGTGACACCTTCAGCAGTCGGTGCCCCGCAGATGTGTCAGCAATCGAGCAATGTGCCGTCTCTGCTTGGACAAAGAACCCCGCTTCTTTGTCGAACATTGTGACAATCTAGCGTGGAGAAGGCCCATTGCAGCAACTGCAAGCTGTTCCTTTAAGTCATTCGCAGACAGATCTTTGTATTGAGCAATTTTGTTGACGTTCACTGTCATCAAGGATCATCCTCGCCGCGAAACCAAGCGGACTTTGACCGGCAATTTGTAAGCGACCCGTCCAAAACACTCCCGAGCTGACACTTCACTGACACCTGACAATTCAAAGAGCACAGTACCCGGTCGTATGACCGCAACCCAGTAGTCGGGATCACCTTTTCCGGCACCCATGCGAGTCTCAAGCGGGCGAGCCGTCATTGGTTTGTTTGGAAATATTCGGATGTATAGTTTACCTTCCCCACGGACATATTGGGTTGCCGCCACACGGCATGCCTCGATTGTATTCCCGCGTACACGGCCCGCACTCACCGATTGAAGGCCCCAATCTCCAAAGACGACAGTTGCGCCCCGCGACGCATTACCTTTTACTCGTCCTCTTTGCTCTTTTCGGTGTTTGACCCTCTTGGGCATCAACGCCATCGTGCATCTCCCGAGCTAAATAATCGCCGCGATTCACCCAAACTTTTACGCCAATCACACCCATTGTTGTCTTTGCCGTTGCCAGTCCATAATCGATATTCTTCTGCAGTGTGGACAATGGTATTGAGCCTCGGCTGGCTTTCTCTGTACGGGACATTTCAGCGCCACCCAATCGTCCCGACAGTTCCACCTTAATACCGTCTACGCCGACATCCATCACTTGGTCCAGCGCACGCTTTACCACCCGACGAAAACTTCCCCTCCGGACCAACTGTTGCGCAATATCATCAGCCACCAGCGATGCATGATGAAGCGGCTCTGATATTTCGACAATTTTGACGTCCATCCGTCGTCCGGTCAAATCCTCCAAATCCGCCTTCAGTCGGTCCACCTCTTGCCCCTTACGTCCGATAATAATTCCCGGACGAGCCGTATGCAATTGGACGACCACTTGATCGCGAGTCCTCTCTATCCCAATCCTAGCGATTACCGCAAATTCGTATCGTTTTTTTACAAATTCGCGAATTCGATAATCTTCACCCAGAAGTACGCGAAACTCGGATCGTGACGCAAACCAGCGACTACGCCACTCCTCAGTGATTCCCACCCTAAACCCGATCGGTCGTACTTTTTGACCCATTGCTACACCATATATTAAATCTAAACAGTCACTCAGGTGCGATGCCTTGCACCACAACGGTAATATGCGACGAACGTTTTTTGATCTCGAATCCCATGCCCCTCGCGTGGGGCTGCATTCGCTTGAGCGTTGGCCCGGAGTCAACCGAAGCAACACCGATGAGGAACTCCTCGGAACTGCGGGCACCCAAGTCTTCAGCATTAGCTTTTGCGCTGAGAATCACCTTCTCCAACAACCTAGCGCCACGGTGCGGCAGGAACCTAAGAGACTCCAAACCGTCGGCGATCGTCTTTCCCCGAACAAGGTCAGCGAGCCGCCTCACCTTCGTTGGAGATATTCGTACATGTCTCATCACTGCAGAGATTTTCATCGTCATAACACCTTGAGTTACGTCATTTACCGCCCTTGTGTCCATGCCCGCGAAAAGTCCGCGTCAAAGCGAACTCTCCCAACTTGTGGCCGACCATTTCTTCCGTCACATACACCGGCTGGTGCAACTTACCGTTGTGAACGAGAAATGTAACTCCGATGAAATCAGGAGCAATCGTCGACCGCCTAGCCCAAGTCCGAATAGGTTCTTTTTTTTTGTCGCTGTGCAGCTTGGCCACCTTCAACAACAATCGTGAATCTACATACGGGCCTTTTTTAAGGGATCGCGCCATACTATCAGTTCCTATTGTTGTTTCCTAGCACCACGTGAACCACATTGCAATCCTGGTTGCTATACCAATTCACAGCTTTAGCTGTCCATATCTGACGGATCGTCGGCGTCTGACGATAGAATTCCTCGAAGGTCGCCTTGGATTCCGTGTTCTTCCGCCCTTGGAAAGCTTTCCAGTCGGACTGACAGGGTGGCGACCTCCGGATCGCCGTCCTTCTCCGCCACCCATCGGGTGTGCAACAGGGTTCATCGCAGATCCCCTCACATAAGGGCGAACTCCCATCCAACGTATTCTTCCAGCTTTGCCGTAGATGATCGCGGAGTGTTCGGTGAGACCAACCGCGCCAATCGTAGCCCGGCACATGGCCGGTAATCGACGAACTTCACCGGAAGGTAAGGTTACCTGCGCCCAATCGCCTTCCGTAGCATTCATAACACCGTAAACCCCTGCGCTTCTACAGAGCTGACCGCCACGGCCGGGCTGCAGTTCAATATTATGTACAAAAGTGCCTGTCGGAATCAATTTCAGCGGCAGTGTGTTTCCAACGGTAGGCTCGGCGTTTTCGCCACTCTGAATTACGGCGCCGGCAGCCACTCCGTCGGGTGCGATAATGTAAGAAAGCAAGCCGTCTTCGTAGCGAATCAGTGCAATTCTGCTGGTTCGATTGGGGTCGTATTCAATATGAGTTACAGTGGCCTTGCAATCGTCCTTAATTCGATTGAAGTCTACAATTCTATACATGCGGCGGTGCCCCCCCCCCATGTGACGACAGGTAATTTTTCCCTGAACGTTTCGGCCGCCCGTTTTTCGGAGACGAACCAGCATCGAGCGCTCGGGTGCCTTCTTACGGTCGGTAATCTCCACAAAATCTGGTACCGTCGCTCCGCGTCGGCCTGCGCTGGTTGGCTTGTATTGTCTAATGCCCATTCAAAAACGCCTTCTTTCCAGAATCAATCAGAGAAAGTTGAGCCGATCATCAGAATGAAGCGTGACAAACGCCAACTTCTTCGAGCGCCCAACGGCAATGATGGCCTTGTGTCTGTGCGACTTGCCGACTCGCGTTTGTGTGCGGATACCGACTACCCTGACACCCCACGATCCTTCCACAGCCTGTTTTATTTCCAGCTTGTTGCTTGTACCCGCAACCTCAAGCACGAAGCAGTTGTATCGCTCCGAAACATGAGTGGTCTTTTCGGTGACAAGCGCCGATTTTATAATATGACGAGCCTGTGTATTGCCAGTTAAGTCTGAGAACGACGACATTAGCTGCTCCAATGCTTTCGTGAGAACTTTGTCACTAAGAGGCCGCGCGCTTTCGGACGGCGTCCATTGCATCTTTGGTGGCAATCACGAAACCGGACCGAATAATAACATGTGCATTGAGGTCCCCGGCAGTTGATAGCGCGATTCGCGGAATGTTTCTGCACGACTTCCACAGCAATTCATCGTGGTTAGAAATCGCTACCACCCCTGATTTTCCGTGCAGACCCAACCGCTCAATCATCCTCGCAATCGCGCTTGTGCTTGGGGTATCCAATCGAATTGAGTCAACCACAAAAACCTGACCAGCACGCAACTTGCCCAAGAATGCCATCCTGGTTGCTGCTCTTCGGGCGATTCGCGGAATTGAGATTCGCCAATCTTTCGGTCGTTTCGCGAAACAATGACCGCCTCCTCTGCGAACTGGTGTACGCTTGTTCCCCGCTCGAGCGTTTCCGGTACCCTTTTGTTTGTAGAGCTTCTTGGAGCTACCAGACACTTCCGCGCGTGACTTGCTCTTTACGGTGCCGAGCCGCCGATTAGCGTCATACATCACAAGCACAGAATGCAGCAGCGGAAGACTGATTCGTTCAGCGATCTCAGACTCTTCGAACGAATAGGTCTCTCCAGTCGGATTACCGTCCTGGTTGTGCAGGGCTAGAGAAATCATGCTACCACCACTTAAGTTACATAAACGTAAAGCAACAATATCACAACTGGGACGAAATCGCTCAAATCGCCTCTCGTATGATCAGATTTCCTCCGTTGAATCCGGGCACCGCCCCGGAAATCAAAAGCAGATTCTCCTGAGGAACCATACCAAACAACCGCAAGGCCTTGACGGTCACACGAACCCCGCCAAGTCGGCCGGGCATTTTTGTACCCTTGAAGACCCGTCCGGGATCTGTGCTTTGTCCCGTTGATCCACCCGAACGATGCACCTTCTTGACGCCATGGCTGGCGCAGACACCACTGAAATTGTGTCGTTTTATTACGCCGGCAAATCCCCGGCCCTTCGAGACACCAATGACATCCACCTTGACAATGTCAGATAGAAGGCTAACGGACAGTTGTTCACCAACCTGGCAATCACCAGTCGCGGAAACCTCGCGAACGAATCTCATTCGCCGAGAGGGGCGTTCGGTCTGATCGGGCTGTGAATCAGCCGAAAAAACACGGTGCCCATCCCCATACCCCAACTGCACGGCGGAGTAACCGTGCGATGCATCAGTACGAACAGCCAACACAACACAGGGGCCGGCATGCACCACAGTGACTGCTGCGAAAGCGCCCTGCGTGTTACACACCTGCGTCATGCCAACCTTGGAGCCAAGCAATGATTTCAAAGACGCACCCTCCGCGCAACAACAAAATGGCCAACACCCCGAACGTTAGCTAGCGGAGGCCCGGATCTTGACATCAACACCAGCGGGCAACGACAACTTATTCAGAGCATCAATGGTTTTCCCAGTCGGCTGGACAATATCAACCAGCCTCTTGTGGGTGCGAATCTCGAACTGCTCTCGAGATTTTTTGTCGATATGCGGACTGCGGAGAACGGTGTACCGTTCAACCCGAGTTGGCAAAGGAATTGGTCCGTAAACCACCGCGCCGGTTCGCTTGGCGGTGTCGACGATATCCGCAGCAGATTGATCGAGCACCGCGTGATCGTACGACTCCATCCGAATGCGAATACGATCCTGTCGTTGGCCGGACACTTCACTCTCCCCGCAAAACAAATACCGACACGTTCTCTTGCCGCCCCAACACGGCCAAACGCTGAGTGTATTGTTGCTGTTTGTGGTTGTCAACGAAGCTGGGGCAAGTTTCCAAGCTGGCTTGGAATTGGAGTTCGGCTGGCGAATCACACTGGTCGCGATTGACGAAGTTTCTTCCCTCTCCTGCGGGGACTCGCGTAGACATTCGTCTTTTTTTGTTTGCCAAATGGGTGATCTCCACGTCTCGATGCGCAACGGTTGCGGTACCGGATTGGCAGAGTCAATCCCTTTTCGAGGCTGGGCACGAAGGTGGAGTGGGACGCGTCTTCGAGAGCCCCGCATTTCGGGCTGTTTCGGGCTGTTTTTTGGGCGGGCTGCCGAAGACTCATCCAACCCAACTTTGAATTGGGGTAACACGTTAGCTGACTGAAGTTGGACTTGGTTGAAATGAACAGATTTTGTAGGACCATCGCATTGGCTTTGACGCAGGGATGCGATGGTCGTGACGACTCCACAGATCGAACTTGGTTCCGCGCTGACGGAGCAGCAGGCTCGCGAGATCTTCTCGCGCGGCGAAGAGGCTGTGGTGTTTGCGTTGTTGCAATTGGCTCAGCAGTTGGCGGTGGCCAGCGGCGTGGCGGCCGCCAAGTCGTTCGAGACTCCGGCGACTCCGTCCGGGATGAAGCCGCCGTATGCCAAGCCGACCACCGCGCGACGCCGGAAGAAACCGGGACAAAAACCGGGGCATCCCGGCTGCCGGCGCGAGCCTCCCGCTCGGATCGACGTGCGCGAAACGCATCGGGCCGACGTCTGTCCCGACTGCGGCGGCCCCTTGGGTCGCTGCACCGAGACGCGGACCCGTTACACCGAAGACATTCCCGAAATCCAACCGGTGGTCACCGAGCACACGATCCATCGCGACTGGTGTCCGCAGTGCCGCCGCAAAGTCGAACCGGCCGTGACCACGGCCTTGCCGGGGTCCACGTTGGGCAATCGTTTGTTGGTGCTCACGGCCTGGCTGCATTACGCCTTGGGCAACACGCTCTCGCAGATCGGCGAGGTGCTCAACTTTCACTTGCAGATGCCGGTCAGTTCCGGCGGCCTGCTCGACATGTGGCGGCGGCTGGCGGCCATCTTGTACGACTGGTACGAGCAGATTCATCAGGAAGCCTTGGGCTCGGCGGTGTTGCACGCGGACGAAAGTGGTTGGCGAGTGGACGGCAAGACGCACTGGCTGTGGTGCTTCGCCAACGTCGATCTGAGTTACTTCCTGATCGACCGTTCGCGCGGACATCCCGCGCTGCTGAAGTTTTTCACTCAGGAATTCGGCGGCATCTTGGTGAGCGACTTTTGGGGCGCTTACAACGCGGTCGTCTGCGCGCTGCGGCAGACGTGCCTGGTGCATCTGCTGCGCGACTTGGAGCACGTCGAGAAGTACAAGTCGCCCGGCGAGCACTGGCCGGCGTTCGCCAAGAAGCTGCGGCGACTGCTGGCGGATGCGATCCGACTGTGGCGTCGCCGCGACGAACTGCCGCCGGAGACCTAGGCAGCAGCGTGAAAATGATCTACCGGCAAAGGTGGGAGATTGGATAGAAGGCGGATTGGGAGCAGCCGGTTGAACGCGAGTCTCAAGGAAGAGGCCATGTCGGAGCAAGTCACGGAGGACCTCAAGGGCACGATTCGG
>JANODP010000460.1:0-24574 GCA_031412755.1 Schlesneria sp. | reverse complement strand
TGTCTTTGCCGCTGCTGCCTTTGCCGCTGCGGCAGCCTTGTCCGCTGCGGCCTTGTCCGCTGCGACTTTTGCAAATTCGGCCACTGCCTTTGCGGTCAGTTCCCATCTGCTCGTTGGCGTGTCCAGTACCAGTCCGATCTTTCCCGGAAAATCCCGTGGTCGCGAACCCGTCAGCTGTGACAGTTTTCGTGCCGCAGTTCGGCGCATTTCATCTCCAGCCGACTTGTTGAGTACCACGTCCAACAGCGCCGGGACCGCCTTTTCATCAAGTCGTTGCCACTGAGCCTCAGCCACAGATCGCAACAAATTGCGTTCCTTCGTAGGTTGCGCGATCACCGCAAGCAGGTTGAAAATATATTCATCCGACACCTCGTCCAGTTCTGCATCTCCAAGACCGAGAATTGCAACCTCCACGTTAAGGGCTTGGGAATCTCGGGCCAATTCCAACAATGCATCGGCGACGGCCTTCTCCAACAGACCCCTTCGCTTCAATTCGACTGCCGCCTGCCGCCGCACGACGGGCGAGGTATGTTGCAACGCCTGACGAAGAAACTGTTCTTTGTGTTCTGGGGTGAGTTCGGCCTTGGGTAACAGCGTCGTTAAGACGTGCTCTGTTCGGTCATCCGCCAGCGCCGCCTGTAACTCCGCCAATGCTTTCGTAGAGTCCTCAACGGTTATCTTGGCCTTGATGTCGCCCCCAGGAACAGGCGCTGGTTTTTTAGCTGGCATCTCTGGCTTCGAGGCCGCTGGCTGTGCTGCCGCGTTTTGTATCCCAATCCATGCGAGCATGATCCACAGGCCCACAATGCGGACGAGAATCCTCAGGACGTCGTGAAATCGTCGGGAACCATAGCGAGGTGATCTTGGACAACTTGTTGGCCAAGTTGTCATCTGAGCCACGACATGCCATCGGTTCGTTACGCGACACCGCAAGCTCGGATCGCATTCAACCCGGCAAAACATGATCGCTCCATTTGTGAATGGAATTGTGCGGACAGACACGAGGTGTTCTACGGCAAGGCCTCGCCGGACACCACCGTTTATGGGCTTCGCGCACCCCTGGCGTCAAGACGCGAATGACACAATCCTGCTGCCAGTCGTATCTAAGATTCTCAATACTCGTTAGCTATCTGGATCATCGTGGCGGACTCGATCTTTATTGCGATCCACTACCTTCCCACGCCTCCCGACGAGGCGGACTTTCGTTTGAGGTCGGCGATGAATTTGACGTGGCCTTCGCCGAGGGTCTCGGTCAGTTCTCTTCTGAGGTCGCGGTTGACGCCGATCTTTTGTTCGAGCGGCTTGGCGACGATGTACCTTTGGCACGAAGCCGGAAATCTGCGTCAGCGGACGGATCGTTATGCGCTGGGCGAGATCGTCAGCTTCAGGCCCGGCAGCCACGGGGTTTCGTAGATGGCGTCGGGGCCGAGTTCGATCACGTTCCAGCGGTCGTGTTCGCGGCGGTGAGCGAGGAGCGTGGGGCGATTGGCGTCCTGACGGATGTCGAATACCCAGTACTCCTGAATCGAGGGGACTCGCAGGTAGAGGTCCACGTTGCGGAACAGGTCTTTGTCCACGTCTTCGCCTCTCAGGATTTCGCCCACGATCATCGGCGCGGCATCGCGCCAGTCCGGGGCCGGCAGCTTGGCATAGATCGCCAGATCAGGCTCGGGAGCCGTGGTCTTGTGGGTGCCCGGCACGAACACGCGGGCACGATCGGTGACGTAGGCCACAATGTTGGGATGCTGACGAGAATAGAGAAACACCTGTCCGAAGACGTGCTTCTCGATCCAATCGTGCTCGAAATTTGGGGCCGGTGACACGTACAGCCTCCCAAAGATGACCTCGTAGTCATAACCGGAGCGGAAGTCGGCAACTTGCAACTCGTCATCGCTCACGACGCAGCCGTGATCTTTCGGACCGTAGCGCACAGATGTCAGCATGGCTGTTCCTTGGCAAAGGCGTTGTCGGTTGCCGAGTCTAGCGCGCGTTCAAATCCGTCGCCAGTCGCACCCTACGGAACTACCTTCCGACGCCACCCGACGAGGCTGGTTTGCGTTTGAGGTCGGCGATGAATTTGACGTGGCCTTCGCCGAGGGTCTCGGTCAGTTCTCTTCTCAGATCGCGGTTGACGCTGATCTTTTGTTCGAGTGGCTTCGCGGCGATGTACCTTTGGCGCGAGTCCCCCTCGGCGGTATCGACGAGCAGGACCACCTCCGCCTTGCCGGGGTTTGTCTGGATGATGTCGCGGACGCGCTGGATGGTGGCGAGGTCGTGCAGGCCCTTTTGGAATTTGACCCAGACCTGCTTCGTGAACTCCTTCTCGACCTCTTCGAGCGTCCAGATCGCGTCGACGATCACGTTCGGTTCGCGGCTGCGCTTGTCGATCTTGCCGCGGAGGAAGCGGATCTGTTCGGGTTCGACCTTCTCACCCAGTCGCGAGAATTCCTCGGGCCACATGATGCAGCGGACGACGCCCGACGGGTCTTCGAAGTCGAAGTTGACGTACTTGGAGTGTCCGTTGCGGCTCGGCTTCTTGGTCTGAGCCTTCTTGATCGACGAGACCATGCCGCCGAGGATCACCTGCTCGCCATCGTTCATCTCGGCGAGCTGCTTCGCTTCGTGCGTGGAGAACTGCTTGATGATCTCGCCATGCTCGGCCAGCGGATGTGAGGTGAGGAAGAAGCCGAGGGCCTCCTTCTCGAACGCCAGCTTCTCGCGCTGCGTCCACTCGGCCATGTCGGGCAGGTTGGTGGGCGAGGCGGCTGTTCCGGCGGCGGCCTGTTCGTCGTCGTCGTCTCCGCCGAACAGGTTCTTCTGGCCCCGCTGCTTGTCTCGCGCCATGTTGGCTGCCGATTGCACGGCCCGCTCGATGACCGAGAACATCGCCGCTCGCTTGCCGCCGAGGCAGTCGCAGGCCCCCGCCTTCACCAGCAGTTCGAGAATCCCCTTCGTGACGTGCCTCGGGTCGCAGCGCTCGGCCAGATCGAAGACGCTCTTGAACGGGCCGTTTGCCGTACGTTCGGCCACGATGGCACCGATCGCACCCTCGCCGACTCCCTTGATCGCGCCGAGGCCAAACGTCAGCTTCTCGCCGTGAACCGAGAACTCAACGTCGCCGAGGTTCACGCTGGGCGGAATGATCTCGATTCCCATGCGGCGGCAGTCTTCGACGTGTTCGACCAGCTTGTCGGTTTCGCCGAGTTCGCACGACAGCAGCGCCGCCATGAACTCCTGCGGGTAGTGCGCCTTGAGGTACGCCGTCTGATAGGCCACCGCGCCGTAGGCCGTGCTGTGCGACTTGTTGAAGCCATAGCCGGCGAACTTCTCGATCATGCCGAACAGTTCAGCCGCCTTCGTCTCGCTGAAGCCGTTCTTTTGCGCCCCCTCCAGAAATTCGCTGCGGTATTTGGCGATCGTCTCCAACTTTTTCTTACTAATCGCCTTGATGCACTGATACGACTGCGGCAGGTCGATCCCACCTAGTCGATTCAGAATCCGCATGACCTGTTCCTGGTAGACCATCACTCCGTAGGTCTCGTCCACGATCGAATCGACGATCGGATGGACCCTCGGCAACTTCTCCTGCCCGTGCTTCACCTTCACGTAGGTCATGACCATGCCCCCCTCCAGCGGGCCGGGGCGGTAGAGGGCCGACGTGGCGATGATGTCGGCGAATTTGTCGGGCTTCATCTTGGTCAGCAGGTCGCGCATCCCGCCCGACTCAAGCTGGAAGATTCCCTTGGTTTCGCCGCGCTGAAGCAGTGCAAACGTGGCCAGGTCATCGAGCGGTAGTTTGACCGGGTCGATGTCGATGCCGCGATGCTTCTTCACGTTCTTGACGGCCTTGTCGAGGATCGTGAGGTTGCGCAGACCCAGAAAATCCATCTTGAGCAGTCCGGCCTTCTCGACCGTCGGACCCTCCCACTGCGTGATGACGTCGGTCTTGCCGGTGATCGTTTGCAGCGGGATGTACTCGGAGATCGGACGGTCGGAAACGACGACGCCCGCTGCGTGCGTGCCGGCACTCCGAGCCAGGCCCTCAATCTGCCTAGCCAGATCGAGGATCTCCCGGATCTTCGGGTCCGAGTCGTACAGTTCCTTCAGCTCGGCACTTTCCTTGATCGCTTCGTCGAGCGTGATGTTCAGCGTCTCGGGCACCATCTTGGCGATGACGTCCACGTCCTTTGGCGGGACGGAGAGGACTCGCGCGACGTCGCGGATCGCGGCCTTGGCCTTCAGCGTGCCAAACGTCCCGATCTGCGAAACGTTGGCCGAGCCGTACTTCTGCTTGGTGTAGTCGATCACTTCCTGGCGGCGGTCGCGGCAGAAGTCGATGTCGATATCGGGCGGCTCGGTCCGGCTGGGGTCGAGAAACCGCTCGAACAGCAGGTCGAACTCCAGCGGACAGACGTGGCTCAGCTTGAGCACGTAGGCCACGATCGCGCCGCACGCCGAACCTCTGGCACTGCACGGAATCCCCTGCTCGCCCGCGAACCGCACGAAGTCCCACACGATCAGGAAGTAGCTGACGAAACCCATCTTCTCGATGACGCTCAGCTCGAAGTTCAGTCGCTCGCGATGCGCGTCGGTAATGCCCTCCTCACCGTAACGGAACTTCATCCCCTCTTCGCACAGTTCGCGCAGATAGTCGATGTCTTTCTTCCCTGCGGGAGGCTGAAAGACCGGGTAGTGCCGCGACTTCAGATCGAGGTGAATATCGACGCGGTTGGCGATTTCCTGCGACCGGGCGACGGCATCCTCGAAGCCGGGGAAGACGGCATACATTTCGGCGGGCGTGCGGACGAAGAGCTGGTCGGTGTCCATCTTCATCCGCTTGGTGTCGGATCGCTCGACCTTTGTGTTGACGCACAGCAGCACGTCATGCATCGCGGCGTCGGACTGGTTGAGGTAGTGCGCGTCGTTGGTGGCCACCAGCGGCAGGCCCATCCGGTTCGCGAGATCGACCGTCATGTCCATACACTGCTTCTGGATGTCGAATCCGGCGTTCTGAATCTCCATGTAGAGGCGGTCGCCGAAGACCTTCGAGTACCACGCGACCAGCTTTTCGGCCTCTTCCTCTTTCCCACCGAGCAGCAACTGCGACAGTTCACCCGCCGCGCAACCGGACAGCAGAATCAACCCCTCGCTGTGCGCTTCGAGCAGTTCCTTGTCGATGCGTGGCTTGTAGTAGAAGCCCTCCAGAAACGAGGCGGACGACAGTTTGACGAGGTTCTGAAACCCGACGCGGTTCATGGCGAGCAGCGTCAGATGATAGCTCGCCTCCTTCACGCGCGACGCGCCCGCCTTGTCGAACCGCGATCCGGGGGCGATGTAGGCCTCCAAACCAAGCACGGGGTTGATGCTCGCGCCGCGGCACTCGTTGTAGAACTCCAGCGCCCCATACAGATTGCCGTGGTCGGTGATGGCGAGGGAATTCATCCCCGCCTCCTTCACCTTCTTCACGACTTGATCGATCCGGTTGGCCCCATCGAGCAGGCTGTAGTGGGTGTGACAGTGCAGGTGAGCAAACGCGCCGGGAAAGGCCGCAGCGGGTGAGACAACGGCTTCGGCAGCCGAGAGAGAATCGGACATGGGCATCCCTTCCGCGAACTGATGCAGAGCTTTGATCGAACGGCCGAGATTGTACCGCTCGCGCGGAGGGACTCAATCAACGGATGCTTGTCTCACCAAATGCAGCAAGCCCGAACCGTTGCCAGTCCGGGCTTGCATTTTCGATTTCAACTCCGCACCGCGTTACTTGGCCTTTTTGGCCTTGGGCAGCTTGTAGTGCGTCTTCTGATCGTCGGTCAGAAGGCCGTGAATCTGTTCCTTGATCGACAACGACAGCTTCGTCAGTTCGGGTTGAACTTCGCTGCGCTTCTTCTTCTGTTCATCGGTCAGCTTGAGCGCCTCATCGACCGCGGCCTGGAGGTCTTTCCCCTTCTTGCCGTCGGCGCGAGCCTTGTCACCCGCCTCTTTGCGAGCCTTCTTTTGCTCGTCGGTGAGCGATTCGTCGATCTTCTTGGTGAGTTCCGCCACCTTGGGACCGTGCTCCTTCTTGATGGCCTCCACTTTTGCCTTTTGATCGTCCGTCAGGGTGATTTCTTTCGGAATCGCAAAGACCTGCTGTCCGGCCGCAGCCGCATTTTTCTTTCCCTTGCCCTTGGCCTTGGCTTCGTCGGCCGCGCCCGCCGAGGAGACCAACGCCACCATCAAACCGACCGTCAACACCGCCTGCACAAAACTTCGCATCGCTGGCTCCCTCATTCGTTGTGAAATGTCGAACTGAAACACCCGTTGAAAGAAAAGGGAGCCTGACCCCGTGTGAGGTCAGGCTCCCGGCGTTGGCCCAACTCACCTGATCACGCGAACAGTTCCGGAATGATCTCGCCATCGCGAACGATCATCACAGGCCGTCCGATGTTGGTTTGGTATTCCTTGTGCGAGTCGATCCCCAGGTTGTGGTAGAACGACGCGGCGACGTGATCCGGTTTGTAGCCGTCTCCCGCCGGTCCCTGAGCCTTGTCGTCGGACGCTCCCAGCACCTGGCCCGGCTTGATGCCGCCGCCCGCCATCAGCATGAACATCGCGCGGGCATAGTGATCGCGACCGTTGCGGGTCGTGTTGATCTTCGGCGTGCGGCCGAACTCACCCGTCACGAAGACGCAGGTCGAGGCGAGCAGGCCCTTCTGGGCGAGGCCGCCAAACAGAGCAGCCAGACCTTCATCGAACGGTGGCAACTGCTTCGTCTTCAGACGGACCCAGTTGTCGTTGTGAGTGTCCCAGCCGCCGTAGTTGACGGTCACGAACCGGACGCCCGATTCGACGAGCCGCGATGCCAACAAACAACTCTGGCCGAAGCCGGTCGTGCCGAACGGGGCGGCATACGACGGTGATTCCTTGCTGACATCGAACGCCTCACGCGACCGAGACGACGTGATCATCGAGTAGGCCTGATCGCCGAAGCGGTCCAGACCGTCGAGCAACTGGCTGTTCTTCTCAACCGACTTGAAGGTCGTGTCGAGGTCTTCGAGCAGGCTGCGGCGCTTCTCGACATCGGCCACCGTCAGGCCATTGCCGAGCGTGACTCCTCGCACGCCGAACGGCTGCCCGGCCGTTGGCGTCTTGCCGGTCGAGAGAGCCGCGTAACGAACGCCCAGGTAGCCCGCCTTCTGCGGCGAATTAGGAACGGCCACGAATTGCGGCAGGTCTTCGAGACCTCCGAGTTCCTTCGTGACAACGGCTCCGTAGCCGGGGAACTCGATCGACGGAATCGGCCGGTTGCCGGTGTTCACGTACTGCGAACCGAGTTCGTGAGCGGCCAGCGTGTGCGTAACGCCTCGCAGGATGGCGAACTTGTCCATTTGCTGGGCCAGCTTCGGCAGGTGCTCGCTGATTTCGATGCCGCTGACGTTCGTCTGGATCGGGTTGAACTCACCGCGAAACTCGCTGGGTGCGTTCGGCTTGAGGTCGAACGTGTCCATGTGCGACGGCCCGCCGCCGAGGTTGATGAAGATGGCCGAAGTCGCCTTCGCCTCTTTCTTCACTTCACCGGCATGAGACAGCCGCAGATAGTTGGAGAGCGTGAGAGCCGAAGCCCCGAGAACGCCCACTCGCAGAAAGTCGCGACGCGCGACGCCATCACAGGTTCGATGCAGAGCCATAAGTCAGTCCCTTTCGTGTTGAAACAAATTGGTTCGTGAAAAGTCGCAGAAATCGTTTGGTCTTTTTACATGGCTAACAGCTTGGAGCTAAATGCTCCCAGCGACATTCGTCAGTGGTTGACGATGAACTCCTTCGTGTTGATGAGCGCCCAGAGCAAGTCCTTTGCACCGCGGGCCGGATCGCCCGTCTCCTCGAAGTACTTCTCGGCCCGCGCCGATTCGGCGGCAGTCGGGAAGCGGCTGAGTGACCGCAGATAGGCTTGCTGGACGACGGCCTTCACGTCGAACTCGACGACGGGTGAGGGTTTTGGCTCGTCCACCGTGGTCTTGGCCAGCGCGGCCTCCCGTTTGGCGAGTTCCTTTTTCATCGCCTCGACTCGGGCGGCCTTCAACTCGTTCTTCTCGGCCTTGGCCAACTGTTGCTTCAGTTGTTCCACACTCTGCTCGGCGACCTTCCTTTCCTTCCGGCCCTTCAGCACTTGATCGGCTTCCTTGGCGTCCTTCGCGGGGTCGCCGCGTTTCGTGATCTGATCGACCCATTTGCCCTTGTCGCCGATCATCTTCAGCACTTCATCGTCATTCTGAAGGAAGACGGTTTGCAGGAGGCTCGATTCGGTCGAGCGGTCGCACTCGCAGTTGCTGTCGCGGATCGAGCGGCCGAAGATCGACAAAGCGTAACTGCTGTTGTTTCCCTTTCCGTTCTGATTGTACGAGACCACGCCATCAGCGATCGAACGGCCTTTCAGTGATGTCTTCCATGCGGCTGCTTCAAAGTCGCTCATGGTCGCCAGCTTGATGGCATCGTAGGCGACCTCCGCCGGCAACCGACGGGGTACCGCACGAGCGAAGTTGAGTTCGTCGTGACGGTTCGTGTCGTTCGGCTGGAAACTGAGTTGATACGTCCGGCTGTTGGCAATCTCACGGTGCAGCCACTTCAAATCGTAGCCGTGCTCGCGGAACGCATCGGACAGATAGTCGAGTAGTGCGTCGTTGCTGGGCGGGTTCGCCAGGCTGAGGTCATCGGTCGGCTCGACAATTCCCACGTTGAAGTATCCCGACCAGATGCGGTTCACGATGGCCCGGGCAAAGTACGGGTTCTCCTTGTCGCGCAACCAGTCCATCAGGGCTTCACGCGGATCCTCCATGTCGCCGATCTGAACTTCTTCGCCACCCAGAATCTTGGCCGTTCGTCCCGCCACGACCTGCGGTCGCTTGGCATTCGGCTTGTCCTTGCCCGCCTTCCGGTCAACCGGCTTGTTCTGGCGGACGGGAGCAGGAACATGCAGTTCGTTGAACGGAACGACTTCACCCTTGTTGAGGCGTTCCAGCAGAACCTTCCTGAGATCGTTCCCCTGCTTCTTCTTCAGTTCGTCTGGATTGACATCGAGCTTGGCGAGGAGCGCCTTCTCTTCGTCACCGGTTCCCGGCGCGTTGCGGTATTGCAGGCGGCCGAAGAACTCCTTGAAGCGGTCAAAGTCGTCCTTCGTCCACTGATCGAACGGGTGCTTGTGGCACTGGGCACACTGAATGCGAATGCCCATGAACGTGTAGGCAAAGCCCAACGCCCGCTCTTCGGGTTTCGCAAACTCGCGACGGACCCAATAGGTCGTGAGCGAAGGTTGCTCGGCGAAACTCCCCTTCTCGTCCTTGTGGTGGTAGCCGCTCATTCGCTCGCAGTATTGGGTGTACGTCTCCTCTTCCTGACGGCTGACGGCGAGGATAATGCCCTCCATCATGTCGTCGTACGGCATGTTCTTTTCGATGCGAACCCGCAGCCACTCGTACCAATCGGACGACAAGCGAGCCGGCGAAATCTGAGCCTTCTCGACGTTCTGGAGCTTGCCGGCATTGTTGCCGGTCCAGTCGGCGAAGCGGGTCGCCCACCAGGCGGCATAGGCGGGGCGTTCGAGCAGTTCGTCAATCTTCTTCGCCCGCTTGTCCGTGGACTGGTCGGCGAGGAACGCTTCGACTTCGGCCGCCGTCGGCAGAGTCCCGATCATGTCGAGGCTGACTCGGCGCAGGAACTCGGCATCCGTGGCGAGGTCAGACTGAACGATCCCCACCTTGCGGAGCTTCTGCACCACGAGTTCGTCAATCTTGGTCGGCGTCGGAACGGCGGGGTACTTCGGGCCGAACTTGTCGCTGACGGGAAGCATCACCGGCACGGGGACGACACCGTTGTCGTAGAAGGCCACGACGTGCGAGTCGCCGGGGCCGGTTGAGGTTGCCAAACCGGTGTCGTCGATGGTGACGACCGTATCGTTGTTCGAGCGGAACCGGCAGAGCGGTGTCACGTCTTCACGGGCACCCGTGGACCAGACGGCGGTCGCCTTGAGTTGGAACGTCTGCCCCTTCTTCTTCGCGATGATCTCGGTTGGCGAAATTTCGAGTCGCACGAATTCGGCCGATTCGCTGGTGACGGGCTTCGCGCCCCCTTCGAGCCACTTGACGAGGACTCGATGCTGCCACGTCCCTTCCTTCAATCGAGTCCCACCTTCGTGCGGCACAACTTGAAGCGGCTTCTGAAGCATCAGGCTTTCGTGGATGTTGGCCGAGTTGATGCGAGGTTCTTTGTCCTTGTCGCCCTTGGCGAGGGCTTCGTGGTCGGCCTTGAAGTCGTAACCAAACAGCGACAGCCGAAAGCCGCCCTGACCCTGGAACGACCCGTGGCAGGCCCGGCCGTTGCAGCCGAGCTTGCCCATCAGCGGCACCACGTGCTGGCGGAAGTCGGGGGTCTCTGTGATCGCTTCGTTGGCGAATCGTTTGTCGAGTCGCAGCACGTCGTCCGCGGCAGAGGCTGCTCCGACACAGGCGATTTGCAGGCCGAGTGAGGCTGCCAGTCCAAGACTCAGTCGCTGCCAGGCAGTTCGTTGCATGATGTTCCTTTCGTCTGAAGATTCATCCCCGGCATCGTGATCCGGGGCGTGGTTGACTTACTTGCCCTTGGGCTCTTTGAGCGGAGGCTTGGCCCCGCCCTTGTCCTTGTTGGTTGTCGTTCGTTCGACCGGCTTGGCGAGGGCGTTCTCCTCACCCTTCTTGACCGGCTTCGCCTTGGTCGTCGGCTTGCTCGACTGTGCGGTCCGCTTGACGGCGGCGAACTCTTTCTCGGCGACGTCATCCAGCTTCGTGGAGAGTTCGCCGATGGTCTGGTCGAGCTTTTCGAGCCGCTTCTGCATCCGCTCCCGTTCGGCCTTCCGCTCGGCCAACGTCAGTTCGACCTTTTCACGGACGGCGGCTTTGAGTTCGGCTTCAATGGCCGGGTTGTCCGACATCGTCAGGCGGGCGGCGAGCAACCGAATGCGAGAATCCATCTTCCAGTGAATCAGTTCGGAATCGTGCTGCTGCGGATTCCTCTGCTTCATTGCGGCCAGTCGCTCCACGATGCGATCGAGTTCGGCGACGGCCGCGCGATACTCGGTCGGATTGTTTTGCTTGAGGTTCGTCAGCAACGTCGCCAGTTCGGGATGGTTCTCTCCGGCGAAGGCGATGGCCGCGGCCTCGCGTTCGGGAGTGACCTTCGTTACCGCCGCGTGAGCCTTCCCGCTGGCAGTGTTCCGCTCGGGCCTGGCCGCATTGTTCGGCTTGGCAGGGCTGCCGGGCTTGGCATTTTGACCGGTCTTGCCCTCAGCGGAAGTTTGACCATCCGCGAGGATGAAGCGTGACGGTCCGAGCGCACAAGCGAGCATCAGCCCCGCCGCACCGAACAGACTCAGCCATCGTCCACATTGCGCCACGATCAGTTCTCCTGCCATTCTTCGGTGGAATCCCCGGCGGCCTTGCCCTGCTCCAGGGAGACGGCGGCGAACAGCCAGTTGGGAACCGCGACATCGGGACTCGCTTCGGTCACTTCCACGTCCGACTCGTCGGCATCCGTCTCGGCCGCGGAAGAACCAATACGCCACAGTGAGACCAACTCAGAGGCCGACCGGTCCACTCGGGCCACCTGATCCTGGCGCGGGCCGTTTGGTCCGAGTGACATCACCGCCAGAAGACCCGCCGCGGCGGTCGTCGCGCCGGCCAGAGCCAGCCACGAACCACGAGGCGTTGGCTTGGCGGATCGCACGCTCGGAATCGCCGTTGCGGGAGCGGCCACGGTGACAACGTCGGTCACGGCAGATCGAAGAGCCAGCGTCAATCGAGTCGCTTCCGCCACAGCTTCACACGCAGCGGAATCGGAAGCCAACCGCTCTTCGAACGCGCACACCTCGTTCTCGGGGAGTTCGCCGAGGACATATTGAACTGCCAACCAATTCAATGAGTCGCGATTCGGAGAGTCATTTGTGTGAACGGTCATGATTCAAACTTTTACTTTCGTGGGTCTCGTTCCCACCACTTCTGCAATTTTTCCATCGCCAGCCGCATTCGAGTCAGCACGGTGCCGAGCGGCACGTTCAACTCCTGGGCGATCACCGCGAAGGTTTTGTCCTCGTACATCCGCTGCCGCACGACGTGTTGTTGATCGGGAGGCAACTCGGCCAGCAACTCTTTCAACTTCGCCACATCTTCGCGCCGCACCAGTTCGTCGTGCGACGTCGGGTCCGCCGGAAGCAGGTCGCGGCGAACCGTGTATTTTTTGAGCGTCCTGCCTTGCAGAGCCTGCCGCCGTCGGACGGCCATCGCCTCGTGAAACCCCACCTTGAACAACCACCCTTTGATCGTCTCGGCCCGCGCCTCGTGACCCGCTTCCAGCAGCCGGCGGAACGTCGTCTGAGCCACCTCTTCCGCCGCGTGGCCATCCCGCAGCACACCGATCAAAAACGCCAGCAACTCGCGGGCGTGGACCTCGTACAACTCCCGAACGGTCTCGGTGGACAGACGCTCGGTCGGCAACCGTTCCGGAGCAGAATCGCTTGTGGGGAGCGGCTGTCCCGTTTCAGCCGGGTCGCCGTCTTCGCTCGCCAACGTCCACCCCCGTCACGTTCAAATCGAGACGCCTGTCAAGATGGGGTGGGCCGCCGGCTTATTCTCTTGAATCTGGTCGCGGCCCCAAAAAATGCCCCGGACACCGCTGAGGATGTCCGGGGCGCGGGGTCGCGTCAATCCGGCGAGTCCACGTTTTGGTCGGGACCTGGCCCTTACGGTGTCCCGAATCTCGGTCAGCAACGTCTCGGTGGAAGTGGGACCGGGCGGGAGCGCGGCGGCTTCCTTGGTCCGCATCAAGGCGATCGATCAAGCTCACCTGCCAGTCCGCTGCAACGACACTGACACTCGGAAAACCGTCATACGGCCCGGTCCGCTGCAACGGCTGGTTAACCCACGGTCTCACCGCCACGAGGGCCGTAGAAGAACACCCACACCGCGAAGTCCGAGGAGAACTCCTCGAAGCGGTGGACCTGGCCCGTCGCTACGAAGATGAACGTCCCCGGCTCGACCGCGTGCCGGCTGGACCCGTCGAAGAACAGCCCCGTGCCGCGCGCCACGACGTAAATCTCGTCGCGTTCGTGCGGCTGTTGCGGGTCATCGCCGTGCGGAGTGTACAGCTCCACCGCCAGCGTACCGTGGGCAAAGATCGGCACCGCCAGATTGCCGGGAGGTGGCGGGCCTTTCTCCAGCGCCTCGGCGAGATCGACTTGTGCAATGGTTGCGGGGGGATTCCTCATGAGCCTGTTCCACGCGACAAGCGGGCTAACGGCTTGTTGACCGGCTTCACGGACGCACGCCGACATCGGTTCCGATTTGGGTCCGGTGGCCGACGGGTTGAGTCACGTTACCTCGATTCGGGAGCCGTGCTGCCGGCCGTCACGGGGCGGGCCTGCGTTGGCAGCGACTTGAGCAGCGATTGCAGGCGCTCGATGTCGGCCAGTTCGGACTCGACTTCGACGTTGGATTGTTCGAGGCATCCCTGTTGAATCGCCCCACGTCCACCCGCCTCGGGCTCGCCGAACTCGGCCGCACCGGAAGCCTCGGTGGCCGCGAGCAGTGTTCCTCCGAGGGGTTGCAGTCGCTCGGGTGACGCGAACGTCGCGAGCGACAGGCAGCCCACCGATTGCGGGTCGGAACCGGCGACTCTCAACACGAGCACCTCGCCCCCGGCCGTGATCTGGATCTCTTGAGCGTCTGCCGGAATTGTGATCGGCGGCTGCAGCACCGCCGAACCCTCGACGAGCGTCAGGCACAGTCGTCGTTTCGCGTCGAGCGAGACTGCACCGCCACGGGTGAACACGGGTCTCTCGTTCCATGTCGCGGCGAAGAAACCGTGGCCGTCGATGGCCAGGTCGAGCGGTCTGGCGGTCTTCACCAATGCCCCCTGTTTCAGGTCCAACAACGGAGCGGCCAGCCGGCAACCTTCGGCCTGAATCGGGGTGAGCCGCGCGGGACGGATCGCCTCGCCACCCGCGGCTTCGGCGTCTGCTGCGTCGTCGCTGACCGAGCCATACGCATCGACGAGGTGCCAGCGGATCCGTTTGAAACCGGGCGTGATCGAGTTGGCGACGTTGTGCCTCGACAGCGACGTCGCCTGTTCCAGGGCGGCCAGCGTCGGGGTCCAGTCGGGGAATGGCTGCCGTCGCGACTGAGATGCCGGTTCGGCAGAGACCTCCGTGGCGCGCAGGGCCACGCGACCGGGCGACGTTGCCGGAACATCGGCCTGGTGGAGCGCGCGCGGCAGCGATCGCAGTTGCTTGCGGACTTGCAGCAGATCGCGCACGACACCGGCCGGGATCGACTTCAACTCGTCGTACCAGATGTCCCGTTCTTCGCGAGACGATCCCAACAGTTCCTCGTCGATGACTCGTCGGACGGCGTTGTCGTCGACGTTGGCGGGTGGTTTCCGGGATGCGGCATCGTCGTCGGCCAAGGGCGTGGCCTCGTGGGGGACGGGCACCGGCTGAGGACGAGACGATCCGGACGGAGCGCCGTCGGCCTCGCCGCCATCGCGGATCTGCAACGCGGGCAGAATCTGTTCGAGCCGTCGCGGCCGATCGTGCTCATCGAGAAAGCGCGGAATCGCCGACGGTCCCTCCGCGTCGAGCGGCATCAGCGGCGGCCCCAGTTTGGGTCGCCCGTCGAAGCGCGAGTCGGCGACCAAACTCTGAAACCTCGCCTCAAACTGGCGATGAAGAGCGTAGTGTCCCACGACCGTGGCCAGCAGCGCCAGCGATATCACAGCGCCGGAGTGGCGTCTGAATCCCATCGTCGACTCCTTTCGACGGTCATTCGCCGGCTGATTCTCTCACCTCAATCCATTCGCATCGTGCAACCGGCAAACTTCCTTGATGTGTCGGGACGTTAGACAAAAGAGCCGATTTCGGCAAGCCGCAGTCGAGCGGAGAGCGCTGCTGTTCTCAACATCATCCGACAACAGGTCACTCGCTTGAACGGCCCTCACCCCTGTGGGAACATGCCGCCGCAACGTGCGCCCGATCCCGTGAGAGAACTGCGATACCATGCCCGACCAACCGTCCGCCTCGCCCCTCGTCGGGGTCATCATGGGGAGCAAGTCCGACTGGGAGACGATGCGGCACGCGGCCGATGTCCTGACCGAGTTCGCCGTGCCCCATGAATGCCGCGTCGTGTCGGCGCACCGGACTCCTGCCCTGATGAGCGAATATGCCGGCACGGCGGAGGCGCGCGGGTTGGCGGTCATCATTGCGGGAGCGGGTGGCGCGGCGCACCTTCCCGGCATGGTCGCCTCGCAAACGGTCCTGCCCGTGTTGGGAGTCCCCGTGCAGAGCAAGGCGCTCAGCGGGTTGGACTCGCTGCTGTCGATCGTGCAGATGCCGGGCGGCATTCCGGTCGGAACGCTGGCGATCGGCGAGGCGGGGGCGAGGAACGCGGCCCTGCTCGCCGTGCGAATTCTCGCCACGACGCGGCCCGAGTTGCGGGCCAAGCTGCACGACTTCCAGCAGCGTCAGGAAGCCCGCGTGCTGGGAGAGTCGCTCCCGTGACAAACGTGATCCTTCCCGGAGCGACCCTGGGTGTGCTTGGCAGCGGGCAACTTGGCCGGATGTTTGCGATTGCCGCGCGGCGGTTGGGCTATCGCGTCCATGTGCTCTCGCCCGACGACGACACTCCCACGGGACAGGTCGCCGATCGGGAAGTCCGAGCCGATTACCTCGATCTCGACCGCGTGGCCGAGTTCGCGCGCGGTGTCTCGGTCGTGACGTTCGAGTTCGAGAACGTTCCCGCCGAGACGACCTCGATCTGCGAACGCTTTGCACCGGTGCGGCCCGCGGGTTCGGTCCTGTTCACGTCGCAGAACCGTCGCCGCGAGAAGACCTATCTGCGCGAGGCCGGTCTCCCCGTGACTCCGTTCGTCGCGGTGGAAAGCGTCGAGCAACTGATCGCCGCGCTGAAGGAACTCGGTGCGCCGGCCGTGTTGAAGACCGCCGACTGGGGCTACGACGGCAAGGGTCAGGTCGTCATTCGCTCCGTGGACGAGGCGAGTGCCGCGTGGCAGAAGCTTGGCGTCCCTCAGGCGATCCTCGAAGCCTTCATCGACTTTGAAAGTGAACTGTCTGTCGTCGCCGCGCGGGGACTGACCGGCGACTTCGCGAGCTACGGTCCAATTGGCAACTCGCACAGCCATCACATTCTCGACGTGTCGGTCTGCCCGGCGCGAGTCCCTTCGTCAGTCGCCCGCGAAGCGATCGAGATCGCCCGCGCCGTGCTGGAGAAGCTCGACGTGATCGGCGTGCTGTGCGTCGAGTTCTTCCTGACGAGAGACGGCCGATTGCTCATCAACGAGACCGCTCCGCGCCCTCACAACTCGGGGCATCTCACGATCGACGCGCACGTGACGTGTCAGTTCGAACAGCAGGTCCGCGCGATCTGCGGACTCCCCCTCGGTTCGAGCGAACAGCGCTCGCCGAGCGCGATGGCCAACCTGCTCGGCGATTTGTGGGAACCTTCCGGCGCGGCGTCCTCGCGCGAACCAAACTGGCCCGTCGTACTCGGCCATCCGAACGTGAAGCTGCATCTCTACGGCAAGCGCGAGGCCCGTCCCGGTCGCAAGATGGGCCACCTCACGGCCCTCGCCAGCAGCGTGGACGAAGCCGAACGAATCGCGCGAGCGGCCCGCGACGCCATCATGCTGTAGCAGGGGGAGAATGGCAGAACGATGCGGGCAGAACGATGGAAGAAGGAAATCAGTGCGGAAATTCGCCTTCATCATTCTGCCCCCATTGTCCTGCCATTCCTGCTTTGGAGCCGGAAACTCCCCTTCGTGATCGCACTTCTTCCGCCTAGACTTCCGGGCGACGAGGGGTAAGCCACTCTCGCGAAACACGACAGGAGGTCGGCCATGCAGGGATGCGGTGGGCGGTGGAAGGGACTTTTGCTGGGATTCATCCTCGCACTCACAGCCTCGATCGCGCGCGGGGCGGATGTGCCGAAGAGTTGGCTCGATGACGCGGCGCTGCACGACTTGCAGTTCATTGGGGCCAAGATCGGCTACGCGGTCGGGGCGCACGGTGCGATCCTGAAGACCGGCGATGGCGGTCGGTCGTGGCAACTTGTTCCGAGCGGCACGACCAGTTCGCTGCACAGCGTCTGCTTTCTGACCGATCAGGTCGGCTGGGTCGCCGGTCGCGAAGTGGTGCCGTTCGCGGGACTCGATGCCGGAGTGCTCCTGTTCACCGAGAACGGCGGGCAATCGTGGCGACCACTCGCGAGCCAACAGCTTCCCGCGCTGAGCTTCGTCAAGTTCTTTGGCCTCGATGACGGCGTGGTGGTGGGCCAGCCATCGGCCTGCTCGCCGTCGGGCATTCTCAAGACGAGCGATGGTGGCCAATCGTGGCAGCCCGTCGCGGGAACGGTCTCTCCTCCGTGGCGAGCGGCCGCGTTTCTCGACAGCGAAATGGGCATGGTCGGAGGACACGAAGGCCGGTTGTCGTTGATCGCGGGCGAGCAACTGCTCGCCTCGAAACTGCCGCCGCAGGGTCTCCGTTCGATTCGCGCGGTCGCGGTGCAACACGACGACACGGGCTGGATCGCGGGCGACGGCGGTCTGTTGCTGAAGACGAGCAGCGGCGGTGTCGTCTGGGAATCTCCGCCGGCTCTGCTTCCCGAGGAACTGCGGAACGGCATGGACTTCCGCGCGGTGGAGATGCGCAAGGAAAGCGTCTGGTTGGCGGGATCGCCGGGCAGCGTGATCTGGCACAGCCCGAATGGCGGCCGCAGTTGGCAGCGGCAGTTAACCGGACAGCCGTCGCCGTTGCATGCGGTTCGATTCTCGAACGACGCGCAGGGCGTGGCCGTCGGCGATTTCGGTGTGATCCTGCGGACGGAGAACGGCGGTCGATCGTGGCAGACGGTGCGCGGTGTTGATCGCCGCGCGGCGGTCTTGTCGATGCAGGCTCGTCCGTCGCAGGTCGCCTCGTCGTGGGTGGCCAAGCTGTCGGGAGAACAGGGGTATCGCAGCACCGTCTGGATCGCGAACCGGCAGGACGTGGGAGCGACCTCGCAGTCCAACGACCTCGACTCGCGACTGACGACGGCCATCGAACGCTGCGGCGGGAATGCGGCGGAGATTCACTGGCAACTTCCCGTGACGGTCCCCGGTTTGGAGTTCGCCACGGACAAACTGACGGCCGACTGGCAGAAGCGGACGGAGGGAAAACTCGGCCCGACGCTGATCGGGACGCTGGTGCGGCAACTGCGCACGTGGCGGCCGAGCGTCGTGATCCTCGATCAACCGGCGAAGGATGACGCGGCGAGCCAACTGTTGTTCGATGCGGCCCTGCGTGCGATCGAGCAGGCCGCCGATGCGACGCGCTTCATCGAGCAGCGCGAGTTGACGGGCCTTTCGCCGTGGAAGGTGGAGCGCATTTACCTGCGACTCGCGGCGGGCGGGACCGGCGACGCGATCATCGAACTCGACGAGTACCTGCCGACTCGCAAGACGACCGTGCGGCTGGCCGCCTCGGCGAGCGATTCGTTGCTTCGCGCGGCCGGCTCCGCTGCGATGGGCCATTCGGGATCGCAGCGGCTGGCGTTTCGCTGGATCGGAATCGATGGCCGCGCGGCGTCGGAGGCGACCGTCGCGCGAGACTTCTTCGCGGGGCTGTCGCTCGCACCGGGATCGGCCGCGCGGCGCGAACTGGCTCCGTTCGATGAGGCCGATCTCGAACAGAGGCAGAAGCTGGCGCAGCGGCAACGCAATTTCGCCGCCCTCATCCAGAAGTCGCTCGACGATCCGCGCATCGCGGGACAGATGATTGGCCAACTCGGTGGCCTCGTCGAGGGGATGGATGCGCAACAGGGAGCCGAACTGCTGCGGGGACTCGCCGCCGAGTACCGCGAGCGGTCGCTGTTTGAGCTCGTCGAATCGACCAATGTCGAACTGATCCGCCGCTATCCGCAGGAGCCGGTGGCCCTCGACGCGATGCGGTGGCTGATGCAGTTCTGGACCAGTCAGGAAACGGCGTGGCAGCGGACGCGCGCGATGACGAACGACACCCGGCAGGCGGCCAGCGATCCGCAGTCGAGTGCGAAGCAACTGCAACAGGCGGCGGCGATGCTGGCGGGCGGCAAGGGAAGCGTCACGACGGCGGACTTCCAGACCGAAGCCCCCGCGGTCAAGTCGAACACAAGCTCAGGCAACTTGAGGCAACTGGACGTGCAGTTCGATTTCGACAAGCCGGGTCCGCCGCGCGACAAGAAGAAGGGACCGCGCGGGGGTGCCACTGGCGAGGGGCTTCGCTCGCCAGTGCTCTCGAAAGTCACTGGCGGCTCAAAGCTGCCGCCAGTGGCACCCGACTCGCCCCGCATGAACTTTGCCAACCAACAGAACTGGCGGTCCGAGGTGGTACGCGACTGGCACTCGCGCGCGGCCGATCTGGCGAAGCAAATGGAGGCTCAGTCCCCTGCACTGTTCCAGACGCCCGAGATTCAATTCCCGCTCGGGGCGTTGCGGCGCGTCAGCAGTTCGGCGATGCAATCGGATGCGATCTATCGCAACTTCCTCACCCGGGCGACCGACGACGCTACGCGCTCGCTCGCTCAGCGCGAACTCTGGGCGGGACAGTTCGCCACGGCCGAGGCTCCGCGCGCGATGGCCGTCTGCCGCCGGGCGAACGAGAAGCCGCGGCTCGACGGAATCCTGTCCGATCCCTGCTGGCAGGTCTCGACCGAGTTGATGCTGACGCGCGAACCGGTGCGTGACGAAGACCTCTCCGAACCGGAGCCGACCGCGTCGCTGGTGATGCTCGCCTACGATGCCGAGTTCCTGTACCTCGGCCTCAGCGTCCCGCGACTCGAAGGGGCGCCGCCCGATCGTCCCGAGACCAGGGGCCGCACGCACGACGCCGATCTCAGCCGACACGACCGCCTCTCGATCTGCCTCGACGTGGATCGCGACTACACGACGTGGTACGGGTTCCACGTCGATCAGCGCGGCTGGACATCCGAAACCTGCTGGGACGACCTCCGCTGGAACCCGACATGGTACGTGGCCACCGACGCGGATGACGCCGCGTGGCGAATCGAGGCCGCCATTCCGTGGTCCGAACTGACACCCACGCCCCCGCAGCGCGGCACGATCTGGAGCGCCGCCGTCACCCGCACGACGCCAACCGTCGGGATGCAAGCCTGGGTCCACCCGACCCTCACCCGCCCGCGACCGAGTTCGTTCGGTCTCGTCCGGTTTGAGTGACACTCGCTGACCCGTTTCCAGATTTGTAAATTCCCATTCGTCGTCTCCTTCAATTCGTCGAATCCCCTGCCATTCTCGAAAGGAAGAGGTTCGACGAATTGAAGGAGACGACGAATGAAACCGGTCGCAAACATAGAAACGGTCGCCGCATCGATGGTTAGCGGGCCGGGCTATTTGCTCGGCAGCCGGATCGTGCCGTCCCAGTCGGCCGGCGCGGTGCGGTTGTGCAGGACGATGTGCTGCATCAGGAAGTCCTGAGCGCGGTCGCTGGCGGGCATGCCGTGGAGCGAGCGGTACGCCTGGTCCCAGTGTCCGAGGATGAACTGCTCGACGCCCCGTTCATATTCGGCAACGTGGTGGTCGGTCAGTTCGGGATACTCCGCCTCAGACGGCAGCAACTCGCTGACGACGACGGGGGTCTCCATGCCATAGGGGAGCAGACGGGCCAGCCGGCGCAGACGGCCTTCGCCGACGGTCAATCGCGGCCGCACAATGCTGGCCGTCGCTTCATCGAGCACGATCGGAACCCGCAACTGCTTGGTCATGCTTTCCAGTCGGCTCGCCAGATTGACGACCGGTCCAAACACGGTGACCTTCACCTGCTCGGCCGTTCCGATTTTTCCGGCCACGGCGCGGCCGTGTGCGATCCCGATCCCCATCGCGAAGTCGGCGAGTGGATGATTCTTGGTCGCGGCCGCCTTGGAAAAGGCGGCGCGAATTCCGAGCGCGGCCCGACAGGCATGCACCGCCGCGTCGGGCGACGGAAACGGCCAACCCCAGAAGCCCAGCGTCGCGTCTCCCTGAAAGTCGCCCGTGACGCCGCCGTGTTCCAGAATGTGATGCGTCATCACACCGAGAGCCCGGCTGACTCGCTCGAGCAGTCCGAGCAGATCACCCGCCTCGTGTTCGGCGCGCTGACTGAAGCCGCGCAGGTCGCAGAACATGACGGTCACGTCGCACTCGCTCGGTTCGAGCAGCGTCGTGTCGAGTTCGTCTCCCAGGGCTGCCAGGACCGGCGGCGCGAAGAACTGCCGCAGTCCCGCCTTCTGCCGCTCGAACCGTCTCGCGCGGACGACCGCTCCGATGATCTCGGCCACGAGTTCGGTAAACTTCACGTCCGCTTCGAGCTGAAGCGCATCGGACAGGGTCGTTCCCGGAACGAACGTCTTGCCCATGCGTCCCGCGACGTAGATCCCCGTCGGATCGGCCGACAGGCCGGGGACCGGCGTGCAATAGGCCCAGTCGAACTCCTGCATCAGCGTTTGATCGTGCTTTTGTGGCGCGTTCGTTTCCCAGATGTGGAGCACGCTGGCGTGACGGCGTTCGAGCGCTTCCGCCACCAACCGGCGGGACGGACGCAGCGGTCCGGCCGTCTCGCGCCGTCGGTCCCAGTGCAGCATCGACACGTCGTCGGAGCCGCCAGCGGAACCGCCCGCCGAGACGATCGCCACCGCCTCGGCATGCACCACCCCCTTGAGCAGCAGGTTCACCAGGCGATTGAACAACTCGCTGTCGCTGCGTGCCCCGGCGATGACCTCGGGCAGATGCGTCAGGACCTCGATGCGGTTCTCGGGGTCCTGATACCGGATCTTGCGAAGCTCCTGCGGTTTGAAGGCGACCTCCTCGACGGGCTGGGCCACCGCCCCGCCGTCGGCTTCCGCTTCGACCAGATAGAACGAAGTCCCTCCAATCACAAAGTGCTGCCCGACCTCCACGCGACACGACTCGACGGACTGCCCCGCAAAGAACAGCGGGTTGTGCGCGGTCGACAGCCGCGACAACTGCACATGATCCGGATGCGCATTGAGTTGGACGTGCCGTCGCGAAAGCAACTGATCCCACGGGACGGGGAGACTGGCGTCGGCGTCGCGGCCGATCACATAGTTCTCACCCGGCTGAAGTGCATGCCGCCGCGAATGCGAGGCATCGGCCCCCTGAACCATCAACTCAAGCACTGTCGCCCCCCTTGCCGGTGAGAGACAGCGTGGTCGTTCCGGTGGAAGACGACTGGCGGCGCCAGAACTTCAGCCAGCGCGGACCCCGTTCGTTGAGGAGCAGCACGATCATCCACCACGAACCGGCGACCAGGCCCAGCCCCACCAGGACCGCTCCCAGCGCCCGCGACAGCAGACCCGCCCGCAACTCTTCGACGGGTGCCAGCGCCGCCTCCTTGAGCTCCTGCACGATGGCCACCCAGCCGGTGTCGCCGACCGGACTGAACGCGGCCAGCCACTCGCCGCCGTACGTCTTCGGGTCCAATTGACTGACGGGATCGATGTAGCTCCGGGTCCGATCCAAATCGTGTCGCCCCTCCCCCGAATCGGGCAGTTGGACAAGCTGTGCGAGATCCGACAGCACTTCCTCGTCGGCGACACCCAGCAACCGAAGCTGCTCGAAGCCCGTCGGTCCCAGCTTGTCCAGATTCGCCTTGGTCATCCAGTCGTGCGCCAGCAGCTTCCACTCGCGCTGGCCATTCGCCGGCAGCCGGCTGTCAACGATGGCAAACTTCCGGCCGACGCCATCGGTCCGCTGCGAACGGAGGCTCTTTTCGTAATCGAGCAACAGGCTGCTGAGCGACAGGGACCGCGCCAGCACGCCGATCACGCGCGTGTCGTCTCCCGGTGCAAACACCGGGACGGAGAGCGCGATCAGGTACTGCTGCGTCGTCGTGCCGCGATAGGGAACACAGACGTACCGCTTGCGGATCGGTTCCACACCGACGGGAACCTCGCTTTCCGTGTAGTGAAAGCCGCCGCCGTGGAAGTAGTCGCGGTAGTTGTAATTGCCGTCGAGCGACATGCTGATCACGTCGCGCCAGCGCTGATACCCCTCCACGTCCTGCAGGAACCAACTGTCGTCGAGCGATCGACCCAGATCGGACCAGCGCCGGTCATTGCTCTTCTTGAAGTCGTTCAGCAGATCCCACAACGGTTGCCGCTCCTCGCGCGGCTTCGCCGCGAAATCGACGACCGCCTGCCGCAGGTCTTCGTCGGCCGCGATCATCTCCAACTCGGTCAGCCGGTCGTCGAGGTCGCGTTTGATCCCTTCGGCCAGCAGGTTGGCGGAGAGGACGTCGCTTTCGAGTGCCCGCCGCGTCAGGCTCCTTTGCGTCGTGTTGACCGCATCGCGCATCGCCTGCACCGCCAGGGGGGCGATTCCCAGCAGGAGCAGCATCGGCAGGACGAGCCCCAGCAACACCAGCGGCCGGCGCGCGCGAAACCGCTCGCGGGCGATCAGCCGGTCGAGCACCGCCTGGGCGTTCGGAAACCGCTTCGTCGGATCGAAGGCCAGGCAGCGGTCGACGATCTCCGCGAGCTGCTGGTCGACTCCCGAAATGCGCCGATGCGCCGCGGGTCTCGGACCCTGACGCACAATCTGACGATAGACCGCCAGCCGCTCCTCCAGACTCCGGGCGTCGGCCAGCCGGCGATCGTTCTCATCGGATCGAAACGGCGGCGAGCCGGTCAGCATGTGATAGACCAGCGCCCCGAGTGCATAGACGTCCCACCGCGCATCGGGGACCGCCTTGAGGTCCGCCTGCTCGGGAGCCATGTAGAACAGCGTCCCCAGCGCGTGGCTGTTTTCGTCGGCCAGACGCGACTGTCCGAAGTCGCACAACCGCGGCTCGAAGTCCTGGTCGAGCAGAATGTTCGCCGGTTTGAGGTCGCAGTGCAGGATGCCGCTGCCGTGCGCATGCACCAGCGCGTAACAGACGCGCGTGGCGATCCGCACCGCATCGGCGGAGGCGAGCGGGCCGCCGGACAATCGCGCGGCGAGCGAGCCGTTCTCCAGATACTCCATCACGTAATACGGTGGATCGTGGTCCCAGCCGACCGCCAGCAGTCCGACGATGTTGCGCGACGTGTACAGCACCGCCAGCTTCTCGACCTCGCGGCCCAGCAGCGACCAGTCGACTCCGCGCCGGTGCGTGTAGAACTTGATCGCGACATGCTTGCCCGTGTTCTGCTCGCGGGCGAGCCAGACCGAGCCGTACTTGCCCTCGCCGATCGACTTGAGAATCCGATAACCCGGGACGACCGCGGGCGCTTCGCCGGTCAGCGCGCTCAACTCCCGAGCCCGCTCGAGCGACTCAACATCCTGAGCGAGGGTCTCGTCGAGCGGTGGATGATCCGCGGTGCCGTCCGCCGCGACGCGAATGGATTGCACTTCGCCTGGCTCTCCTCGAAAACGTCCCTGGGTCGCCAACGCGTTCAACCGCGTGTCAGCAGAGCGAGACTGTACGTCCCGCCCTACCGGCCTGTCGACCGATGGCTGCGCCGCCGAGGACGAATGGGTGCAGTCGTCAATTGGTGGT
>JANODP010000459.1:0-3093 GCA_031412755.1 Schlesneria sp. | reverse complement strand
GATGATCATCGCGATGAAACCTGCCAGGACGACATCCTGACGCACGCCGCGAGTGATGGCGTCAAGCCGGCGCAGGGGCGAGTCTATGGGGATCATGACGTCAAGAAATCCATCATTCTCCAGATCGACGAGCCGCACGTTATTGTCGCTTCCCTTCTGATCTCGCAATGACCGCCCCTCCAGCAGATTCTTGTTCAACCGCTCCACGCACTCCTTGAACGTGAGGAACTTCACCTTCTGGCCGTGCTTGGCGACGGCGTGGTCGATCAGTTCGATGACTTGCTCGGACTTGATCCAGCCGTGGGGATGGAAGACGAGGTTGAAGACTCCCTGCTTGAGAACCGTGATGTCGAGGGCCGCCTTCAGGTCGCGGACCGTGTCCGGGTTGTTCGGCTGGTGCAGGTGATTGGCCGACCAGTCGCTGGGGACCATGCAGGGGAACTCCCAGCACAGCCGCTGGATCACGTAGGGATACGGATAGTTCTCGATGGTGTTCACGAAGCCGTCGTGGACCACGTTGCCTCGCGCCAGCTTGCGCGGGATGTATTTGCGGAACTTCTCCCGGCCGTCGGGATCGGTCAGCAACTCGCGCGGGATGCTCGGATCGTCGGCCGTATAGAGCGTGAAGACCGACGAATCGAGTTGCAGGAAATTTCCACCCGGCGTCGTCTTGTGGATGATCTCCGAGAAGAGCCTCGGGCTGACGGTATTGAGCGAGTCGCAGCAGGGAGTCCGAAACGCGACCGGCTTGTTGTTCGGAATCGACGCCATCAGATCGACGCACTTGTCGTAGGTGGACTTGGAGCGGCTGAGGGCTGAGGGGCGAGGGGCGAGGGACGGAGAAGAACCATCCGTCGTGTCGCCTTTCTCCGTCCCTCGTCCCTCGCCCCTCAGCCCTCGCCCCCCAGCCAACAGCGGGCACGGATGATCGGCCGTGTGACATTCGAGGCTCAGTCCCTCTTGCAACCACGACTGAAGCTGCGGATCGTCCGGCTTGACGTTGCACGTCATGATGCTGACCGGCGCGCGGCCGTCGATCTGCTTGAGCCGCTGCAGGATCGGACGCAGATATGCCTCGTACTTGGCCGGGTCGCGCATGTCGTCGATGGCGAACGTCACCACACACTCGACTCCCTCCTCGCTGACCCACTGTGGTGTGATGAGCTTCGGAAAATCCTTGTGCGGATACCAGACCTCGTTCGAGTCGAGATACGACAGCCGGTTGCCGTCGCCGGCGAGGACCAGGACGTTGGCCACGAAGAACGCAAGAATCGCGAACAGGTAACGCATGAGCAGGCTCCCGCAGGGAACGGCGTCGGATTGTGAAAGGCGTCGCACGCGGGCATCATGCCGAGCGGTTCTGTCACAGGCAATCAAAGGAGAAGTGAACCACGAAATACACCAAAGTCACGAAAGAAGACAGGAAGGCGGAAGACTACCTCATCGCATTTCCTTTCGTGTTTTTGGTGTATTTCGTGGTTCCAACTTCTTCGGGTCTATCGTTTCATGAGCATCCTCGGTCTCGACATTGGCGGCGCGAACATCAAGGCGGCGGATGAGGCCGGGCGCGCGGTGAGTCATTCGTTTGCGATCTGGAAGTCGCCCGAGCGACTGACCGACGAGTTGGCCTCGATGCTGCATTCGTTCCCTCAGACCGGGCGAGTCGCCGTCACGATGACCGCCGAACTGGCCGACTGCTTTGCGACGAAGGCCGAAGGGGTGCGCTTCATTCTCGATGCGGTCGAGGCCGGCGTTGCCAACACTCAACCACGCCACCGGGCTGGCCCCGGTGGTTCAACGGCTTCTGCGCTACTCGGTGAGCCGCAATCCAATTCCAGTAGTGCAGAAGCCGGCGAGCCACCGGGGCCAGCCCGGTGGCGGGGCGATCTCACCAAATAGCCCGTCTTCGTGTGGACGACTGACGGTCGATTCGTCTCAACGAGCGAGGCTCGCGAGCAACCGATGCAGGTGGCCGCCGCGAACTGGCACGCGCTGGCGACCTGGGTCGGCCGAGAGTTTCTCTCTTCCGCTCGTCACTCGTCACTCGTCACTCGTCACTCATCGCTGCTGATCGACATCGGCACGACGACCACCGATATCATCCCGCTCGTCGATGGACGACTTGTGGCGCAGGGGCTGACCGATGTCGGACGCCTGCAAACGGGCGAGCTGTCGTACTCGGGGGTGAAGCGGACTCCGCTGTGTGCCATCGCTCATGCCGTTCCGTTTCAGAACGGCTACTGCCCGCTGGCGGCGGAGTTGTTTGCGACCACGCTCGATGTGTATCTGTTGCTCGGCGACATCGTCGCGAACGAGAGGGACCTCGAAACGGCGAACGGCAAACCGGCGACGGTGGCTGCCGCGCACGATCGGCTCGCGCGGATGTTGTGCGGCGACCGCGAGGAGATCCCGTTCGAGGAGGCCGTTCCAATCGCAAGGTTCCTCGCCGACGTGCAGCGACAGCGACTGGCCGGGTCGCTGGAGCGGGTCGCCGCGCAGTTGCCGGGACCGTGTCAGACAGTGATCGTCTCCGGTTCGGGGGCATTCCTCGCGCGACGGCTGGTCGCGGAGAACCGCCGCACGGCCACCGCCGACGTCATTTCTCTGGACGATCGGCTCTCCCCCGGGATTGCCGAGTCGGCGTGTGCGTATGCGGCGGCCCGGCTGCTGGCGGGCACCTGACCGGGGTGCAGTCGCTCATTGGTGGTCTTCTTCCTGTCCCCTCTCCTCCGTCTTCGGGGGAGAGGGTTAGGGTGAGGGGGCCAGGCGGTCGAGAGATGTTGGAATTGGTGATCCCAACAGGAGTCGGTCGTCGTCAGTCCAGCGGTCACTCTGCCTGAAGCGAATCCCCCCTCACCCTAACCCTCTCCCCCCGAAGACGGGCGGAGAGGGGACAAGAAACAGCGACCACCAAATAACCACTGCGCCCACCTGACCGGCTCGCCCGCGACTCGCATTGCCTGATTTGACGATTCGGAACTATAACCCGCGCGTTCTGTTGGCCTTTCGTCGTTCTCAGTCTTCGGCAGATACATGGACGTCCTGCCTCGCATCACCCGGCAGCTTGTCGAGCTGTTTCGCGCGATGTCGCTT
>JANODP010000458.1:0-19155 GCA_031412755.1 Schlesneria sp. | reverse complement strand
TGAAACGTGACGACTGAACCGACCATCGAACTCGAACGAACTTCGTTGCGCCGGCTGCTGACGCTGGTGGCCGATCGCGCGCGGCGCGAGCGGGAGATCGAAAGCCTGCACGCGAGCGAAGTCTCCAGTGAGCAGCGGCAGTATCACGAGGTCTTTCAACTGCTCTCCTCGACCTACGAGGCCGAGCAGGTCGAGTTGCAGCAGGGCCACGTGACTCGGCGGGATGCGGTGGAAGAACGCTGGCAGGCCGAGGCGACGGCCATCGAGGTCCGGTTTCGCGAGGCGATCGAAGAGATCGACTCGCGTCACGTGGAGGAATCGACTCTGGCGCTGAAGGAGCGGGACGAGGCGGCGTGGCTGGTTAGGTCGCTGCTCGATGAAGACACCGACGACAGTCCGCTCGCGCGGTTGCAGGTCCTGCAGTCGGGGATGGTGGCGAGCCGGATCGAATTGCAGACGGCGCTCAAGTCGCTCGACGGCTGGTATCGGCAGGCGACCGAGTTCCTGCAACGCAGTCATCTGCAGGGAGAGGCGGTTCCGCCACCTCCGTCCACCCTGCCGCTCGACATGACCGGGCTGCATCAGAAGTGCGTGGAGTCGGTGCGGGAATCGGAGCCGCTCTACCACCGGCTGATGGGCCGCGTGCTGCCGAGCGTGTTTCGAGGTTTCTGGCCGGTCGTCGCGTTTGTCGTGTTGAGTGGTCTGCTGTTCGGAGTGATCCGTTCGTCCGTCGATCCGGCGTGGCTCGGGTTGAAACTCCAGGAGGCCGATCGCGATTGGCAGTACATCGCCGGCGGAGCGGGGGCGGCGTTGAGCCTGGTGTCGTTGTTCCTGCTCCATCTGTTCGCCGGACAGCGTGCGCTGCCCGATTACGACAAGCTGCTGCAACTGGCGGTCGATGGCGACACGGCGTATCAGCGCTGGGTCGTCGCCTCGCAGCGGGAGCTGGAGCGGCAGGAGGCCGATCTCGCGCACCAGCAGGATGTCCGCCAGCACCAGCGCGACGCGGGGCTGGCTCGCGCCGACGATCGGATGAGAATTCGCATTCAGGCGGCGGAGGCCCGGCGCGACGAGGAGCATCACGCCGCGAAGGCTCACTACCCGGCTCGGCTGACCGAAATCGAGCGGACGCGCCAGAGCGATCGACTGCAGGCCGAGAGCCGGTTTGAATCGGCCTGGCGAGACAGCCTGCTGCGCCGCGAACAGGACTTCCGGCGGTTGCAGGCAGAGTTCGATCAGCGCGTCGCCGTCAGCCGGCAGGCCTACCAGCAGAATTGGCTCGAGTTGGTGCGCGAATGGCGAGCCACGCTCGGTGAACTCGGCTGCACCGCCGATAGGCTGTGGGAGACGATGCGCCGCGTCTGTCCCGACTGGACCGACGTCGCCCGCATTCTCGAAGATCCGAGCCAGTCCCACGTGGGGCACGCGGCCGGCGTGCTTCCGTCCGCACAGAGTGATGAAGCGGGCTCCGCACTCAGAGAGTGCGGACTCCTTTCAGAGTGTGACTTGCTCTCGCTCGGACGGGTCGTGGCCGATCTCGAAGGAATCGAGCAGGGCACGTCACCCGATCCCCGCTTGAAGACCGATCGCACGCGATTCGATTTGCCGATCCTCGTCCCGCTCGCCAGTCGGCCGTCACTGGTGGTGCGGTCCAACGGAGGGAGTCGTGCCGCGGCGACCCGTCTCTTGCAGACGACGATGCTGCGGTATCTCACGTCGCTGCCGCCGGGCAAGGTGCGCTTCACGATCCTCGATCCGGTGGGACTCGGGGCCAACTTCGCCTCGTTCATGCATCTGGCCGACATCGACGAGCAACTCGTCACCAGCCGCATCTGGACCGAGCCACCGCACATCGAAAAGCGACTCGCCGACCTGACCGACCACATGGAGACAGTGATTCAGACGTATCTGCGGAACGAATATCCGACGCTGGACGACTACAACCGCCAGGCGGGCGAGGTGGCCGAACCGTATCGCGTGCTGGTCGTCGCCAACTTTCCCACGAACTTCACCGAGGTCTCGCTGCGCCGGTTGGTCAGCATCGCCGACGGAGGTGTGAGGTGCGGCGTGTTCCTGCTGGTCAGCATTGACGAGTCCCAGCCGTTGCCGCGCGGGTTCTCGATCTCCGATCTCGAACGCCACGCCATCGTGCTGCGTCTGCCGCGCGCCGCGTCATCGTCCGGAGAGAAGGGCGGGTTGCTGCAAGAGTTGCTCGGTGAGACAGACGATCGGGGGCGGCCTCTTGTCCCCTCTCCTCCGTCTTCGGGGGAGAGGGAGAGGGCTAGGGTGAGGGGGTCTGAAAGCGCGGAGCGCGGAACGGGGAGCGCGGAGCGAGAAGGCGATGGCAAACAATCCGCATCTTCCCACTCCGCATCTTCCCACTCCGCACTCCGCGCTCCGCACTCCGCGCTCGCACTCTCCCCCTTCCGCCTGGCCGATCCCGATCTCGGTCAGTGGCCGCTGCAATTCGATGAGCCTCCCGCCGCCGACGAGTTCGGCAAGATCGTGCGTCTGGCAGGTGAACTGGCCCGTTCGGTGCGTCGCGTGGAAGTGCCGTTCGAGCGCGTGATGCCGAAGGCCGACGCTTACTGGACCTCGAGCAGCCGCGCGGGTCTCGACATTCCCATCGGCCGGGCCGGGGCCACGAAGCTGCAGCACCTGCGGCTGGGTAAGGGAACCTCGCAGCATGTGCTGGTCGCGGGCAAGACCGGCTCGGGCAAGTCGTCGCTGCTTCACGCGCTCATCACCAACGCCGCGCTCCACTACAGCCCGGACGAAGTCGAGTTCTACCTGATCGACTTCAAGAAGGGGGTCGAGTTCAAGACCTACGCCACGCACCGGTTGACGCACGCGCGGGTCATCGCCATCGAGAGCGACCGCGAGTTCGGCGTCAGCGTGCTGCAACGGCTCGATGGATTGCTCAAGGAGCGGGGCGAACTGTTTCGCCGGGCGGGCGTGCAGGATCTGGCGGGCTACCGCGATGTGAACCCCGACCAACCGCTGCCGCGCGTGATGCTGGTCATCGATGAGTTCCAGGAATTCTTCACCGACGAGGACGCCCTGTCGCAGCAGGCCGCGCTGCTGCTCGACCGCCTGATCCGGCAGGGCCGCGCGTTCGGAGTTCACGTGCTGCTCGGCAGCCAGACTCTGGCCGGAGCCTATTCACTGGCGAGAAGCACGCTCGGCCAGATCGCCGTCCGCATCGCGCTGCAGTGCAGTGAGACCGACGCGCACCTGATCCTCAGCGAAGACAACACCGCCGCGCGGCTGCTGTCCCGTCCCGGCGAGGCGATCTACAACGACGCGAACGGGCTGGTTGAGGGCAATCATCCATTCCAGGTCGTGTGGCTCGACGACTCGCAGCGCGAAACGTATCTCGGCTGGCTGCGCGAGTGGTCGGACGAGTTTCAGCGACGTGAGTCGGCTCATGTCCCCTCTCCCCCGTCTTCGGGGGAGAGGGCTAGGGTGAGGGGGTCTTCACCGAGTCACGCTGCTCGCTGGCCCGATGCCATCGTCTTTGAAGGCAACATCGCCGCCGACCCGCTTGCCAATCCGCTGTGGCTCGAAGCCGTCCGTCCGTGCCTTCGTCTTCCTCCCCTCGCCCCTTTGGGGAGAGGGGCCGGGGGTGAGGGGCGATCAAGGTCCAGCCCGCCCACCACCTTCCGCTGCTGGCTCGGCGACTCAGTCTCTCTCACCGGTCCGCTCGAACTTCGCTTCGGTCCGCGCGACGGCGGTCCGGTCCTGTTGATCGGCCGCGACGACGAAGCGGCGCTCGGCGTGTTGGCGTCGAGCTTGCTGGCATTGGCCGGGCAGGGGGCCTCTGCCCAACCCGAGGGACGCGGTGCGAAGTTCGTCGTCCTGGATGGCAGTCTTCCCGATAGCTCAGCCAGCAAGACCTGGCGCGTGATTGCCGAACTCGGCACTCAAGGTTCCTTTGACATCGTTGCACCGCGCGAGGCCGCCGCCGCATTGCAGTCCGTCGTCGCCGAATTGCGATCTCGCACCGACGACCTCGCACCGCCGGTCTTCGTGATCGTGTACGACATCGCCCGCTTCCGCGATCTCAAAAAGGCCGAGGACGATTTCGGAGGCTATGGCGGTTTCGACAAGGAACAGACCGTGAACCCCTCCGCGCTGTGGGCCGAGATCGTCAAGGACGGTCCCGCCGCCGGAGTTTTTCCAATCGTCTGGTGCGACGGCTATCAAACGGCCCAGCGCTGGCTGGGCCGCGAGTTGCTCAACCGCTTCGAGACGCGCGTCCTCTTCGCCATGAACGCCAACGATTCGAGCAACCTGATCGACACCCCGGCCGCTTCCAAGCTCGGCCCGAACCGCGCCCTGCTGTCGCGCGGCGACCTGGGCACGGTCGAAAAGTTCCGCCCCTACGGAATCCTCCCGCCCGAAACAATCGCGGACCTCACGCAGCCCGAACGCCCAGCGAACACGGACCAGGAATCAGACGGCTCGACACGCGAGGACAACCCCCCCGCGCCGACCGCCGAGTCCCACGAAGACCTGCCCGCCGAATCCAACTCGAATCCGAACGGCGACCGTTCCGTCGAGACAGCCATTGAATCCGTCGAGACGCCGACTGAATCCGAGTCACCCGAATGGACCAGCCTCGACGAACTCAACGTCCTCTGAGCAGTCCTCGATACTCCGGGGAGATTTGCAGAACGATGCGGGCAGAACGATGGAAGAAAGGAGTTGGTGGGCTGAGTCGTCTTCATCGTTCTGCCCCCATCGTTCTGCCATCCGACCCGTCATCCGCAACGACCTCGAACGCCCGCGCGATCTCGGGCGGGATGCGCTTGGGTGAGCCGGTGCGGTAATCGACAAACGCCCAGTTCGTCTCGGCCTTGGCGAGGACCGTTTCATCGGTCCCTCGCAGGATGAGAAACCGCCGGCGCGACGTGACCTTCCCCATGTCGGCCACCCAGGTGCGGATCAGGATCGTGTCGCCGAGCAGGGCGGGGGCGAGGTACTCGATGAAATGCGACCGCACGACCCAGCCGCAGCCCAGCGCGGCATACGCCTCGACCGGCCACCCCTGAGCCGCCGAATGAGCCAGCGCCGCCGCCTGCATCCACTTCAGATACGAAATGTTGTTCGCATGCCCCAGCCCGTCGAGATCGTGCTCGACCACGGTGTGAGTCCATTCCAAGATCGCGGGCATGAGGCAGCCTCTTGCAAGTCATGTAGGGTGGGACAAGCTCGCTTCGAGCGCCGGCCCACCATGTTTGCTTGTGTGGTTTGGGTTGTTGTTCTGGTTGTGGTGGGCCGGCGCGACGAAGCGCCGCTGGTCCCACCCTACTTCATGCGATTATGCCATTCACCACGTTCCCGACCACATCAGTCAGGCGTTCTTCCGGCCGTGATGAAAGATTCACCCGCGCTCGGCGACTCGTTGGATGTTCCTCAGCACGAGCCAGTGGCAGGCCGCGCAGATGATGAGTATTTCGATGGCAGCGGTATTCAAGGCGCCGTCGCGAAATCCATTGGTTTCAATCAGAACGATCCACAGGGCGAAGTGTCCGATCATGGTGCCGATCGCCAGCGGAACGGCCCCCCAGCGAACCCACACGGCGAAGACTGCCGCCAGATGGGGAACGAGCAGGAAGTGAGCGATGCAGAACGGACCGGGATCGCGAGGTCTCAAGAACTCCGCGGTGTTCTCGTGGCCAATCACGTTGGCGACCACGAACACGATAAAGGCGGGGTAGGCTCCGAGCATCGCCCCGAACAACTTGGAGTAGAAGACCTCCACCGTGGATCGAGGAAGCATCACCAGCGAAGCGAGCGTCTGGCCACGAACTTCATCGTGAATACAGCGGGCTGCCAGCAGTGCCGTCTCCCACGACAAGAAGCACATCAGAAAGAACTGGTAGATACCCAAGACATGAGTCCAGTAGTCGCTTCGGAATCTCATTCCCCACAGCTCGGCCAAGCCCCAGGAGAAAACAAACAGGGCCGCGTAAAAGACGATACGGAGCAACCGCATGCTCAACCCGCCCGCCACGAAATGAAAGTCCTTCCAGAGGAACGGATTGTTCCACGCCCGACCCGGTGAGAAGCTGCGGGCCAGGCCGCGCCGGCTGCGTGACAAAGTCCCGCGAGACGTGGCCTCGGTACCGGGCGAGTGTGTCGCATAGCCGAAGCAACACCACGACAGCACGAAGCAGACCAGCCCGAGCAGGCCGTTGCAGAGCGCTTGAGTGCTCCACGGCGATTCGCCAAAGCCGGTGGTCAGAATGGACTCAATCTGCACGAACAGAGATTGCCCCATGATGGCCTGCAAACAGTAGCTCAGGATCGATGGCGATCCAGAACGGTTGAAGCCGCCAAATCTCCACAGTTCACGACAGAGATAGGGGACCAGCACGTAAGCGCCCAGCGCGATCACCATCCATGTCCCCGCCCGGCGACTGTTGGAGGAGATCGTCGAACAGAGCAGGCCGACTCCCGCCAGCATCAGCATGTAACCGGTCAGGCCGACATACGCCGCGTCAACCTGCGACTGCGAGACGCCCCCCATCGTCACCGCCAGTTGCGTGAACGGGTACTGCACGGCCACCAGCAGCAGCGCCTGGATCAGCCGCCCGCCCAGCTTTCCCAGCAGCAACCCCAGCGGCCCGATCCCCGCCATCATCATCAGCCCCAGCGTGTCCTCTTCCTTCTCCTCCGTGATCGTCGTTGAGAAGAACCCGATCCCCAACAGACTCAGGAAGATGGCGTTGAGGTACACGCTCGCTTTGAAGAACCTCAACCCCGGTGCTCCAAACCGCATCGCAATTGCCAGGGCCGTACACAGCGCAATGTAAATCGCCGCCATCAACCCCAGCCGGGTGAGGTGATTGAGCAGCGACCGGGCATCCATTCGCAATGACCGAGCCAACAAAGCCGTGACACCTGTCAGCATGAAATGATTCTCGACGCGGGAAATGGCCGACGGAGTTGCTGCGAAGTGTAGCGTGGAACAGGCTCGTTTCGAGCGTCAGCCGACCAGCTTCACCTGTTGCGGTCTGGACCAGTCTCGACGAACTCAACGTCCGCTGAGAACTCCTGGGCAGATTTCTTACCTGCCCGTCCAGCCCTCGCGCCACTCACGATTCCAGCGGCGGAATCCTGCTCCGGATGTCGTCGAGCGTCTGCCGCGTCCCGTGCTGCTCGCACCAGTGGTGGATGTAGTTCCAGTCGAGCAATTCTTGTTGCACGGTGATGATGTCGCGCACGTCATCGCGATCTTTGCCGCGGGCGGCCTGCTCGACCCATCTCAGCTTGGTGACGATGACATCCTCGGGCGTGGGCACGATGGCGGGACGTTGAAGGTTGGGCAGCAGGATTTGATGTCGTCGTTCGAATCGCTGTAGGTCGTGGGGGTCGTCGCTGAGCCGGAAGATTTCGATGTGAAACGGATCGTCGTCCAACTCGAGCAGACAGCGTTTGGTGCCCGTCACCGATTCAAACGCGATCTGCGGATGGAATCGCCACGGCGGTCCGAGAGTTTTTACCAGACGCGCGATGTCGGCAAACGGGCAGGGCACCACGAAGTCGGCGTCCTTGGTTGAGCGAACCACGCCGTAGGCATTGCTCGAGAACGAGCCGACGATCATGTAGGGAATACTCGCCCGATCGAACGCCTCCACCAGCGCGGTCACCGCCTCATTGCTGTTCATCGAGGGTCCCCGCCGGATGATAGATGCCGTGCTCCTCGACCTGCCTCAACCGGGTGAGCCGCTGCTTAAGGATGCGGTTGACGCCCCCATCATCCTCATGAGGAAACTGGCTGCGAATCCCCGCCCGCATCCGTTCGCAGACATCATCGAACAACGCCCCCCCCGCCAGGAACTTGGCTCCCGGCGACATCTGCCGCGCCCGCGCGATGCGATCCCGCTCGATGCCGTCAATGAGTTCCTTGGTCGGTTCCATCGCAGAGCCTTCGATCCGTGTTCTCAAGTGCCAATGCCGATGCCATTCAACCACGCTCGGCCACGGATCGCCAGCGGCTGTGTGAGCCGGTCATGGCCATCGACCTTGTCGAATCAGAGACACTGGTGCCACGATCACGCCCCGATATTCCGGGTCGAATGGCAGAACGATGGGGGCAGAACGATGGAGGAAAGGAGTTGGTGGGCTGATCCGTCTTCATCATTCTGCCCCCATCGTTCTGCCATTCGACCCGCAATCCGCGACGACCTCGAACGCCCGCGAGACTTCGGGCGGGATGCGTTTGGGTGAGCCGGTGCGGTAATCGACAAACGCCCAGTTCGTCTCGGCCTTGGCGAGAACCGCTTCACTGGTCTTTCGCTGTTCATCAGCCTCTCGCAGGATGAGAAACCACCGGCGCGACGTGACCTTGCCCATGTCGGCCACCCAGGTGCGGATCCGGATCGTGTCGCCGAGCCGGGCGGGGGCGAGGTACTCGATGAAATGCGACCGCACGACCCAGCCGCAGCCCAGCGCGGCATACGCCTCGACCGGCCACCCCTGAGCCGCCGAATGAGCCAGCGCCGCCGACTGCATCCACTTCAGGTACGAAATGTTGTTCGCATGCCCCAGCCCGCCCAGATCGTGCTCGACCACGGTGTGAGTCCATTCCAAAATCGCGGGCATGAGAAGTCGTCCAGTGATGATCTTGGTGAGATGAGTCGGACACAGCATGGATCGCCCGGGCCGCCAATCATCACGAGACCCAAGGAATCGACACGTCGAGTCTTGTTGAACGACTGTGATGCGTCATCCAGATATCCAAAATCGACTTCCGGACCAACCCGCATTCTTCGACTGTACCACCGTGGCATGCATCGTGCTTTGAATGTGATGGCGGACATTCGGCCCAGATTTTGAAAGAGTTACTTCCGCTTCCCGACATTTCGAGGGAGAAAATGTAATTCTTGCAAAGGTACATAGCGTGCCGAACCGACTCCACGAGGAACTGAACCATTGTCCATTTGGAAAGGAGTCCAAAATCAATTCTCGATCTCAGCAACAGCGTTTCGTGACCCGTGAAGCTTTTGACGCGATTCTTTCGTGGCCCGATGTTTTTGGCCGCAATCTTCGGCGTGTCGCCCACCAACTTGCCCAGTCTTCAAAGTCGCCTGGGTTGATTACCATTGACCAATTGCATGCGGCCGTCGAACCCGCCATGCAGCAAACTGTTCAAGACATCGCAGCTCAATTCAAACGTGAAATGCAGGATTTCAATGATGCCGCATAAACCTTCCAGCTCAGGTTCTCATGCACTTGCTAGTCGAAACGCACAACCTTTTCCGGATGCCCCACCGGTTCTTCCGGATGACCCACCGGATGGATCACTTGACCTTTTTGAGTCATTTCTCATGGCAATCAAAGAGAAGGCGTTCGACTTTTTTGGGCAGAATCCTCAGTGGAAGAACGACCGGGTTCTCGAAGCAGGGTTACACCTGATTGTCCAATGTCTTCTCAGTGATAAACGACATCCGGACGAAGTCCTTGGAATCGCCGTGGACGCCCTTCGCGATTCTTCAAAGAACGACGACACGATGCGATTGTGTCTGGTTGAACGCCTTCAAGGGATCGCCGATCCCGTGATCGACGACCGAATAGTCGTCAGATTCGGTGCGGCCTCGGATCAAATCCCAGACCAAGTTTACAGCAAAGATCAATTCATCGAAGGAACCGTGCCGAACCAATGGGATAGGATCACGGCGTTCGCCATCGGCTTTGTCGAGCCACCCATGCGACAATCGATCAGTGATCTACTCACGACTGAAGAGCTAGAGCATGTCGAAAAGGCGTCGCAGTCCTACACCGAGGGACCGATCCGGATCTGACCGCGCTGAACGATCACCGGCTGCCGTGCGGATCATTCTCTTTGCCTGTGGACACGGTGACACAATTCTCATTACCGTCGCTGGGCCACCCACAAAGTCCTTGCTGATCGACTGCCATCTGCCGAAAGTAGCTGATCGTCGCCGCTTCTTACAGTTGCTGGCGGCGCACGGTGTCGAGTCACTCGATCTGGTCATGCTCACGCATCCACATCTCGACCACTATGCAGGCATGGCAGATCTCCTGCAGCACTTCGCGGATGCGGGACATCCCGTACGAATCTTTTGCGACTGCGGTGCAAATTGGCGAAACGTTGCCGAATTGCTGGCTGCTCGGGGGTGTCCCCAAGAGGCGCTCAAGGAGTATGCGAGGCTTGCCAAGGTCGTATGCGATTTGAGCGAATCACAAAAAATGGCGAGGCCGCGGCTCGATGATAATCACCTCGCCATTCCCATCGGCGAAACGAACGGATCGTTGCTGATCCCGGTTGGTCCCGACGCGACACTGCTGCAAAACTCGACCGACTCGTTCCTGATGGCCAACCGTTCGTCAATTTCGACCAACGCGCTCTCGATCATTTTCATTCTCCGTGTCACGGTAGGGCAGGCGAGGTTTGAGGCTCTCTTCACAGCCGATGCTGAACGCGAGGGGCTGATGCACGCATATCACGTGTGGCAACGGCGAGAAGAGACCAGTCACCTGAGCGGTTTTGACGTCGTCAAAATACCTCACCACGGTTCGGAGAATGGGCATTGGGAGGAACTTTGCCGGATGCGAAAGAAGAGTCGGCAGCGATGCATTGCCGCGGCTTCTGCTGGCACGCTCTACGATCTTCCCCACCAAACTGTGCGCAACGATTACGAATCAAACGGTTGGACAGTCGTGGCTACAAATACAAAGCCAATTCCGACGACAAGGACCAGGATGCTCGAAGCGTTCGGCAAGGGCCATTCAGTCGCCCAGCCTAATTCTGCGGATGTCAAAATCGAGTGGAGTCCGCGTCGTGGTGTTACGTCTGAGGAGTTGAGCGTAAAAAGTTGAAAGTTGGGTCGGGTGGGATCCGCTCGCTTCGAACGCTGGCTCACCATCTTTCTTGTGTGATCTGGATTGATGTTCTGATTGCGCTGGGCCGGCGCGGCGAAACGCCGCTGGTCGCATCCTACATGGCTCCATCGCAGGTTCGACTCACGCGATCACGCCTTCCACCACGTTGCCGAACACGTCCGTCAGGCGTTCGTTGCGGCCTTGATGGAAGTATGTCAGGCGTTCGTGGTCGAGGCCCAGCAGGTGGAGGATGGTGGCGTGGAGGTCGTGGAGGTGGACTTTGTCCTTCACCGCCTCGAAGCCGAAGTCGTCGGTTTCGCCGTAGGAGGTGCCGCCCTTGGCGCCGCCTCCGGCCAGCCACATGCTGAAGCCGTAGGGATTGTGGTTGCGGCCCGGTTCGCCCTTGCCCTCGCTGAACGGCATGCGGCCGAACTCGCCGCCCCACACGACCAGCGTTTCATCAAGGAGGCCGCGCTGGTCGAGGTCCGTGAGCAGACCCGCGATCGGCAGATCGACCTCGCCCGCGTGTTGGCCGTGGTTGGTCTCGATGCTCTTGTGAGCGTCCCACGTCTCTTCGAGATGTCCGCCGCCCGAGTAAAGCTGCACGAACCGCACGCCCCGCTCGACCAGCCGCCGCGCGACGAGGCAGTTGCGGCCGAACTCATCCGTCGGCTGTCGGCCCACGCCGTACATGTCCTGCGTCGCCTTCGTCTCCTGCGACAGATCGACCGCCTCGGGGGCTTCGGCCTGCATCCGGAAGGCCAGCTCGTAGGAGTTGATTCGACCGGCGAGATCGCTGCCGCCGGGCCGGGCGGCCAGATGCTCATCGTTCAACTTGGCGAGCAGATCGAGTTGCGAGCGTTGGGCCGCGCGGTCGATGTGCTCCGGTCCACGCAAATCCAAAATCGGATCGCCGACAGGACGAAAAAGCGTCCCCTGATAAGACGACGGCATGAAGCCGTTCGACCAGTTCGGCTGGCCGCTGATCGGCCCGCCGCGCTTGTCGAGGATCACGACATAGCCGGGCAGGTTCTGGTTCTCGGTCCCCAATCCGTACACGGCCCAACTGCCGAGCGACGGCCGGCCGATGATCGTCTTCCCCGTGTTCATCGCCACCAGCGCCGAACCGTGCGCGTGACTGTCGGTGTGACACGACCGGATCACCGCCAGTTTGTCGGCATGCCCGCGCACATTCTCGAAGAAGTCGGAGATCATCAGCCCGCTGTTGCCCCCCGGTCGGAACGGTCGAAAAGAGGGAGTCAGAAACCCGACCTTGCGGCCTCCCGAGTTGGTGAATTTCTTTCCCTCGGGCAGAGGCTGGCCGGCGAGCCGCTGCAATTCGGGCTTGTAGTCAAACGTATCGACCTGACTCGGTGCGCCGTTCATCATCAGAAAGATCACACTCTTCGCGCGACCAAACGCATGCGCCGCCTTCGCCGCGAGCGGGTTCGCCGCCGCTTGCCGCTCGGCCCCGAACCCGATCCGTTCGAAGAAGCCCTCGCCAGACAACAGCGATGTCAGCGCGAGGCCGGTAAACCCGGCTCCCATCTCCCACACGAACTCGCGACGGGTCTGACGGCAGGGGAATTGGTTGGTCATGGTGATTGTTCTCATCAGGCAGATGAACCACAGAGACACAGAGAAGGCCAGACGAGAGACAACGGCGGTCAATGCTCTCTTCTTCTCTTTCTCTGCATTCGCGTCTCTTCTCAGTGCCTCTGTGTCTCTGTGGTAAAAAACGTCTTCTCAATCGACATACGCGAACTCATTCGTGTTCAGCAGCACATGGCAGAGCGAGGCCAGGGCCAGGAAGTCGGGATCGTGCGACGTGTTGCTGCGGGGGAGGTGGTACTTCTCGGACAGATGCCGCTGGACGGCGAGGCGGTCTCGTTCGGAGAGATCGCGGTTGTAGACGAGCAGTTCAAACAGGTCGCCGTGCCAGTATTCGCCGTCGATGTTTCCCTGCTGGCCGATGACGTAGGCGGTGGTCAGCGTGCGCGGGCCGAGCGGGCCGCCCTTCGACGCCAGCGCGAGATCGTTCTGATGGACGGTCGCTCCACTAGGGCCGTTGAAGCCCGACAACAGAAACGGCTCAGCGCGGCGGGCCACATGCCCCACGCCCGAGAAGTCGTCGCTGAGCCGCACCGTGTCCTCGCCCGTCATGCCGAGGAACAGGCTCGACCCCGCATTGCCTGCCGCGCCGTTCCAGTTGGAAAAGATCTCGCGATGAGATTTGGTGGTCGCTCGATCGGTGACGACCGCGAAGATGGAGAACGACTGCGACGTGAGCACCTGCCCGTTGAGATGCAGGAAGCGGCGTTGGCCATCAAACTGCAGGGCAGGGCGACCGTGAGCGGCATCACGCACGAACAGGGGTTGTCGAGCAGGTTCGCTCTGCGAGGCGGAGTGCTGCTCACCCGACTGATCGGCCCACGCGAGGACTCGTCCCTCGGCGTCCGTCTTCACGCCCGAGTTGGCTTGCAGATGCAGGACGAGGCCGTCACGAACACTCAATTTGTCGCCGCGGTCGGCGACGTCATTGCCCCCAACGGGTTGCTCATTCGAGAACCGCTGGCGCTGCGCGAAGAGGTGCTCGCGCCCCGCAGCCAACTCGCTCGGCGAAGGCTCACGTCCCAAAGCGAACCGCCACGCGAGGCGCACAACGGCGTCGCCTGCCTTTCCGGTCCCCTCGCTCCCGTCTTCGGGGGAGAGGGTTAGGGTGAGGGGGGCTTTCTTGGGTCGAGGGTCGAGCGTCGAGGGTTGAGGGGCTGAAGAAGAGGTTCGCTCCTGTTGGGACACCGGTTCACCATCCGTCCCCCTCACGCTAGCCCTCTCCCCCCGAAGACGTGGGGCGAGGGGACCGGAAGGAGAGGCCACTTCACTCATCACTCGCGTGGCCAGCGCCGTACTTCGCTCATGCGTGAAGGCGTTGTTCAGCAGCGCGAGGGCCTGTGGCGCGACGGTCGAGACCGGGCGCTGGCCGCACGGCAGCGTGGTGTCTCCGAAATCGAAGGTCGTCATCAGCGGAGGGAGCAGGCTGCGCGCGCTGAAGGAGTAGAGCGACCGCCTCCGTTGTTCATGGACGGGCGACGGCTTCCAGGCATCTCCCTTGCGCGACAACCCTTCGAGAGCCTCTGCCTGAATCGTGACTTTGAACCCCGGCCCGGCGAGGCGTGTATCCAGGCTGTCTCCCACGAGCAGCATCCGATCCCGCAGCGATTCGGCATCGAGGCGTCGTCGTTCGGCATGCCACCAGAGATGGTTGGCCGCATCGCGCGACGTGTATTCGTCCTGCTGCGGGTGGAGCGACGACTGGCGGTAGGTCGCGCTGGTGACGAGCAGGCGGTGAAGACGCTTGAGTGAGTGCGGAGCGCGGAACTCGGAGCGCGGAGTAGAAGAGACTTCGCTTGCTGCTGTCTTTCGCTCCGCACTCCCCGCTCCGAGTTCCGCGCTGAGCCAGTCCAGCAACTCCGGATGCGTCGGCTTGTCGCCGGTGAAGCCGAAGTTATCGGGAGACCGGACGAGGCCGCCGCCGAAGTGGTGTGTCCACAGCCGATTGACAAGGACCCGCGGCGTGAGTGGGTTGTCGGGGTGGGCGATCCACTCGGCGAGTTCGGTCCGTCGGTGGGAGGCCAAGGGCTGAGGGCTGAGGGCCAAGGAAGAAGACGGAACCGAGGAGACGTTTTTCTGTCCCTCGCCCCTCAGCCCTCGTCCCTCAGCCATGCTCGGCACGAACGACATCGTGGCGGGTTCGATGATCGGGCCGGGATGTTTCGGTTCACCTTTCTTCAACAGATGCAGCGGCGGGGCAGGGCGGATGTCGGTCCAGGCGAGGATGTCGGGCATCAGCGGCTTGTTCGATGGAGAGACTGCGGAGGCGGGCCAGCCGAGCGCGGCATCGAGTTCTTCGCGCGAGGGGCCGCCCAGCAACTCACGGCCGCGCTGCTCAATCGCTCCGGGCCAGAAGGCGGCAGCCATGCGGTAGTAGTCGGCCTGCTGAATCGGATCGAACTTGTGATCGTGACACCGCGCACACTTCACCGTGTACCCGAGGAACGCCGTCGAGGTGGCACCGACCAAATCTTCGAGCCGGTCGTACTTGTACTCCTCGGCGTCGTTCGGCTCGTCGTTCCAGGTGCCGAGCCGGAGGAAGCCGGTCGCGATGAGTGTCTGTTCGTTTCGGTCGGCCAACTCGTCACCGGCCAGTTGTTCGACGATGAAGCGCGAGTACGGCAGGTCCTCGTTGAGCGCTCGCACGACCCAGTCGCGATACTTCCACGCGCCGGGCTTTTCCTGATCGCGTTCATATCCGGACGTGTCGGCATAGCGGACGAGATCGAGCCAGTGCCTGGCCCATCGTTCACCAAAGTGAGGCGATGCGAGGAGCCGATCGACGAGACGCTCGCAGGCATCGGGAGCCGGATCGTTGACGAAGGCCTCGACATCATCAAATGAGGGCGGTAGCCCGAGTAGATCGAACGAGACGCGCTTGATGAGCGTCGCCCGATCGGCCTGTGGGGCTGGCTCCATCTGATGGGCTTGCAACTGTGAGACGATGAAGGCGTCGAGGGGAGATCGAACGGGTTGAGGGTCAAATGTGACGGTATTTGGATTTGTCCCCTCGCCCCCGGCTTTGCGGGGGAGAGGGTTAGGGTGAGGGGGCTTGTCTTCGACTTCTTGTCGTTTTCTATTTGGAGTAGAAGTTGGAGCGAGTTGGGAAGTGTTGTCGCCATTCGGCCCCCTCACCCTAACCCTCTCCCCCGAAGACGGGGGCGAGGGGACAAGAGGTCGCTTGACCGGTTGGAGCGACCACCAGTCGCGGCCGGCTCGGACATCGCTGGTCGATTCATAGAGGTCGAGCTGGCGGCCGTCGGGCCACTCGGCTCCCGAGGCAATCCAGTCGCGCAGGGTTTTTATTTCGGCGTCGGGCAGCTTTTGCGAGTGGCCTCGTTTGGGGGGCGGCATCTCGCCGGCGGTGACTCGCGCGAGGAGTGGGCTGTTCGCGACATCGCGCGGCACGATGGCCGGGCCGCTCTCGCCCCCTTGCAGCGCGGCGGCCTTCAGACTCAAGATCAGTTTGCCCGACGGCTCGTTTTCGCTGTGACATTCCAGGCACCGCTTGGCGAGGATCGGCGCGACCTCGCGCGAGAAGCGGTCCGGTTCGGCGGCGCGACTCGATGCGGGCTGGCCGAGCGGCGCGAGCAGGCCGGAAAACAGCAGCAGCAGACGCAACGATCTCATGGCGACTCCCAAAACTCTTCGTGCGAGCGGGCCTTCACAGGCAATCGTCCGGGTGCGGCCATGATAAGCAGGACCAGCGGCTCGGGGCCACGCTGGCTGATCTTCCGAGCCGATGCGGTCCCTGATAGAACTCCGGCCGAATTGAGTTGGATTGCAATTGAAGTTGGCCGTCATCTGTGGGACTGATGGGTCTCTCGTGGCTTGCGAGTTTCATTCGTCGCATTGGTCTCAGACGTCCCATGAAATCCGCGCGAGACGGCAAGAAGTTGAACCCCAGTAGTTTGGTGCCAGTATTCGGATGACCAAAGACTCGTCGGAGATTGCGATGCCGGGGTCGGACCAGCCGCGTCGGTTGGCGTTGTCGCGCAGTCGGCGGCTCACGATTGACGTGCTGCATTACAACCGCCGCGTACCGACGTGTGCTCACGATCGGCGGTGTGATCTGTCTCGCGTGGCGGAACTGCGGTCGCGGCTGCCCGTGCGCATCTCGTGGTCGCTGCTGTTCATCAAGGCGTTCGCGCTGGTGGCCGCGAAGCGGCGCGTGCTTCGTCAGGCGTACATCGCGTGGCCGTGGCCGCATGTGCTCGAACAGCCGCACAGCGTGGGGATGCTCGCCACGCAACGCGAACATCGCGGCGAGCCGTGGTTGTTCTGGTCGCGGTTTTTCCATCCCGAGACGCGGTCGCTCGTCGAGTTGCAGCAGTGCCTCGAACGTTTTCAGACCGATCCGGTGGAGAAGGTCTTCTCGTCGCAGTGGCGGTTGAGCGGGTTGCCGACGTTCCTGCGTCGCCTTCTGTGGTGGTGGGCGTTCAATTTCGAGGGGAAGCGGCGTGCCCGCCGCGTCGGCACGTTCTTCCTGACGACGCTGGCCGGGAAGGGGGTCGAGATCCAGGACCCGCCCGCGTTCCTGACGAGCAACCTGACGTTTGGTCCGCTCGACGAACTCGGCTGCTGCCGGGTGACGATCTCCTACGATCACCGACTGATGGACGGCGCGGCTGTCGCCGACTGCCTGATCGAGTTGGAACAGACGCTGAACGGTGAGATCGCTCGCGAGCTGGAAACGATCATCGTGACCGGTACTCGCGATGCCGCGTGAGAAACTGTCCGGGAAGAAGATCGCGTTTTGTAGGATGGGCACTCCTGCCCGTCCGGTCTTGGTTTTGAAAAGCGGACGGGCAGGAGTGCCCATCCTACGAATGTGAGAAGGGCAGCCAATCGATGAAGGAACTGCGAGGACGAAACGCCATCGTGACGGGGGCCTCCGCGGGGCTGGGTGTGTTCGTGGCGAGGGCGCTGGCGCGCCAAGGGATGAATCTCGTCCTGGCCGCGCGGTCCGTCGAGACGCTGGAAAAGGTGGCTGCCGAGATGCGCGGACTCGGTGTCAAAGCGATCGCGGTTCCGACCGACGTCTCGGATGAGGAGCAACTCAAACGGCTGGTCGAGCGCGCGATGAGCGAGTTCGGTTCAATCGACGTGCTCGTCAACAACGCGGGGATCGAGGCGTTCCGCCAATTCCACGAGATCGACCCGGTCGAGATCCGCCGCACGATCGATGTGAATCTCACCGCGACGTTGTTGCTGACGCGCTACGTCCTGCCGCACATGGTGACCGCGGGGCGGGGCCACATCGTCAACATGTCCTCGACGGCGGGCAAGTTTGGTCCGGCGTTTGGTGCCGCCTATGGGGCATCGAAGGCCGGGCAAATTGCGTTCACCCAGAGTCTGCGCGGCGAATATCACGGCACCGGGATCAGTGCCTCGGTGATTTGTCCGGGCTTCGCGACCGACGGCGGTGTGTATGAGGTCATCAAAAAGCGGACCGGGCGCAGGGTACCGTGGTGGATGGGCTCCACGACGGCCGAAGCGGTGAGCCGCGCCGTGGTGAAGGCCATTCGCCGCGATCTGCCCGAGGTGATTTCCAATTTCCCGAAGTTGCGGTCCATCTTCGCCCTGAACGCCGCCCTGCCGCGAATCGGCGAATGGATCGTGCGCTGCACAACGATTCGGTTCCTGCGGCGAGCGGGCCAGAAACGTGACTGAGCGAACACAGGCCTCCGCAACCTCTTCTTGTCTCGAAGACAATGAGACGGGGCGTTGGCTGAGTCACGCCGCGCGACGAGCGGGGGCCACGTTCGTCGTGGCAAGTTGCTTGCGTCGTTTGCGGGTGAAGTGATTCAGGAAGTCGATCACTCCCGGCGCGAGCCAGTTGGCCCACGCGAGCAGATGCGCGAGCGGGCCGACCAGCAGTTGGCGCTTGTTGCGACGCAGGCACCGGATCGCTCCGGCCGAGACGGCGTCGATCGAACAGCACAACCAGCGTGGCGGTTCGGGGACCGGCTTGTCGGGGCGGGACGAATCGCACGAGCGGTACAAGTTCGTCAGGACCGGGCCGGGGCAGAGGGCCGAGACGCCCAGCCCGTGTCGCCCGTACTCGGCCCGCAGCGCGGCGGTGAAGCCGATCAAACCGAATTTGCTCGTGTGGTACGCGGCAAAGCGCCCGCCGGCCACCAGGCCCGAGATGCTGCACACGTTCAAGATGTGAGCGTCGGGGCGGGTCAGCAACACGGGCAGCAATTCGCGCGTGATCTGGATCGGCGCGAGCAGGTTCACTCCCAGCAACCGGTCCCATTGCGCGGCGGTCATCAACTGCGTCGGCCCGTAGTACGCGATCCCCGCGTTGTTGACGAGGATGTCGAGGTGCTCCCATCGCGCCCGCATCGTCTGCAAGGCGCGCGTGACATCGGCGGGCTGAGTCAGATCACAGCGGTCCATCAGCACCGAGACACCGAGCGCCGTCGCTTCGGTCGCAACGGCCGTGAGGCCCACCTCGTCAACGTCGATCAAATAGAGATCGGCACCCTCGCGCGCGAGGGCCAGTGCGATCCCGCGCCCGATGCCAGACGCCGCTCCCGTGACGAGTGCCTGCTTGCCGCGAATCGTCTTCATGAGCGTCAGCTCGCCTTTCGTCTTGCCTTCATCTGCCTTCGGAGCGGGGGGCGTGTGCCCCCTGAATCAGGCAAAAACAACAATTCACGCACATTCAGGGGGCTCCCGCCC
>JANODP010000457.1:0-2657 GCA_031412755.1 Schlesneria sp. | reverse complement strand
TGATTCCCCTTGTCCCCTTGTCCCCTTGTCCCCGTGTCCCCGCCTCCAAATTCCACCGCCAGCCAATCCAACAACTCCGGATGCGACGGCGGCTGTCCCTGCGTGCCGAAGTCCTCGGTTGTTTTGACGAGGCCCGCGCCGAAGAACGATTGCCAGGCGCGGTTGACCGTCACGCGCGCCGTCAGCGGATTCGCGGGATCGACCAACCACCGGGCCAGTGTGAGTCGGTTCGGCGGCGCATCGATCGCCAGCGGCGGCAGCGCGGCTGGAACGCCGTGGCTGACTTTTTCTCCCGGCTGGGTGTATGTCCCGCGCGTGAGGATGAACGTGTCGCGCGGCTTCGGCTGGTCCTGCATGACCATCGTCACTGTCAGCGAGTTCTCATAGTCGGTGAGCTTCTTTTTCGAGGCGTCGACGGCCGTTTTCAGGCCCGCAAACTGGGGCGACACCTTGCTGCGGAAATAGTCTCGCAACTGCTGCTTCTGCGGGTCGGTCCGCTTGTCGGCGGCGATGCCCAGCGCGGCGACGACTTCGGCGGAAGGGGCGTCGAGTCGCGGGGCACCGCTGGTCGTGAGGGCGATTCGGAACCGGCCGAGGACATGTTTGACGTGGACCGACTCGTGCTTCAGCGTCAGTCGCAGTTCTGCTGGACCGGTCAGCGCGAGTGCCGCGTCGAGGACGAAGATCGCGACGCGGCCCTTTGAGTTGTCTCCCCCGGCCACGGCCCAGCCGCTGTTCTTGTCGGTGTCAATCACTCCCGCCGGACTGAATCCCCCTTGCGAGTAGTCCGCGTCCGCCCGACTGAACGGAAGCTTCACACTTTTCTTCGGGTCGGTCACCGATGCGGCCACCAACTCCAGCGTTGTCAGGACGAAGTTGCCGTTCTCCGGTGCGCGGCCCGGTCCCTTCGACGGCAACGAGTCGTCCGCCATCGCCTCCAAACGCAAGCCGGTGATCAGCGCCGGACGGTCGGCCTGCCCCGCATTGATGCGGAACGTCAGTTCGTAGTCGTCCTTCTCCGGACTCTCTCCGGATGCCAGCACCGACAGATCGGGCTGCTTGGTCAGCGTCGCTCCGTTCTTCGACTTGAACGAGACGGGATCGAGCACCGACCACTGGGTCACTCCGATCGGGTTCTTCTCCCATTCGAGTTGAGCCGCATCGACGGCGGCCAATCCGGTCTGCTGAGCCTTCTCCGCGCGCGCCACTTCGTCCCGCAGTTCGTTCAGCCGACGATCGTTCTCCGGTGTGACGATTCGTTCGACCGGGTTCGCGTTGCCGCCGCGATCGACCGCACCCGACTCGGTGATCGAGTTGAAGTAGGCGGAGAGTTGGTAGTACTCCTTCTGCGCGAGCGGGTCGTACTTGTGATCGTGACAACGGCAGCAGCCGATCGTCAGGCCGAGCCACACGGTGCCGGTCGTCTCGACGCGGTCGAAGACGTACTCGACGCGCGACTCTTCCGCGATCCGGCCCCCTTCGCCGTTGAGCGGATGGTTGCGGTGAAAGCCCGTCGCGATTTTTTGATCGAGCGTCGCGTTCGGCAGCAGGTCACCCGCCAACTGTTCGACGGTGAATTGATCGAACGGCATGTTCGAGTTCAGCGCGTCGATGGCCCAGTTGCGCCACGGCCACATCGTCCGCGTGCCGTCTCCCTGATAACCGTTGGTGTCGGCATAGCGCGCCGCGTCGAGCCAGTCGAGCACCATCCGCTCGCCATACCGCGGCGACGCGAGCAGCCGGTCGACGAGCTGTTCATAGGCATCGGGCGACGCGTCGGCGAGGAACTCGTCCACTTCGACCAGCGTCGGCGGGACTCCCGTCAGATCGAGCGTCACGCGCCGGATGAGCGTGGTCTGCTCGGCCTCGCTCGACGGAGACAACCCTTCCTGCGCGAGCCGCTGTTTGACGAACGAGTCGATCGCGTTGCGGCTCCACGCGGCTGTCGCCTCGGGAACAGCCGGCCGTTGCGGCGCGATGAACGACCAGTGCGCCTGCCACGACGCCCCCTCGTCAATCCACCGCGTGAGCAGCTTGATCTGCGCGGCGGTCAGCGAACGGGTCGAGGTTCGCGGCGGCATCACCTCGTCGGGGTCGGTCGAAGTGATCCGGCGAACCAACTCACTGCGAGATGCCTCGCCCGCGACGATGGCTCGATGTCCGTCACGCTCCGCCTTCGCTTCCTGCTCTTGATCGAGCCGCAGTCCAGCCTGACGCTTCGCGCTGTCGGGTCCGTGACAGTGGAAGCAGGTATCGGACAGGATCGGCCGGATGTCGCGATTGAACTCGATCTTCGGTTCGGCGGCAGACGCGGCGAGGTCACACGCGAGCAGGCACAGGAGGACGACAGAGCAACGAATCATGCGGGTTGCCTCAAGAAAGCCTTGGAGCGGAAGGGCTTGGTGAATCCTGTCGGTTGCGGCCGGAGCGTGTCGGACTCGCACTCACTCACGATCAGCGTTTCTCGCGATGAGGATTTCTAACAGAAGAAGACGAAGAAAACGAAGGACAGAGCAGAGCATGCCAATCTGCCGCCGCAAACGATTCTTTCGCCGGACATTTTATCCTTCGTGCTCCTGACGTTTCGTTTCTTGTTGGCTTGCGCAAATTCTTCTGCCTCAAAGTAGCCTTCATCGCTCCGCGTGAAGTGAGCCGAT
>JANODP010000456.1:0-2334 GCA_031412755.1 Schlesneria sp. | reverse complement strand
CCCCTGGTTCTTGGGCGTCAGCCCGTTCATCGCAACGAAGAGCCAGGGGGCTGACGCCGCCCCGCTCCGAAAGTGACACGGAGGGCTGACGCCCAAGAAAACTCGGCCTCACAGCGGTCCCTGCAGCCGTTGCCAGAGCGTGACGATCAACACCGGCGACACCGCCGAGTAGCACGCGGCCCAGGACAGGACGAGGCGTCGCAAGAAGCAGGCTCGATCGCCACGGCAGGCGGCTGGCATCGTGTCGGCGAGGCCGGACAGCCCGCGATAGAGCGAGTACGTTCCGGCGGTCCCCGCCAGAAACGGCAGGATCAGTCCCAGCAGCAGCATCCCATCGCGCAGGCTCGCGGGCAGCGGGAAGATGGCAATCGCCAGACCGATCGCCGCGTAGATCGGCAACACACCGACGAGCGTCACCGCGGCGACCGCCTTCGATTTGAGCGAGTGCAACACGACATCGAGCATCGTCATCCTTACTCCCGCGAGCAGCCCGTAGAAATAGAGGCTTGGCAGGCAGATGCCGGTCGCGGCGATCAGTCCCACGGCGTAGGCCACGATCAGCCGCAAGGCATCGCCGTCGAGCCAGTGCGTCAGCATTGAGGCGTTCGTGGTCGACTCGAACCGCAACGGGACCCGCGCCCACGTCAGGGGTCAGGCACTCCAAACTTCAAACGGCAGCGGTTGTCATGGTAACTTGCAGTTCAAGCGACGTTCCGCTGCCGTTTGAAGTTTGGAGTGCCTGACCCCGGCCGGTTCGCGAGCGAGGACAACATCGACCTCATGACGACTCCACTCTATGAACTGCTGGTCCTGCTCGGCGGGATGGCCTTGTTGACGATACTCGTGGTGCAGGGGCGGAGCATCTTTGTCGTCGCTCCGTTGTGTGCGCTGGTCACGGTGACGCTGAGCGGCTGCGATCCGCTCGCGGCGATGACCGGGCCGTACATGACGGGGTTTGCCGATTTCGTGCGGAAGTTCTATCTGATCGTGGCGCTCGGGGCGGTGTTCGGAAAGCTGATGGAAGAGTCCGGGGCGGCGGTGAGCATCGCCGATTCGATCGGCCGGCGTTTGGGCGCGCACCGCGCGTGTCTGGCGGTGGTGCTGGCGTGTGCGGTGCTGACGTACGGTGGTGTGTCGTTGTTCGCGGTGGGGTTCTCGGTCTTTCCGCTGGCGGTGCAACTCTTCCGACAGGCCGATCTGCCGCGACGGTTCATTCCGGGGGCGATTTGTCTCGGCTCGATCACGTTCACGATGACCTCGGCCGGCTCGCCCGAGATTCAGAATCTGATCCCGATCCAGTACCTGGTCGATACGGTGACGAAGGCCCCGCTGACCGATGCCCGCGCGGGATGGCCGGTCAGTTTGATCGTCGCCCCGCTGATGTTTCTCACCGGTCAGGTGTACCTGGAGTGGGCGATTCGTCGGGACCAGAAGGCCGGTCAGCGCTGGGAGGCTCGATCGACTGACCGGGTTGTCGAGGCCGAGCCGTTGGGGCAGGGTGTCGAGGCGGGACGGCCCGGCCGCGGCTTGCCCCGCTTGTGGCGCGCGTTGCTCCCGCTGGTCGTGACCGTGGCGGCGCTCAATCTGTTGCCGTGGGTGTGCGGGCAATTGGCTGCGAGGTGCGGTCGGTTCTGGAATGCCGCCGGACCGTGGGGTGAGCGGGTTCAAACCGTTCTCGAACACATTCCGGAAGACGCGACGCTGTCGATCTTCCTGGGAGTCGTCGCGGCCCTGATCCTGCTGCGGTCTCATCTGGCGGACGGCTGGAAGTATTTGGGTGAGGGGTTCACGAACGGGTTCCTCGCCATCGGTTCGACGGCGTCGGCCGTCGGGTTTGGAGCGGCCGTCAAAGACCTGCCCGCGTTTCAGCGAGTCGTCTTCTGGGTGACTCACATTCCCGGCGACCCGCTGCTCGGAGCGGCGCTGGCCGTGGCGGTGATCGCGGCGATCGCGGGATCGGCCTCGGGCGGGCAGGGGATCGCGCTGCCGATCCTCAAGCCGATCTTCGTCGATGAATTGGGAGTCGCTCCGCGCGCGCTGCACCGCGTGGTGTCCATCGCCTCGGGGACGCTCGACTCCCTCCCCGCGAACGGCTTCGTCGTGATGCTGATCCGCGTCATCTGCGGCGAGACTCACAAACGCGCCTACGGCCCGATCTTCGTCACCACGGTCCTGATCCCGATCGGAGGAACGTTGCTGGCCATCGGTCTGTTCAAGCTCGTACCGCGCTGGGCGCAGATGTGACGGGGAGTAGTGACGAGTGACCGCAACCGAAGCGTGACTCTTGCGCGTGAGCCCTCTTGCCGTTTTCGGAGCGGGGTGGCGTGAGCCCCC
>JANODP010000455.1:0-50885 GCA_031412755.1 Schlesneria sp. | reverse complement strand
CGAGATTCTGAAACCGTCGGACGTCCACGTCACCGACGCGGGTTCGCGCGTGCTGTCTCAGCAGTTGGCGATGGAGATTTGCGGGGCGCTGATCGTCCGTAAGAAGGAGGGGGGGAACGGGAGAGGGGGAGAGGGGGAGACAAAACAGACCAGCGGCCTCGAACGGTTGAAGCACAATCACCCCGGCCTCGTCGTCGATCTGGGAGTCGGCTTGTGGGCGTGGCCCGTGCCGTGTGATGCCGATGGCGACGGGGACTTCGATCTGATCGTCAGTTGTCCCGACAAGCCGTACAACGGGGCGTACCTCTTCGAGAACCCGACCGGCGGCAAGCAGGGTCGCGGTGACAAGTTCCCGGTCTTCAAACCGGCGCGGCGCCTGAGCGCGGGGAGCTTCAACGTCACGCCATCCTACGTCGACGGTCGTCTGATCGTGACGACACCCGGCAACGTCCATCCCGACTTCCTGACGGTGGGCCTCGACAAACCGCAGAAGCTGTCGCTCCCGGCCGACCCGGTTGGCAAGAACCCCGACTGGTTCCAGCCCCACAAACCGGGCGTCTACAAGCTGCGGCACAACCAATGGCGCTACGTGGACTATGACGGCGACAAGGTTCTCGACCTGGTCGTCGCCCTCGAAAACTGGTCCGAGTACGGCTGGGACGATGCGTGGGATTCCAACGGCCAGTGGAAGAACGGTCCTCTGCACGGGTTGCTCTACCTGTTCAAGAACGCCGGCTCGACCGAGCAGCCGAAGTACGCGGAACCGAAGCTTCTGGAAGTGCGGAACGCGGAACGCGGAACGCGGAACGAAGACCAGTCTGCCGCTATCTCTTCCAACTCCCCACTCCGCGCTCCGAGTTCCGCGCTCCGCACTTTCGGCCTCCCTTCGCCGAACTTTGCCGACTTCGATGGTGACGGCGACCTGGACCTGCTCTGTGGCGAGTTCCTTGACGGCTTCACTTACTTCCAGAATGTGGGGACTCGCACCGAACCAAACTATGCGGCGGGGAAGCCGTTGATGCGCGAGGGACAGAGGCTGACGATGGATCTGGAGATGATCGTCCCCGTCGCGTTTGATTGGGATGCCGATGGAGACCTCGACCTGATCGTCGGCGATGAGGACGGTCGCGTCGCGTTGATCGAAAACTATGGATCGCCCGTCAAGGGTGTGCCGCAGTTCCTGTCGCCGAAATACTTCAAGCAGGAGGCGGACGATGTGAAGTTCGGGGCTCTCGCGACGACCTGCGGCTTCGATTGGGATGGCGATGGCGACACGGACATCATCGCGGGGAACACGGCCGGCTACATCGCGTTCATTGAAAACTTGAGCGGCCCCGGTGTCGAACGGCCTCGCTGGGCGGCCCCCGACAAACTCGAAGCGGCCGGCGAAACGATCCGGATCATGGCGGGACCGAACGGCTCGATCCAGGGCCCCGCCGAGGCGAAGTGGGGCTACACGACTCAAACCGTCGCCGACTGGGATCACGACGGACGGCCCGATCTGATCGTGAACTCGATCTGGGGGAAGGTTCATTGGTATCGCAACGTCGGCACGCGCACGGAGCCTGAGTTGGCGGCGGCGCAGTCGATCGAAGTCGCATGGCCGGAGGGAAAAACTCCCAAACCCGAATGGACGTGGTGGGAACCGCAAGGGAAAGAGTTGGTCACTCAATGGCGGACGACTCCGGTTGCAGTCGACTTCAACCGAGATGGCCTGTGCGACCTGGTGATGCTCGATCACGAAGGCTGTCTGGCGTTCTTCGAGCGGCAGCGTGTCGAGTCCTCTCCTGTCCCCTCTCCCCCGTCTTCGGGGGAGAGGGCTAGGGTGAGGGGGCCGAACCGTGAAGAGACTCCCCAATCACAAGCAGCCAAAGAAAGAACCCCTCACCCTAACCCTCTCCCCTCCAAGGCGAGGGGCGAGGGGACAAGAACTTCCTCACCCTCAACCCTCGACCCTCAACCCGCAACCCTCCTGCTGCCCGGCCAGCGGAAGTTCATCGATGAGAAAGGCCAACCGTTGCAACTGAACGCCAAGCGGGCTGGCGGCAGCGGGCGGCGCAAGCTGTGTGTGGTCGATTGGGATGGTGACGGGAAGCTCGACGTACTGCTGAACGGAACCAACGCGAATCTGCTGCGCCAGGTGGAGACTCGCGCTGGCAACTGGGTGATGAGAGACATGGGGCCGCTCGACACTCGCAAAATCGAGGGCCACGACACCAGCCCGACGACTGTCGATTGGAATGGAGACAGTGTCCCGGACTTGCTCGTCGGAGCCGAGGATGGACGGTTCTATTACTTGAAGAACACACGAGCCTCGAAGTCCGGCTTGGCTTTGCCAGCCGGACTTCATTCCGAGGCGGTGGCTCAGTTGGACGCGACCGCAGCGGAAACAAGCCCGGCTTTCGATAAAGCCGGGCTTCTGAAGTCCGAGTTCATTTACGAGACCGCTCCGACTCCCTCGTGCCATGCCTCGACCATCGTCGAGACGAAGGACGGCCTTGTCGCGGCCTGGTTCGGCGGGACGTATGAGAAGCATCCCGATGTCGGCATCTGGTTCTCGCGGCATGTGGACGGGAAATGGTCCGCGCCGGTCGAAGTCGCCAATGGAGTCGAATCGCCCGAGAAGCGGTATCCGTGCTGGAATCCGGTCCTGTTCCAACCGCCTCTGGCGGCGGGCGGCAAGCAGCCGGAGCAGCCGTTGCCACTGATGCTGTTCTACAAGGTCGGCCCCAGCCCGGACACGTGGTGGGGCATGCTGATCACGTCCGACGATGCGGGCCGCACGTGGTCGAAGCCGCGCCGGTTGCCCGACGGCATCCTCGGGCCGGTCAAGAACAAGCCGATCCAGCTTCCCAACGGAGACCTCCTGTGCGGAACCAGTTCCGAGCACGCCGGCTGGCGGGTTCACTTCGAGCGATCCACGGACCTCGGCGAGACGTGGCAGGCGACCGAACCGGTGAACGACGGCAAACAGATCGGGGCCATCCAGCCGAGTTTTCTGGTTCACAAGGACGGCCGATTGCAGGCGGTCGGCCGCACGCAGCAGAAGCACGTGTTCGAGGTCTCGTCCACCGACGGCGGTCAGACTTGGGGGCCGCTCGCGCTGACATCGCTGCCGAATCCGAATGCCGGAACCGACGCGGTGACACTCGCCGATAGTCGGCATCTGATCGTCTACAACCACACGCCGAAAGCTCGCTCACCGCTGAACGTGGCTGTCTCCACAGACGGCAGGGAGTGGCAGGCGGCGTTGGTCCTCGAACGCGATCCCGGTGAGTATTCGTACCCGGCGGTGATTCAAACGAGTGACGGCCTCGTCCACATCACCTATACGTGGAAGCGCCAGCTCGTGAAACACGTCGTCGTCGATCCGAAGCAACTCACGCCGAAGCCGATGACCGATGGCAAGTGGCCCGAATGAATGGCTTGCCTCCCGGAAAATTCCGCATCACGGCGCTCTCGCGTCGGATGATGAGCGAGACGACTGCTACGCGCTGTTCTGTTCGGTCTCCCCGTTCGGGTTTGTGTCCTGCCTGGCAAACTTCATGAACAGGTCGTGTGCTGGATCGGGGGTTGCGGCGGCACCCGGGGCAACGCCCCGGGCTGTCAGCGATCGACTCATGGCTTTGCTGCCGCTGTCGTCGGTGGGTGGCGTCGTGGCCGTTCCCGCGGGACCCCTGCGAACGGACTGAGTGACTGCCATCAGTTTGGTGGCGATGTTGTACCAGAAGGGTCCGCCCAACCCGATGAGCAGCCCGGAGATGATGACACGCACCGCCCAGTAAAAGTAGAACCACACCCGATCACACTCGATGTGGGTGAAGGGGATGTATTTCGTGACCGGGCCGGGGGTCCAGCGCTCAAAGTGATCGTAGCCGATGGGCAGGTCCAATGAATTGGCCTTCTTCCATTGATCGCTGAACAGCTTCTGCTCCGCCTTGAGTTCGTCGTCCTTGGCCTTGGCCTGTTGTTTTTCGGTCAGAGCGGTGGCCGCCGCGACAGCCTCCTGACGACGCTTGTCCGCCTGCTTCTGCGCCTGTTCCCAGTTCGAGAGGATCTCGTCGGATGTCGCGACGACGCGACCGCGCAGCGCGGCATCATTCTGGAAGGCGGCGAACAGCCGGAAGGAGTCCACGTTCATCGCGAAGGCAATACCGATGCCGACGATCAGCGAAAACAGTTGTGCGTAACGAGAGAACAAGTCCGTCACCGCCTTGCCGAACTCTTCGTAGCGGTGAGACAGGCGGTCGAACAAGGCCTTGCGCTGCGTTTTCTCCAACTGCACCAACTTCTTCCCGAGTTCGGTGTCTGGCAGCCGCTTCAAGAACTCGTCGAAGTGGAGATTGGTCAGTTTGGTCAGCCCGAGGTATCCCGCCGTTGTTTTGAGAATGAAATTCCAGAAGGTGTTGTTCGGCAGGTCGGCCAGCGGACTCTTCTGAAGCGTGCTGGAAAATTCCTGCTTCAAGTCGTCCGACACTTTGACGGCATTGTCCTTCAGTGCCGGCAACAGTTGGTGTTCGTACAGATCGTCCAACATCATCCGCAACCCGCTGGCCCGCGTCCCCATCAATCGCATGGTGATTTCCGTGGCCAGGGTGGCCAGAGTCGCCAGCGACAGCATGGTCAGGGCAAAGGCCAGGCAGGCATCGAGCATGGGCATGGTCTGATTCTCCAGGGGATTCCGTCGTCGCATCCGGTACTCGTGAACGTCGTCTCTTCGGCGATCAGCGAATCGCGCCGGGAAAGACTACTGACTGAATCGGGCACAATCAAAGCCGTCGCGTGCCGATCTCAAGTTCCCCTCGCGATGGTGCTCTTGAGGGTTGCGGCTAGAATCTCCGCCCGACCCCGCTTGAAGGCCCTCAGCGAATGCCTGGTATGCCCGTGATCGACATCGCCGTGCTCGTCACCTACCTCGTCGCGGTCGTGGGGTTCGGGTGTTGGTTCGCGTGGAAGAGCAAGTCGGCCGACGAGTTCATGTCGGCGGGAAGGTCGTTGCCGGGGTGGGCGGTCGGGCTGTCGATCTTCGGTTCCTACGTCAGCAGCATCAGTTTCCTAGCCAATCCGGGGAAGGCGTTCGATGGGAACTGGAACGTCTTCGTGTTCGCGCTGTCGCTGCCGCTGGCGGCGTGGCTGTCGGTGAAGTACTTCGTCCCGTTCTATCGCCACACCGGCGAGGTCTCGGCCTACGAGCATCTCGAAGCGCGGTTCGGGCCGTGGGCGAGAACGTATGGCGTCGTCTGCTTCATGCTCACGCAACTGGCTCGCCTCGGGACGATCCTGTATCTGCTGGCTCTCGCGCTGCAGCCGCTCGTGGGGCTGGACGTCCGGGCGATCATCGTGATCAGCGGGATCGTCGTCACGATCTACCCGCTGTTCGGCGGGACGGAGGGCGTCATCTGGACCGGCGTGGTGCAGGCGATTGTGCTCGTGGTGGGAGCCTTCGTCTGCGTCGGCCTGCTGATGTTCGGAGTGCAGGGGGGACCGGGCGAACTCGTCGCGGTCGCCGCCGCGCACGACAAGTTCAGTCTGGGAAGCACGAGTCTCAGCGTGGCCCAATCGACGTTCTGGGTCGTGCTGCTGAACGGGCTGGTCATGAACCTGCAAAACTTCGGGATCGATCAGGGTTACGTGCAGCGCTACATCACGGCGAAGTCCGACCGCGATGCGACGCGCAGCGTCTGGCTGGGGGCACTCTGTTACATCCCGCTCAGCGCGGCGTTCCTGTTCATCGGGACCGCGCTGTTCGTCTTCTATCGTCAGCGGCCCGAGTTGCTTCCCGCCGGAGTGACCGGCGACAAGGTCTTCCCGCTGTTCATCGGAACCCAGTTGCCGCCGGGCCTGATGGGGCTGGTGCTGGCCGCGATCTGTTCGGCCGCGATGGACTCGAACCTCAACTGCTGCGCGACGCTGTACCTGTGCGACGTCCACCGCCGTTACATTCGCCCGCAGGCGGGCGATCGCGAATCGATGCTCGTCCTGCACCTGACGACGCTGGTCATGGGAGCCCTGAGCACGCTGACGGCTCTGGCGATGATCCAGGTCAAGACGGCCCTCGACGTCTGGTGGAAGCTGGCCGGCATCTTCAGCGGCGGCATGCTGGGCCTGTTCCTGCTCGGCCTGTTCGTGCAGCGAGTCCGCTCGCGCCATGCCGCCATTGCCGTCGCGCTGGGCGTCGCGATCATCGGCTGGATGACGTTCACTCCCCTCGTGAAATCGCGGCTGCTCGAACGGGACCTCGGCTGGCTGGTCAGCCCCTTTCACGACAACCTGATCGTCGTCGTCGGAACGGCGACAATCCTGATTGCCGGCGGTGCCGCGAGCCTGTTGCCATCGCGACTTGAGGACAAAGCCGAAGACCCTTCCCCTTAACCGAGGCGGAAGTCCTCACACGAAGGCACAAAGCCACAAAGGAATTGTCTTTCCCCCTTCGTGCCTTTGTGCCTTCGTGTGAGCCCCTCTTCCCCGACCCCGAACCCACCCGTCCGGCCGACGCTCACAACAGAGCAGCCTTCGCATCGGCCAGCTCCCCGTCTCGCCGGTGGTAGCCGCAGGCATTGATCAGCGTCTCGGCGGCGGCCAGATCGGCGGCGGGCGATTCCCACGGATACTTCCCTTCACCTTCACCTTCACTCCGCACTCCGCGCTCCGCGTTCCGCACTCCAAACAACCTCGCCTGATGCAGATGGATGTCGGCGAGATGCAGCTTCATCGAACCGCGTTCGGCGATCTCCCAAGCTTCGTCGAGATCGCTCTGCGCACTGTCGGAACCGGTCCGTTTCCCCTCGACAAACCGCAACCACGCGCGGGAGAGAAGGCCGCGCGGGAGTTCGTCGAGTTGGCCCGAGCGGCGAAGGCCAGCGACAGCAGCGTCCAGTTCGCAGCGGGCGGTGGCCAGTTCCTCAGCGGTCGGGACGCGCTGCTCGATGCCCGCGAGGTTTGGGCTAACCGGCAACTCGGGTCGACCGAGAATCGCCGCGTAGAACGCGGCACGGCCCAGGCTGAGATGGTCGAGAGCGATGTCGAGGAGCCAGTTGTTGCTCTCGGCAATCACCATTGTCTGCGTCGCGCGCTGGGAAACGGCGCGGCAGGCGTTCTCCAATTCTGACTTCTGATTTCTGACTTCTGTCTCCTGAAACCGCTGCCACGCGGCACGCTCCGGCTCCGTCAAGAGCAGGTCGCAATACTCGAACCCTTGCAAGGAATACAACAGCGGGTAGGCGGACTGGCGCTCGGTCTGCATCTGTTCGGCTTCACGGAAGCGCGCCTCCGCCTCGGCCCGACGGTCTGCCTGGTGCAGGGAGGCGGCCAGTCTCGAGCGGTTGGCCATCTGCTGAAACGCATCGGCGCTGCGGTCGGCGTAAGTCACGGACTGCTCGGCGTCCTCCACCGCCCCGGCCACCTCGCCCAGCGTCAGCTCCAGCTCGCTCAGATTGCTGGCGGCGCTCGCAGCGTTCACCCATTGCTCTTGCCTCACGAAGTTTTCCAGGCCCGCTCGTAGCGGCTCAAGGGCCTCAGTCAGCCGACCCAAAGCGCGTAAGGTATGCGCGGCTTCACTAAGCAGCCATGCTTGGGCGTGTTCCTTGAGCCTCGAAGAGACTCGGCTCCACGGTGGTTCAAAGAAGCAGGCAATGGCTCCGAGTTCCGAACCCCATGCGCCGAGTTTGTTCGGCGCGTAGTGTTCGTTGCCACGTCGGATGCGGTCGCGGTAAACCTTCTCGCGGGCCTCCTGCTGCAACCCTGCCTGGCAGCCGTGGGCCACGGCTTGATAGAGCGGTTGGAGGTCTTCGAGGGTGGGCTGGTCACCTTCCTTCGTGGTCGTGCAGAGGTGTTCGTAGAGCCGCCGGTGGGCTTCCTGCCAAGCCTGCTCCCTTCCGCCGCGAAGTTGCTGTGCGAAATACTCTCGGATCAGAGGGTGGCAGTCGACGGAGCCGTCTTCCTGAACGGCGAGGAGGTTGATTTCTTCCAGCCGATGGAGGATCGACCGCCACTTCTGAGGGCTCAGCTCGACAATTGCGTCGGTCAGGCCGTCGATCACCGGCTTGGCTCGCAGTGCATCGAGGCACGTTGCTGTCGCGGGACGATCGAACAGGCCGAGCAGTCTCAGGACCGCCAACTGCCGTTCACCCTGTTCGCCCTCGCCGGTGAACCATTTCTCGTAGGCTTCCATTGCCTTGAATGCGTGACCGTAGGGGCGGGTGGCGTCGTTCTTGTACTCCTTCTCGGCGTCCGCCAGACGGACCGTGTCGCGTTTGAGGATGTCGCCCTCCTCGGCCAGTCCCAAGTACTGGCCGAGCAACTGCAGCGTCAGGCCGTGGCCTCGCACCTCGCGGCTGGCGGTTTGCAGTTCCCGGTCGTCGGGTGCGATCGCCTTCGCTCCCGCCCGCGTGGCACCGGCGAAGTGGAGCAGCGCCGCGCCGGCCTGCGGGGTGAGAAACGTCAGCTCGACATCGTCGACGGTTCGGCCATAGTGCTGCTTGATGTCGTCGATCTTTTCGCGCGTGGTGACGACGCACAGACCGGCGTTCTGAGCGGCCAGCCCCTTGAGCAGCGCGGCCATGCCGGAATCCTTGAGTTGCCCGTGCATCGGCCCCGGCGGATGTTGCAGAGGTTCGAGACCGTCCAGCACCAGCAGGCAGCGGGCCTTGCCCACCAGCTTCGCCAGCCGCGCCCCACGATCCCACGGCGAGCCGAGCGTCGGATCGGGGTCGCCAAACGTGCGGAGCGCCTCGGCCATGAACGTGTCGGCCGAGGCGGAACTCTGGTCGCGCGTCCCCTGGCTGTAGAACGACCAGTCGAAGACCCGCTCGGCCCCACGCCAGTTCTTAAGGGCCAGTTCCGCCATCCACGTCGCGACGAGTGACGTCTTCCCGACGCCGCCCCATGCCCGCACGATGACGACGTTTTTATGAGGATCGTTCCACGCGGCATCGAGCCGCGTCAGATCGACGTCGCGACCGATCAACCGCTCGGCGGTGTGCCGCAGCTTGGTCGCCATGACGTCCGTGCTCGATTCCAGACGCGGCAGGATCTCGACCAGATCGCGCAGCACGGCCGAACTGAGCCGCTCCTGATTCAGGAACTGCCCGCGGTCGTGACCCAGCGCACTGATGCGCAGGTAGTGCTCCTTCTGCGACGCAGCCTCGTCGGGATTGAAGACGAACTTGCCATCGCGCGGCACGTGGAGGGCATCGAGTTCAAAATCATTCGGGCGATAGACGTAGAGGTCTCGCCCGTGATAGATCGCCAGATACGCCTCCCACTGCGTGTAGGAAAACCCCGGCTGCGGCAGACGGAGCTTCTCGGCGAGCGGCGGCAACCGCGTGCCGAGGTCCGGGTACAGGGCGAGCAGCGCCGCCACGGCCCGCTCCTCCGGCACCGCCCCGGTCGCCTTGCCGATCAGGTGAATGACGGCATTGCAATGGCGGATGTACGTGTCGACCTTCTCCAGCGTGCTCTGTCCCGTGACAACGAAGTCCTCTTGGACGGCGACATCCAAATTGGGCCGCTTCAGATCACCCGCCAGCAGGTTGCGGTAGGAGACAAACTCATTGCTCACCGCGGACAGGAAAAGTTTCGTCATCCTCGCCTCCGGCCCCTGGCGGCTGCATCAACCTCGAATTGGTCCAATGTGCTGCATGAACACCATATGGCAAAGCCCGGCGTCTCGGTAGACGCCGGGCTCTTGATCAAGTCTCGGAACGTCAGGCCTACGGCATCACTTGTGGTCGTGGCCGGCGTTGTGGAAGAGCTCGTGGTTCTTGTTGCCCCGGGCGTTGACGTAGGCGATCAGGTCGAGGATTTCGTCCTTGGACAGTTTGTCCAAGAGGCCCTTCGGCATGATCGACGTCTTGGATTTCAGGCGTTCGATCACGTCGCCCCGTTTGATGATGATCGGGTCGGACTTGACCAGCGGGTTTTCGACGAGCTTGATCACGTCGGGAGTCTCCTCCACCACGAGGCCCGTCACGGTCTTGCCGTTGGAGAGCTCGATGATGTTCGACTGGTACTTCTCGTTGATCTTGAGGCTGGGGTCGAGGATCTCCTTCAGGATGTCGGCCGTCAGCCACTTGGGTTCGAGCTTCGTCAGATCGGGACCGAATTCGCGGCCGACTCCGTCCAGCTTGTGGCAGCCGACGCAGTTGGCAACCGTGAAGAGCTGTTTGCCGTTGCCATAGCTGCGGCCGTGAGACTTGGACATCTCGGCCACCGCCTCATCGAGGTCTTCCAGCTTCCATTCGGTGCGCGGGCGGCGGTCCTTGAGCAGGGCGTCTTGAGCGACGATCTTGGCCGACGACAAGTAGGCCTCGGGATTGTCGAGGTAGGCGTCGAGATCGGGAACCACGTAAAGAGCCGCGTACATCCGGCGCCAGTGGCCGGGATACGTGCAAAGGATCGGATAGACCCCCGCTTTGGACGGCGCCGTGAAGCTGAGTTTCTCGCTCTCGCGAGGCTGGAGCAAAGAACTCCTGGCCAGCACCTTGTTCGACTTGGGAACATAGCCCTGCTTGGCGAACTCGGGTTGTTGGGCCTGCGCCTCGGACATCAGGCCGATCTCTTCCAACGAGCCGGGTTGCAGGATGGCGAAGTTGTGCGGCATGAGGTCGCTGTTTTCGAGCAGGAACTCGACCGGCTTGCCCGCCTGCACGACGACCACGTCCTTGTCGAACGACATCTTCTCAAAAATGGTGCCGATCTTGATGACCTTCACGCCGAGTTCGCCCAGCGTTTTGCGCATCGCCTTCGCCTGATCGGCCGGGAGCAGCGATGACAGTGCGTCGGAGAACTCGAGGGCGTCGAGCGACGCCGGTGAGGTCCGGTCGGCGACGGGTGTCTTCTGGATCGACGCGATGAGGACGTCCACCAGCGCCGGGGCATCGTCCTTCGGCCAGGTGGCGCGCGGCAGACGCTGCAGCGCGCGAATGGCTGCGGCTCGATCGACGTCGTCCCGGATGAACTTGCTCAGCGTGGCGAACGTCTTCGGTTCCTGGCCCCGCACGTAGGTGAGGGCGTTCATCGCGGCGCGGCGCACCAGCGACTCGGCGCCGCCTCCGCCGAGTTCAAACGCCACGCTGACCCGCGGCGGATTGTTCTTTTCCTTCTTGAAGACTTCGCCGCGCTTTTCGTCGAGCACTTTCAGCGTGAAGTTGGCGAGGCGTTCGGGGATCTCGCCCCGGTTGTAGATGATGATCTGGTCGATCGGCTGCTCGTCGCCGAGATCGACTTCCCAGAACGGGTTGTTGGTGTTCTCTTCGGTGTGTGTCTGCCCGCCGTCACCGTAATTGGGCGACTTGTTGCCATCGATGGCCTTCGCCGCATCGCCGCCGTGACTGGTGTTCTTCTGCGACGCGCGGCCTTTGCGGGCGATGTTGACTCCGCCGCTCATGACTTCGACTTCCGCCAGCGTCAGCGTTCCCTTGCCGGGCAGTTCCACGCGAACAAACCTTCCCTGAGTCCCCTTGGCCCCCTTCGTCCCCAGCGAGGCGGGCAGCCCGTTGACGAGCGGCTCGAATTTCTCATACAGCGTGGCCCGCACCGACGCATCGCCGATCAGCGGCATCGCGTTGACGAAGTCTTGCAGCCGCTTGACGTCGGTCGCTGCGAGCGACCACGCCTGGTCGACTCCGCCATCGACGTTGATCAGCGACACGAAGCCGATCTGCCGGAAGACCGGCTGCTTGGCCGAGGTGGCGAGTTTTTCGAGTTCGGCCCGGGCGGAGGTCAGTTCGGCCGCGCTGCGGCCGGTGAGCTGGCGAACGAGGTCAAACACGACGGTCGTGTCGGCGTTGGACTGTTTGGCGTCGAGGCTGTTGATCGCGTCCATGACCACGCGCAGCTCGGGCTTGTTGTCGAGCTTGGCGAGGCCGGTGATGGCCTCGCGCCGCGCTTCGTCGCGCAGGCCGGCACGGTTCAACATCTCCACGAGGACCAGCCGATCGCGCTTCTCGGCGAGAAGTTGGTCATTGTTGAGATTCTTCAGGTAGTAGCGGGCACCCGATTCGGTTGTGAATGCGACGCGACGGTTCTCGGCCTTGGCCTTGTCCATGTACGGTTGCAGCGTGCGCATGACCTCCTTCGTGAGGTGGTCGATGTACATGTCGGTCGGCTTGTCCTGAGCGATGAGGACCACTTCGGTCGCCTCGGCCTGCGGGATGTAGCTGGCCCCCCAGATCGCCATCAGACGGACCCGTGGCGACTCATCGGCGGCGGCGGCCTTCAGCAGATCGAGCGGATTCGAGAGCCGGTCACGCCAATAGGTCGCAACTTTCACGGCGGCCGCACGGGCGCGGAAGTCCTTCGATTGGAGCACCTTTTCCAGCAGAGTCGTGTTCACGACATTGTGCGATTGATGCAGCCACAGGCCCTCCAGTTGAGCGTGCTCCGTGTTCGCGCCGTTGGCGTCACCGAGCCACTTCGTCGCGGCGGCGATCACGTCGGCGGTCGGCCGTCCCGACAGTTCGATGCGGGCGCGGTAGCGGACTCGGTCGTCCTTGTCCTTCAAGAGATCGAGCAGTTTTTCAATCGGCTGGCCGGCGATCGGCGCGGGCTTCAGCAGCGGACGCCCTTCGGCGGTGACGCGGTAGACGCGACCGTAGGTCCGTTGGCGGCTGGGGTCGCGCAGGTTGTGCTGCATGTGGCCGATGATCGGGTTCTGCCAGTCGACAAAGTAGAGCGACCCGTCCGGCGCGGTCTCCAGATCGACGGGCCGGAAGTTCGGATCGGACGAGAAGAGGATCGGTTCGGGATCCTCCGTCGCGCCCAGGCTCGAATCCTGATCGTGAACCTTGTAGCTGAGGATTCCCTGGAAGCCGATCACGTTGCCGACGAGCAGGTTCCCCTGAACCTCGGGTGGGAAGTGGCCGCTCGACAGGTATTCGATCGCGGGACACGGGCGGGTGCGCTGCTTGTAGACGCTCGGCGTGCCGCCATGCTTGTTCGGGAATTCGAGATAGCTGGAGAAGAGCGGCGCGTGATACGGAACCGCACCCGTCCCATCGACCACGATGTCCTGACCCCAGGCATCGAAGGCGTGTCCGTGCGGATTGGCGAAGCCGTAGGTGACGTAGACGTCGAACTTCTGCGCGCGCGGCTCGTAACGGAAGACCGCGCCGTTGGCCACCCGGCGCGTCGGCCCCCACGGCGATTCCACCTGCGTGTGATGGAAGGTTCCCTCCTGCATGTAGACCGCGCCGCCCGCATCGAGGACGAAGCTGTTCGCGGTGTGATGCGTGTCGGCCGTATCGAGGCCGTGAATGAGTCGCTCCTTCACGTCGTACTTGTCGTCGCCGTTGGTGTCCTTGAGGAACACGAGGTCCGGCCCCTGAGCCACGAGAACGCCGCCGTTCCAGAATTCAAAGCCGGTGATGTTGTGCAGGTCACCGGCGAACGTCTTGCAACTGTCCGCACGACCGTCGTGGTTGGTGTCCTCCAGGATCAGCAGACTGTCGTTCATCGGAGTCGTCGGCTTCCAGTGCGGATACGTCGGCCAGGTGGCGACCCACAGCCGGCCCTTGGTATCGAACGCCATCTGCACGGGACTGACGAGTTCCGGGAACTGCGACTCGTCGGCGAAGCACTGAACCTTCATCCCCTTGTGAATGGTCATCTTCGTGATGGCCTCTTCACCCGACAGGAACAGGTGTTTGCCGTCGGGCAGCGTTCCCGGCTTGTTGGTGATGACGGTGAGGAACTGCGGCAGATTGCTGTCGTCCGGCTTGATCGTCTTCCCCTGGGCGGCCGCCCACACGACCTTGTCCCGGTTCGAGGTCTGCGTGTCGAGGACTTCCAGCTCGCGCTGACCGACTGAATAGTTCGACAGTCCGTCGCCGTAGCCGCCCGGTCCCTCGGAAAACTTGAGGAACGCCCGCTCGCCATACGTCGAGAAGCCATCGGTCACGCGATAGCGGTTGAACCAGTAGAAGTTCTTGTCGAGGATCGCGGCACGAAGGTTCTGGAGGGAGGCGTCCTGAAACTTGGCTTCCTCGCCGAAAAGCTGAGAGTAGATGCTCCACGCCACGAACTTGTCACCGTATTCGTTGAGATGGATTCCGTTAATCGTTCTCCGAATTGGTTTGTCGTTCCCCGCAGAGGCTCGCCACAAATCTACGAATAACACACCATTCGCCTTGGCAACCTCGCCCATCGCCTGCGAATACATCTTCAGTCGGGAATTGGTCGCGTCGATGTGGGCCTGGGTTGGCAGATTCGGATCGTTGATAAACTCCTGTGCAATGGGCGAGAACAGCACGAGCCTGGGGGCCGACTTGCCGTTGTACTTTTGAGCCTGCGTGTGCTTGATGAAGTCTTCCACGTTCTGCTTGAACGCGGGCAAACCCGCCTCGCCCGCGAACGACTCGCCGTAGCCGTAGAAGGCGAAGATCACGTCGGCCTTGGTGTTGGTCAGTTTGAAGCGGTCCTCGCTGACCGTGCCGGGCTGCTTGTCGCGCGTGGACAGCTTGTTCGGCTGAGGAACCGGAGCCGATCCGGTCAGCCACTGGTCGTGCGTGCCGAAGTCCATCGACCTCATCCGGTGACTCGGATTCTTGAAACCGTCGATCTCATCGCCCGAATACCCGAGGTTGCGGAAGACGAGTTCATGCTCGGGGAACCGGGCATGAATCAGCGTCTCCAGCCAGCCGTAGTGCTGCATCCGCTCGGCCAGCGTGTTGCCGACGATGCAGATGTGGTCCCCCTTTTCGAGCTTTAACGAAAGCGGCTCGGCGGCCATCAGCGGCTGAACGAAGAACAATAACGCAAGCAAGCACGAGATTCGCATGGTGAGGGGGCTCAAGTGGGGCGTTGGGGTGACGGATTTTGCAGGACGAGTGTGAGGGGTCGGGTCCGACTGTGGATTGGAAGAGCGGACGGGCAGGAGTGCCCATCCTACGAATCGCCATTTTGCGGCCACACGTTTTCTGATTCGTCGTCATTCGGTTCGGGTACGAAGGCGACATCTTCATAGGCATCGCACAGGGCAAGTTCCGTTTCAACCTCCGGCAGCGGAATGATCGCGTCGAGTCCCTCGTAGACTTCACGCACGAATCCGTCGAGTGTGCGACGGAAGGCGATCACGGCCGGTTCGTCCTGTTCGACAAGCAGATAGACCGACAGCATGGGGATGGTCAGATAGGCGTCCTTTTTCTCGCCCATGTCCGTGCGCCGCGTCGATCTCGACAAGACTTCGACGATCACGGCGGGGAGATCCTGAAACGATTCGGTGGGCGAATTCTGATGACAGACAACGCTGACATCCGGGTAATAGAACCGAGTCTGAGTGGGAAGCTGAATGCGCAGCTTGGTGTCGGAGTTGAAGGGGCGGTACGGTTTGCCCCGCAGTTGCGCGCGGAGCGATGCGGCGACGTTGAGCGAGATCGTGTTGTGGTTGTTGGTGGCTCCCGCCCTCGCATGGATGACACCACCCAAATACTCGTGCTTCACCGAGGAACGCAGCTCACCCGCGAGATAGTCCTCGACGGACATTAGCTTGAGTTTTCGTGCTGCTCCCATGCGTTGCCTCCCGGCAAAGTCTGTCTGCGCGAATCATGATCGTGAACGCCCCGGCTGCATCGGAGCAACCGGGGTGCAGAGTTTGAGCCGCATGTCAGCGTCGAGCCGCGGGATGCTTGAGTGGCAGCCAGGCACCGTTGGCGTCGCTGCTGGCGACGCATTGCTGGATGAAGTACATCCCCTCGACGCCGTCGTAGACGTTGGGGTAGATCGTGTTGTGACGCTCGAACGATTGCCCGGCCGCACGCTTCACCATGTCGTCGTAGGCGAAGCGGTAGACGTTGGCGAAGGCCTCGAAGAACGCTTCGGGATGTCCGCTCGGCAGGCGACAGGCCGCCTTGCCCGACGCATTCATGAAGCTCGCGTTGGGGTCGCGGGTGTAGATCGAGTGGGGCTGCCCGTTGCGGCGGACGGTCATTTCGTTGGGATTCTCCTGCCGCCAGGCCAGCGCCCCCTTGGTGCCATCGACTTCGATGAACAGATCGTTTTCGCGCCCGTGCGAAATCTGGCTGGCCGTCACGCTGCCGAGGCCGCCGTTTTCGAAGCGGATCACGGCGTGACCGTAATCGTCCAGCTTGCGGCCCGGTTCAAACGCCTTGAGGTGGCACGAGACCTCCGCCGGAAGCAGGCCCGTCATGTAACGGGCCAGGTTGTAGGCGTGAGTCCCGATGTCGCCGAAGCAGCCTGCCGCGCCGGACTTCGTCGGATCGGTTCGCCACGCGGCCTGCTTTTGGTCCGACGATTCGAGCCGCGTCCGCAGCCAGCCCTGAATGTAGTTGGAACGGATCGCCTGAATCTCACCCAGCTCACCGCCGAGGATCATTTCGCGCGCCTGTCGCACCAGCGGATAACCGGTGTAGTTGTGAGTCACCGCGAACACGGCTCCCGACTGTTCGACCAGCTTCACCAACTCTTCGGCCTGCGCCAGATCGAACGTCATCGGCTTGTCGCACACGACGTTGAAGCCCGCCGTCAAAGCGGCCTTGGCGATCGGGAAATGCGTGTGATTCGGAGTGGCCACCGTCACGAAATCGATCCGCTTGTCGGCGGGCAGTGCGGCTTCCTTCGCGCACAGTTCCTCCACCGATCCGTAGGCGCGGTCGGCCGCGATGTCGTAGGCCGGGGCCGACGCCTTGGCCCGTGCCGCGTCGGACGACAATGCTCCGGCGACCAACGCCGCGCGATTGTCCAGGATGGCGGCGGTGGCATGCACGCGGCCGATGAACGCCCCCTGGCCTCCGCCAACGAGGGCCATGCGCAGCTTGCGGTTGAGTGGACCGTTGGTGGTCTCCATGTGGTGCTCTCCAATGATGGTTGGCAAGTTGTTTGAGTCGGCTTTTCAGCGGGCGGGCAGCATAATCGTTTGCCATCAACCGCGTCGAGCGGTCGTGTCCAAATTTGACGGTGACTGACAGGATCAACCAGCCCGACGCGCGGGCGAGGGCTTCAACTCCCGTCCCTCCTCAGCCCTCGCCCGCGCATCGGGCTGGTTTTGAAGCTCGTTCGCGCCAAAATCAGGACCCGACCAACCGGACCGGCGAAGAGGCTCCGCGCTCGGTGGGACCGGGCTACGCTGTTTCGTCGCGTCGTTCGAACACGAGCGGATGGTCCGACTGGGGGTCGGCGACGCGAAGCGTGATCTTGCCGTTGAGGACATCGGTCAGCAGGTCACCGCAGACTTCGGCCCGCCAGCCCTGAGTCAGCCGCGGCGGATCGCCCTCGCGTTCGCCATAGGCATGCCAGCGGACCAGGTGCCGCAGGTCGGACGTCTTTCCGACCAGGGTCATCGCCACGTTCAGTTCCGCGCAGCGATTGGCCAGAGCGAGGCCGAGCAACTGGCCGATCACCTGCTCGTCGTGAGTCTTCTCCTCATCGAGCGACTTCGGCAGCACGGGGAGTTCGTTTTTGGGAAGACTCATCCCGGTGGCGACGGCGGCGAGCAACTCGGGCGCGGCCTTGCGGTACTCGGGACGGTTCATATCGCGCACGGCCAGCAGATCGACTTCGGTGGTGGGACGACGCTTGGCCATCTCCAGCACCAGATCGTCGCGCAGGATCTTGCGCATCGGCCGGTCCTTCTCTGCCGCTTCGGCCTCGCGCCAGCGATAGACCTCGCGCGCCACCGCCAGCTCGCGCGCGGAGAGCCGGTGCAGACCGGTCAACCGCATCCAGCTTTCCGGAGCCCGCTCGGCCGAGACCTCGTCGATCATCCGCTGCATCTCGGCCTCGGCCCACGGCAGCCGCTTGTGCTTGCCCAGCCATTGGTGCTGACGTTCGTAGATTTCGAGCACGTGCTTCACGTCATCGACGGCATAGTTGAGTTGTCCCGCGGTGAGCGGACGCCGTCGCCAGTCGGTCCGCGTCTCGCGCCCGTCCGCCTCGCGCCCGAGGACGCGCTTGACGATGGCCTCGTACCCCAGCGGGAAGCTGCGCGAACGAAGTCCCTCGGCCACCTGCACGTCCCACAATCGGCACGGCGGAACATTGGCAAACGTCAGACAGAACCGGACCTCCTCGCGCCCGCCATGGATGATGACCATCGTCTTGTCATCTGCCATCAGTTCCCACCAGGCACTCAAGTCGGAGACCTCGTAGGGGTCCACGGCCACGCAACGCTCGGCGGTGGCGAACTGCAACAGGCACAGTTCGGGGCGGTACGTGAATTCCGAGACGAACTCGGTATCAAACGCGACCAGACCCGCCTGGCGAATGTGCTGGCAGAGGTCGTCGAATTCGGACTGGTCGGTAATCAGGAGGGACGTCATGCGGTGGGTCGATTCGAAGGCGGCTTTCCCGTCGAGGCAGGGGCATCCTCGCATGACCTATCGGGACTGGCAAGGCAACCGCTCGGGCTACATCGGGCGATGACGCACGGGCTGGTCGGGTGCGCCAGATCGTGGCAAATGAGGGGCATCACGGGACCGCGTGCATTCCCACAGCAGCACCGCCGCCGCCGCCGACACGTTGAGCGACTCAACATGACCGCTGCCGGGGATGGTGACGAGGCGGTCGCAGGCCGCGGCGACTTCATCGGCGAGACCCTGCTCCTCGTTGCCCATCACGAGGGCGATTGGCTTGTGACCGAAGTCCCCCAGGTCAGGCTGGCCGCCGCGCGTGTCGGCTCCGATCACCGTGTAGTACTTTCGCAGCTCACGCACGAACCAGTCGAGACGTTGGATGAGGAAGATCTCGACGTGATCGAGGCCCCCTTCGGCGACGCGGTAAGTGGCCTCGGTCGGCAACGCGGCCGCGGGATGATCGGGCAGGATCAGCTTCGTCACGCCGAAGAACGCCGCCGTCCGAATGATCGCGCCGAGGTTGTGAACGTTGCTGATGCAGTCCAGCAGCAACAGCGGCTCGCGTCGATTCGCCCACTCACGCAACTCGTCGGGATGAGGCGACCTCAACACGGGACGATCCACAATGGCGACGATCCCGCCGTGATGGACCGACCCGGCGATCTTCTCCAACTCGTCACCTTCGACGCAGCGATAGATCTTCCGCGCCGCCGCCAGAGCCTTGCAGATGTCGCCGACCCGCGGCGCAGTCGCCTCGTCAAAGAACAGCCGCCGGATGGAAGAGGCCTTCGTCTCAAACCGCGACCGCACGGCACTCAGCCCGCAGACCGCGAGTTCCTCGTTACGCATTCCGTTTCAATTCCGATCTGTTTGCCTTAGCCGACGGACTGTGGAACCGGAGGAAAGAACGACCGGATGCCGCATGTGAAACCGGACATCACGTCGCCGCCCGTCAATTCGCCATCGGCACCGATCTCTTCGACGATGCGTTTCGGATGAAAGACTCGCACGGAGTTGTTGGCAGGGTTGATCACCCAGACCATCCGAACGCCCGCCGCAAGGTACTCATCGACCTTCGCTTCCACCTCGTAGTAGATGTCATTCGGTGAGACGACTTCGACGGCCAGATCGGGGGCGATGGTGATATAGCCCTCAGGGGGACTCGGCAGGCGGTCGGCTCGAATGAACGAGGCATCCGGTTTGCGAACCCGCTCGCGATCGTCGGCATAACAGCGGTAGCCGACCCCGTCGCCGAAGGCCCAGCCGCCGTGCTGAATCGCGTACTCACGAATCCGACCGAAGACTTCACCGCCAACCCAGCCCGAGAGTGCGCCCATGTCTCGCTCCACAAGTTGCCCATCCACGAGTTCGTATTGCTCGCCATCCAGCATCTGTAACAAGTCGTCTGCGGTGTGGACCGCATCCGGCGCAATTGGTTCAAGCAGCGGCGGTGCTTCGAGTACGGTGATCATTGAGTTGCTCTCCACGGAGTGTGTGTGGTTTGTCAGGCCAGAATATCCGTGACGACCTTGCCGTGGACATCGGTCAGGCGGAAGTCGCGGCCCTGGTTGCGGAAGGTCAGTTTTTCGTGGTTGATCCCCAGCAGGTGCAGGATCGTGGCGTTGAGGTCATGCACGTGGACCGGCTTGTCGGTGATGTTGTAACTGAAGTCGTCGGTCTCGCCGTGGACGAGGCCCGGCTTCGTGCCGCCTCCCGCCATCCACATCGTGAAGTTGCGCGGATGATGGTCGCGACCGTAGTTGTCCTTCGTCAGCGTTCCCTGACTGTAGACCGTGCGCCCGAACTCGCCGCCCCACACGATCAGCGTCTCGTCGAGCATCCCGCGCTGCTTGAGATCCTTGATGAGGGCCGCGCACGGCTGATCGCACGCCGTGACGAGTTGCCGGATCGAACCGGGCAGGCTGCCGTGGTGGTCCCAGCCTCGCAGAAAGACCTGCGTGAACCGGACGCCTCGCTCGGCCAGACGTCTCGCCTGCAGACAGTTGTAGGCAAACGAACCCGGCTGATTGACCTCGGGGCCGTACATGTCGAGGACATGCTTCGGCTCCTTCGAGATGTCGGCCAACTCGGGGACGGAGGTCTGCATCCGATAGGCCATCTCGTACTGGGCGATCCGCGCGGAGATCTCGGGGTCGCCCACTTCCGTCAGTCGCTGCTGGTTGAGTTCACTCAGCCCGTCGAGCATCTGACGCCGCATGTCGCTCGACACGCCCGGCGGGTTCGACAGGTACAGCACCGGGTCTCCCGACGACCTCATCGACACCCCCGCGTGCTTCGTCGGCAGAAAACCGGCCGCCCACATGCGCGAGAACAGTGCCTGCGTCGATCCCCCCTGAGCCAGTCGCGAAATGAGCACGACGAAACTCGGCAGGTCATCGTTCGGACTGCCGATTCCGTACGAGAGCCATGCGCCGAGCGACGGCCGGCCGGGGATTTCGCTCCCCGTCGTGATGAACGTGATGGCGGGATCGTGATTGATGGCGTCGGTGTGCATCGACTTGATGATGCACATGTCGTCGACGCTTCCCGCCAGATGCGGCAGCAGTTCGCTGACCCACGCCCCATGTTTGCCATGCTGGGCAAACTTGAAGATCGACGGAGCGACCGGGAACCGGGCCTGCCCCGAAGTCATCGTTGTGATCCGCTGGCCGTTGCGGATCGACTCGGGCAGATCCTTGTCAAAGTATTCGCCGAGCTTCGGCTTGTAATCCCACAGGTCAAGCTGCGACGGCCCGTCCGCCATGAACAGCCAGATCACCCGCTTGGCCTTCGGCGCGTGATGGAAGGCGGGCATCACGCCATGCGTCCCCATCGCATTCGGTGCCGCGTTGGTTCCCCCCGCAGCCAGATCTCCCGCAAAAATGCTCGGATTCATGCAGGCCCCGAGCGCCACCGCCCCCAGCCCGCAAGCCTGCCTCCCAAAAAAATGCCGCCGAGTCATCGCCTGCTGGTATTCGAGAAACGGGTCCATGTGAGTCTCCTGTGTGAGTGGTCAGATCGTTGTCGTGTCTTCGTCGTCTGGTCTTGTTTTCGTCTGATCTTCGCCTTGTCCCCTCGCCCCTCGCCTTGGAGGGGAGAGGGTTAGGGTGAGGGGTTCTTTCTTCGTGGATTGTATTCAGCAAATATGGTCAGCCGTCCGGAGTATCGAGGCAGTATTGCAGCCGCTCCACCAACTCCGGTGGGACGCGAGTCAACCACGATTCATCGACCAGTCCCACCTTCATCAAGTCGCGGATGTGGGTCCGGTCATGGTCGCGGTTAGAAGTCAGCTTCATTCGAACCAAGGCATCCAGCTTCAACACGTAGTAGTCAGGCCCACGTTCGCGCTCTTCGACATCGGGAGCGGGGAGCAGGTATTCGGAGCGAACCTTTCTTCCGGCGACGATGACATGCACAGCGTCTCCGAACTTGCTGTTTGGACCGTCGAGGAATGCAGTGATCCCAAGCATCGTTCTCCGAATGAAACCGACTGCGACCAATGCGGCTTCGGCTGCATCGAGATCGGATGATCTCAGCAGAATATCGACATCTTTCGTGAACCGCGTCATTGATTCATCGACTCGTGACACCCAGTTGGCCACGGCGTTTCCGCCGATGACCGCGTACGGAATACCCGCTCCGTCGAGAGCAGCCGCGGCGCGGTTCAATCGTTCGGTGATCTTGTCCACGGCGCGGAACACCCTTTCCAAGTCGAACGGCCCGAGTGAGGGAGCAGTTGTGGTCATCGCAGGCTACCTCACTTCGTAATCGTCTCATCGAGGTTGATGAGCAGGTTGGCGATCATCGTCCACGCGGCGTACTCGGCGGGTTCGAGGTTCTTGTTGCGGGGTGAGTCTCCGTAGGCGAGCAGTTTCTCGGCGGCGGGCTTGTCGGCTTGGAAGGTGGCTAACTGCTTCTGCAACGTGCGTTGCAGGACTTCGAGTTCTTTGGCCGTTGGCGGGCGAGCCGTGGTCCAGCGGAAGCCGAAGGTGAGACGCGACTCGCGGGTCGAGCCCCCTTCGGTCAGCATTCGTTCCGCCAGCTTGCGGGCGGCTTCGACGTATTGCTTGTCGTTCATCAGAGCGAGCGCTTGGAGCGGCGTGTTGGTACGAGGTCGGCGGACGGTGCAGTTCTCTCGCGACGGGGCGTCGAACGTGGCCATCGACGGCGGCGGTGATGTGCGCTTCCAGAATGTATACATGCTGCGGCGGTAGAGGCTCTCACCCGCGTCCTGCTTGAACTCGCGCGTGTTGCTGCCGACGAAGGCGACCGCTTCCCAGACACCCTCGGGCTGGTACGGCTTCACGCTCTTGCCGCCCGCTCGTTCGACGAGCAGGCCGCTCATCGCCAGGACCGAATCGCGAATGACTTCGGCTTCGAGGCGGAAGCGCGGGCCTCGGGCGAGTAAGAAATTGTCGGGATCGCGGGCGAGGAGCGTTGGCGAGACTTTGGCCGACTGGCGATACGTCCCCGACATGACCATCAGCTTGTGCATCTGCTTCACGTTCCAACCGGAGCGGATGAACTCGGTGGAGAGCCAGTCGAGCAGCTCGGGATGCGTCGGCCACGTTCCCTGCGCCCCGAAGTCTTCGGCCGTCTTGACGATTCCGTTGCCGAAGAACTGCTGCCAGTAACGGTTCACGATGACGCGCGAGGTCAGCGGATGGTTCGGCGCGGTGAGCCACTTCGCCAGACCAAACCGGTTGTTCGGCACCCCCTCGGGGAGCGGAGGCAGTGCGGACGGCACGCCACGCTCAACCTTCTCGCCCTTCTTGTCGTAGGCCCCTCGGATCAGGACAAAGGTCTCGCGCGGTTGAGCCAGGTCTTCGGAAATCATCGTCGCGGGGATGGCTCCGTCGAGATCCTTCTTCTGCTTCTCGACATCGGCGATCTTGGTGTCGATGGCGGCGAAGGTTGCTCGCGTGCCGGTGTTGATCGACTGGAGGAAGTAGTCGCGAAGTTGTTTGGATTGGTCGGGGTTTCGTTTCGCGGACTCGACCTTCAGAGCCGCTTGAATGTGCGCGGGGAGCGTCGCTTTGGGAGTCGGCAACTCGGAGTCTTCCCATGCCAGTTGTGAGTTGAACTCGGTCGATACCGGAGTCGAGCCAGTGATCACGCCCGCCCTGTCCCAGTAGCACGTGCCGTCCGCCTGAATGAAGGCCCAACCGTTCAAGGTCGTTCCCGCTTTCAGGCCCACGTCGGCGATGTTGACTTCCAGCCGGACCCATTCGCCCGTCTTGGGCAACGCGCCACCGAGTCGTTTGGCGGGAGTGTTCTTCGCACCGAACGCGATCGCGTCTTCGTCGCCCCAGTTCATGCGATGCTCCCACTGACCGTCATTGAATTGGAGCATGATTGACTTCGGCGGATTGGCCGGATCGAGATAGACGTAAGCAAACAGGACATCGCCCTCACCCAGCTTCAGGCCGGGGTTGGCTCCGGTGAAGAAGTGCTGCGACACGCCGGTCGCCGTGCGCGTGGACGACTTCTCACCGCTGAAGACGGGGCCCTCGGCCTTGGTGACGAACTTCCACGGTGAATTCCCTTGCAGGTTGGCACCGGCGGGAAACTTGTCGTCGTCGAACCAGACGTATTCCTGTCGGATCACCGTGAGAGCGTCGGCGGGAATCTCGACTCCGGCGAGCGGATCGACGTATTGAATCTTGGCGAGTTCATCCGTGATCGACTTCCGCAGCGCGGCCAGTTCGTCGTCGTGCTGTTTCATCCGCGCCGTCTGCTCGGACGTGGGCAGTTTCAAAGTCGGAGCGGGAAGCAACGCGTTGCCGTCCATCGCCGCATCGCTCATCGAGTAAAAGTACGAGTAGAGCGAATAGAACTCCTTCTGCGTGACCGGGTCGAATTTGTGCGAGTGGCAGACGGCACATTGCAACGTCAGACCGAGGAACACGGTCGAAAGGGCCTCCGTCCGATCGACGGCGTACCGCACGAGGACTTCGTCATTGATCGAGCCCCCCTCGCTGGTCGTCACGTTGCAGCGGTTGAAGCCCGACGCCACCTTCTGCTCGACGCTGGCGTTCGGAATCTGATCGCCCGCCAGTTGCTCGATGGTGAACTGGTCGAACGGCTTGTTCTGGTTGAAGGCGTTGATGACGTACTCGCGATACGGCCAGAGCGACCGCTCGTTGTCGAGGTGCAGTCCGTGCGTGTCTCCGTAGCGGGCGGCATCCAGCCAGATGCGGCCCTGATGCTCGCCGTAGCGCGGCGACTGGAGCAACCGGTCCACAACCCGCTCGTAAGCTTCGGGCGATGCATCGGCAAGGAAGGCGTCCACTTCCGCAGGCGTCGGCGGAAGGCCGGTCAGATCGAGAGTCGCGCGCCGGATGAGGGCGATCTTGTCCGCTTCGCCCGACGGTTCGAGGCCCGCTTGTTCGAGTTTCGCCAGCACGAACCGGTCGATGTCGTTGCGGACGTTGTTCGTAAACTTCGTGGCAGGCGGGTCGCGACGGACGGCCGCGAGGAACGACCAGTGCCCCTGATACTCAGCCCCTTGAGCGACCCACAACTTCAGCGTCTCGATGTCGGCCGCAGTCAGACTCTTCCCGCTGGCCTTGGGCGGCATCTGCTCGTCGGGATTCGCTGACGTGATCCGCTTGACGAGTTCGCTCGCCGAGATGTCCTTCGGCACGATGGCCGTATGCCCCGACTCCAGCTTCCCGACGGCGCTCTCTCGCTGGTCGAGCCGCAACCCGGCCTGAAGCTGATTCTTGTCCGGGCCATGACACAGATAGCAGTTGTTCGACAGGATCGGCCGCACGTCCCGGTTGAACTCGATCTTCCGATCGGCCGCCTGAACGGAGGCCGCAGCCAAAACCAACAGACTCGCCACAGACGTGGCTCCAACAACAGACCGACAGCGCATCGGGAAGTCCTCGACAAACAAGCGGGAAAGGAACGGAGGCGGGTTCAACCGGCAGGCGGCTCGAAACTCGAACCGGGAATCAGTATCGGTCGATGCCCGGCGAGTGTCAAACCGGACCTGCCGATTGGCCTGCATCGGGGAAGCGTCGCGCGGAAGACAGCGATTCTCGGGGCGAACGGCCTGTCGGAAACCCGGGTCAGTTCGTGGCGGAGACAACTGGCTGCGCCTCTGCGACGGGCAGCACTGTCGCCGTCTCAAACACGACCTCGCGGATGAGGGGCAGCCATGCTTCTTGAATCCAACGCAGATCATCGTAGGGAGTCACGCGGTAGGTTTGCCAACCGGCTTCGACCAGCGCCGATTCCATGCCATCCCCGGCGGGGACGTTGGTCGTGTGGATGACCACCGGGCAGCTTGGTACTCGGGCTGCAAGTGCCTCGGCCACGGCACGACCGTCGCCCGGATCGGTTCTGTCAACGGCGTGCGGAGGTAGTTCCAAATCGTGATCGAGCGAGATCGCGATGGCTTCGTCCAGGTGCCGCTCCAACCAGGCCAGCATCAACGGAGCGGTTGGCAGGAAGTGAGGCTCGTACATGTAGAGCTTGTCCGCCAAAGCAGCTCGCATGGCGGCCGTTCGGTCGGCATTGTCTTCGAGAATCGCGATCTTTAGACACCGTGCTGAGCTGCTCATTCGCGATCCCTTTGCCGTTGGCCGACAGACCGACGCCGGTTCCCAAATCAACATCCAACCTACTCGACAATCATGGGCGGGCCGCCGTCGTTTGGGAAGAGCCTGACCTGACCCGGGCAGGGCAACCAAACCGGCGTTCTGGTCTCTGGCTCCCGACGCGGCTATCTTCACGAAGAGATTGCGGTGGGAAGACAACCTTGTGGGGGACGGTTCAATGCGGGCGTGGCATCTCGGTGCAGTATTCACGTTGTTGACGATGTCGGGTGGTGTCTCTGCTGCGGCGGAGGCCAAGCCGAACGTTGTGCTCTTCGTGATTGACGACCTCGGGTGGGCGGACCTCGGGTGTTACGGGAGCAAGTTTCACAAGACGCCGAACCTCGACAAGCTGGCGGCCGAGGGGATGCGGTTCACTCAGGCTTATGCCGCGTGTCCGGTCTGCTCGCCGACGCGAACGGCCCTCCTGACCGGGCGGTATCCGCAGCGCAGCGGCATCACGACGTGGTTGCCCGGTGCTCCGAAGCGGCCCGCGCATCGGTTGGTCGCGCCGGAGGTGCCGCTCAAGCTGCCCGCCTCTGAGGTGACGATTGCCGAGGCCCTGAAGCCCGCCGGTTACGCGAGTGCCTCGATCGGGAAATGGCATCTCGGTGGAGCCGGTTCGCTGCCGACCGATCACGGCTTCGACATCAACATCGCGGGCGATGACGCCGGTCAGCCGTACAGCTACTTCGCTCCCTACACCGCCGGCGGGAATGCCAAAAAGAGCGGCAAGACGATCCCCGGACTGGAACAAGCCCCAGCAGGCGAATACGTGACTGACCGTCTCGCCGCTGAAGCCGAGAAATTTATTGACGTCCACAAAGAGAAACCGTTCTTCTTGTACCTGCCTCACTTCGCCGTCCACACGCCGCTGAAGGCGAAGGCCGAGACCATCGCCAAGTACGGCGCGATGCCGAAAGACCCGAATGGCTCGCAGCAGAACCCCATCTATGCCGCGATGATGGAGAGCATGGACGAAGCCGTCGGCCGCGTGCTGAAACGGCTCGACGACCACAAGCTGAGCGAGCGGACTCTCGTCCTCTTCACGTCCGACAACGGCGGCCTCTGTAACGGCAACGGCCAGATCATCGCCCCGACCTCGAACGCGCCGCTGCGAGACGGCAAGAGCCACCTCTACGAAGGCGGCCTCCGCGTCCCACTGATCGTCCGCTGGCCGGGCGTCGTGAAACCGGGCAGCACGAGCGATGAGATCGCGTGCAGCATCGACCTGTTCCCAACGATCCTGGCGGCGACAGCCAGCGCGGAGCGCGGAACGGGGAGTGCGGAGCGGAAGGCAGTCTCTTCAGGCTCCGCGCTCCGCGCTCCGAGTTCCGCGCTTCCCCTCGACGGTCTCGATCTCCGTCCCGTTCTCGACGGCAGCGGCAAGCTGACGCGCGACGCCATCTACTGGCACTTCCCGCACTACAACGGCAACGCGGGAGCGAAGCCCGGCGCGGCGATTCGGGCGGGGGATTGGAAGCTGATCGAGTTCTACGAGACCGGACGGCGCGAGCTGTTCAACCTCGCCAAGGACATGCGCGAGTCGAACAACCTGATCGAACAGAACGCCGACATCGCGAAAGACCTGCACGCGAAACTGGCCGCGTGGCGCGAGTCAGTCGGGGCGAAGCTGCCGACACCCAATCCCGACTATGCGCCGAACCTTCAGGCCGACGATGGCTCGGTGATGATGCACTCCAGCACCGCCGACGTCTTCGGCACAATGCTGCGGTACGAACCGCTGCCGAACAAGGACACGCTCGGCTTCTGGGTTCGTCAGGAAGACTGGGCACGGTTTGAGTTCACGATCACCAAGCCGGGCCGCTTCCGTCTGGTGCCGCACGTCGGCTGCGGGACCAACGGCGGAAGTCTCGTCCATTTTGAAGTCACTGGCCCTGACAAGGAGTCCGTTCAGACGTTGCCGCTCACCGTCCCCGCGACCGGCGGGTTTCAGAAATTCGTCCCGCAAGACCTCGGAGAAGTGACGCTCGCCAAACCGGGACGCTACACGCTGTCGATCAAACCTCAAAAGAAAGAGGGCGTCGCCGTCATGGACGTGCGGCGAGTCGAACTGCGGCCCGTGGCCGAATCGTCGGCGAAATGACGAACTGTCGCGTCGGGTGGTCGGTCCCGACATTCCGTTTTCCAACGAGCACCCTCATGACTTTCACACGCTGCGTTCTGACTTTCGCCGCCTGCTTCGTGACCTCGGCCGCCCTCGCACAAGCTCCCGCCGAGCGGCTTTCCAAGCTGTTTGACGACGAGTGGGAGTACACGCTGCGCGAGGCTCCGACGTTCGCCTCGCACCTCGGCGACAAGCGCTACAACAACCGTTGGCCCGACGTGAGCCTCGCCGCCATCCAGCGCCGGCACGAGCATCAGCGCCAGGTGCTCACGCAGTTGGACGGATTCGATCAGTCGAAGCTGGAGTCGGCGGAGCGGCTCAACTACCTCCTGTTCCGGCGGCAGATCGAGGTCGACGTCGAAGAGTTCCAATTCAACTGGCATCTCGTCCCGCTCGACCATCGCAACGGGATTCAAGACGAAAGTTCGGTGGGCGACGGACTGTCGTTCACGACCGTCAAGGACTACGAGGACTGGCTGACGCGCCTGCGATCGTTCCCGGCCTATGTCGATCAGACCATCGCCGTCATGCGGGCGGGCATCGGCGCGAAGATGGTTCAGCCGCAGATCGTCATGCAGCGTCTGCCCGCTCAACTCAGGAAGCAGATCGTCGAAGACCCGACGGCCAGCCCGTACTACAAGCCGTTCAAGTCCGTCTCGCCCGAAATCGCCCCCGCCGACCGGGACCGCCTGCAGCGCGAGGCTCAAGCCGCGATCCGCGAACAGCTTGTCCCGGCGTACCGAAAATTCCTCGGCTTCTTCGAGCGGGAGTACTTCCCCGCGTGCCTGTCTCAAACCGGAGCCTCCCGGCTGCCGAACGGTCAGGCGTTCTACGCGTTCCTCGCGCGAAAGCACACGACCACGTCGCTGACTCCACAGCAGATCCACAACATCGGGCTGGCCGAAGTGAAGCGCATCCGCGCCGAGATGGAGCGCGTTCGCGAACAGGTCGGCTTCCAGGGAACGTTGCCCGAGTTCTTCGAGCATCTGCGCACCGCGCCGCAGTACCGCTACACCGACGCCAACGACTTACTAACCGCCTATCAGGCATTCTCGAAGCGCGTCGATCCGCACCTGCCGAAACTCTTCCGCAAGCTGCCACGCATCCCGTACGGCGTCGAGGCCATCCCCGAACACATGGCTCCCGACACGACGACCGCCTACTACCGCCCCCCGGCCGCCGATGGCACGCGCGCCGGCACCTACTTCGTCAATCTCTACAAACCCGAGAAGCGGCCCAAGTACGAGATCGCCGCCCTCTCGCTGCACGAAGCAGTGCCCGGTCACCACCTGCAAATCGCGCTGGCCACCGAACTGGAACACGTCCCTGAATTCCGCAGGCACGCCGGCTTCACGGCCTATGTCGAAGGCTGGGCCCTGTACGCCGAAAGCCTCGGCGACGAGATGGGCCTCTACGAAGACCCGTATTCCAAAATGGGCCAGCTCACCTACGAGATGTGGCGCGCGGTGAGACTGGTCGTCGACACGGGAATCCACTCCATGGAGTGGCCCCGCGACCGAGCGATCCAGTTCTTCAAAGACAACGCCCCGAAGGACGAACACGACATCACGAACGAGATCGACCGCTACATCGCCTGGCCCGGCCAGGCCCTCGCCTACAAAATCGGCGAACTCAAGATCAAGGAACTCCGCGCGAAGGCCAAGCTAAAACTAGGCGACAAGTTCGACGTTCGAGAATTCCACGACATCCTCCTCCAAAACGGAGCCCTCCCGTTGGATGTGCTGGAACAGGTCGTGAACGAGTGGCTCGCGAGCAAAAAGTAGTGTGAGTATCTTCCGGTCCCCACGTCCCGGCTCTGTGAGGAGGGAGCGAGGGGACTTCTTGATGGGGCAATCGCCCTCGTGCCAATCCACAGATTGCGTCACACAGGAGCCGCCCTTTAGGATAGGTCACTTGCAAAGGAGAACTTACGACATGGCGATGCAATTGGCTTATCCCCACATCGAGAAGCTCGAAGAAGACACGGCCCGTTTGGAACGCTGGCCGCGAGTTCGAGTCTCACAACTCGTGATGGACTACCTGGCGCACGGCTGGTCGCCCGACGAGATGTGCCGACAACATCCCTATCTGTCATCAGCGGAAGCTCATGCCGCGATGGCCTACTACTACGACCATCAAGCGGAAATCGACGAAGAGATCCAAGAGGAGTTGGCCCGGGTCGATCAACTCACCGCCGCCTCGCCGAGATCGCCACTGATTCAGCGGCTGAGCGCACTGAGGGGGCGTTAGATGGCCGTCTCGCTCTACTTGGATGTCCATGTTCCATCCGCAGTCGCTGTGCAGTTGCGTCGGCGCGGAATCGACGTACTGACCGCCATCGAAGACGGCTGGCACACGCGAACGGACGATGAGTTGCTGGAGCGTGCCCACGAGCTACAACGAGTACTCTTCACGCAGGACATTCGATTCCGAGCGCTGGCGGAAGACTGGCAGCAGGAACAGCGACCATTCTCCGGCTTGGTATTCGGCCACCAACTGCGAGGCACGATTGGCCAGTATGTGGAGGATTTGGAACTGATCGCGAAAGCCTCGGAAGTGTCAGAGTGGGAAAACCGCGTGGAACGGTTGCCATTTTGAGAGTTCGCCTTGCCTACCAAATCGGCGAGCCAAACATCAAGGAACTCTGCGCGAAGGTCCAGTAAACTCTCGGCGACAAGTTCGGCGTGAGAGAATTCCACGACATCCTCCTCCAAAACGGAGCCCTCCCGTTGGACGTGTTGGAACGAGTGGCTGGATAACAAAAAGTAAGCCAAGTTGGCGGGCGGTGCCCACCCTACGGAACTTTATCAACGGAACTGTGGCTCATACACGGATGTCTCAGATGCATCAGCAGCGATTGAACGAAGTCTTGGCGGCTATTGACGGTCAGCGCAACAAAATTCAGCGTCTCCACGACGAGTACTATAGCAGCTACGATGCGGCGTTTGACGAGAACGGCGCTCTTGCTTCGCTCCAGCGATGGTGCGATCGAACGCTGAAAGTGATAAAGGACCAAGTAGGCGCAACAGAGGCGGCGAAGTTTCGCCGTGCCTGCTCATCCGTGCCCAGGGGACGGGGTTCTTGGCACTGGCGCGAGCTGTGCCAGTACTTTGACACCCACCTTGTCCGGCTGATCGACGATATCCAGGAGAATCCCGATGACCCAAGCTTCGAAAATCTGATTGGCACGCCGGTGTCCCCACAACCCGTTCCGATTGGTTCCGACAACCAGCGATATGATGTGTTCCTGAGCTATTCGACTCAGGACAAGGACGAAGCTAGGCAAATCTATGACGCTCTTGCCGAGGTCGGCAAATCTTGCTTCATGGCAGAAAAGAGCTTGCAACCCGGGGACAAGTTCCAGGACGAGATTCGAGCTTCGATTCGGGCTTCAGCCGAAGTGTGGATTCTCGTCTCGCCGCGGAGCATTCAGAGCGCCTGGGTCCAACGCGAAGTCTCCGCCGCGTGGGCTCTCGACAAACGGATTGTCCCCGTCTTATTGCAATGCTCGCCTAGGGATCTTCCTGAGATATTGACCGACGCCCATGCGATCGACTTCCACAAGTTGCACGACTACATAAAACGCCTCCGCTAGTCGCTTACATTCGTTCGCCGGGCAATTGGTTGGCTTGTTTCATCGAGCGCGGGGTGGCTCAGACGTGGCTTTGGACGTCTGGGTTACGAAGGCACAAGAGGTTGATGACCGGTGGAACCGTTTGAGCTTTTGCCTCTTGTCGCGTTGCGACCCGGACGCTCAAAACTACTTCCGAGCCACCGAAACGCTCCCCGCCATCTATCTGATGCCCGATCACACAAGGTCCATCACGCGGAGGGAGGAGGGCTACTTGGGTTTTCGGGTTTCGATTTCGCGGGCGCGGGCGGTGGCGGCTTTGGCGGCGGCGTGGCGGCCGAGCTTCTTGAGGATTTCGGCGTGGATGTAGAAGTAGGCCGAAATGCTCGGGTCGTTGGGGCGGCCGTGGCGTTCGACGAGCGGGATGGCTCGTTCGATGAGTCGCAGCGCCTGCTCGTCCTGCCGCAGTCCGTGATAGGCCTGAGCGAGATTGCCCAACGCGGCGGGAAGTTCCGGCTCGTCGCCCCCCGTATTCTTGTCGAGATAGGCGAGCCAGCGAAGTCCGACGTTCTCGGCCTCGTCGAAGAGACCGCAGGCGACGAGTGATTCCGTCAGTCGGCGCAGGACGGCGTTGTGCTCGCGGGTCAAAACGACGGGATCACTCTCGCAAATGGGGAGGGCTTCGCGCAGGTAGGGCAACGATTCGGCAAAGTGTTGCTGCTGAATCTCAACGTTCGACAGGTTTAGCAGCAGGCCGACGATCGGCTGCTTGTGGACCGGATTCGCCTCACGCAACAGGGCGAGCGACCGCTTGAAGCAGGTCATCGCCCGGCTCCAGTCCCTCAGCGCGAGGAACGCCTGCCCCGCCTCGTTCAACTCGAACAAGACCTGCAACTGACCGGGGCCTTCGTTGTTGAGCAGCATGTCGGCCGCCGTCAGCCGAAGCTGTGCGGCCTCCGCGACACGCCCCTGCTCCCGGCGCGCCGCCGCCAAATTCGCACAGAGCTTGGCCACGTGCGAGCTGTCCGGTTGAATCGACCGTTCCAGCACGAGGGCTTCTTCCATCAGTTCGCCCGCCCGTTTCCAATCGCCCCTCTTCCCGTGGATCGCCGCGATGCTGAGCAGGCTTGTCGAGACGAATCCGGGGACGATGTCGTGGGTGACCTTCCAGATTTCGGCCGCCTTGGCAAAATCCCACAGCGCGTCTTCGAGACGGCCGGACTTATCGTGGAGCAGTCCCAGCTCGTGCCACACCCAACCGAGTGGTTCGGAATACACGCAGGCGATCGGCTTGATATAGGTTCCGGATGGCGTCTTCGGTTCGTTGCGGTTCTCCAGAATCTGGCGTTGCAGTTCGTCCAGCGGAATCACCTTCGATTCGAGATACTCGCGCGATTGATTGAGCAGCACCTCTGCTTCGGCGAAGTGTCCGAGTTCGCGGTGCCAGCGGGCGAGCTTCGTGTGGAGATCGTGCTGCCAGCCGACCGGGTGTTGAGTTTGCGATGCATGATGGACGACGACCTTCTCAACGAGGCCGATGGCTCCGGCGAAATCGTTGCGAGCCGCGAGGACATTCGCCTGCTCGACGAGATTCTCCATCGCTTTCCGCTGACTGTCGTAGTACGGCATGTGCCCGTAGTCGGTTCCGATTTCGGTGTCCAACTGAACCCGGAGCCGATGCGCCTCACGCAGGACTTCATCGGCCTGCTCGGGGCGTCCCGCCTTCGCATGCAGCGCGGCGATTTCTTCCAGCAACTCGCCATGCTCATCGGTGTCGTAGCGGTCGTGTTGCCGGTCCAGATCGAGGACTCGCTGCAAGATCTCGATCGCATCGTCGTAACGATGCAGCCCGATATACGCCCGGGACAGCGGTCGCAATTGAAAGCCGAGGTGCTTGTAATCGACGCCCATGTTTCGCTCGGTGACCCGCAACCCGCGGTCCAGAAACTCGGCGGCTTCCAGGTAGCGCCCCTGTTCGTGCAGAAGGACACCCAGATTCTGCAGATCGTCCTCGCAACCACTCCCGTCCTCGTACCCGCTACCGTCCTCGCGTTCTTCTTGCAGGAGTTCGATTGACCGGCGGAGCATCGCCTCGGCTTCCGCCTTCTTTCCTTTCCGGATGTGAAACAGCGCCAACATGCTGAGCGGTCCCGCCTGACAACGATGGAACGGGGGATTCTTTTCGTAGATGGCCAGTGCTCGCATCGCCAATGCCTCGGCCTCGGCGGCACCGTCTTTTCCGTCCATTTGGCGATAAATGGCCAATCGATATGTGGCCTGGGCCGTTTCGAAATGGTCGGGGCCATGCTGGGCTTCGGCATCGGCAAGTGCCTGACGCAGACTGTCGATTGTCATGCTGTCGCTCATCGCGTGTCTCCCGGAATGAAATGGGCTCGTGGACGGCGATTATCCAGTATCCGGACGATTGTTCCCGTTTCCACAAACCTGTTAGCCACCGTCTACGGAACCGACAGTGTTCGTTCGACGCGGGTCTCGTTCCCCTGCCGGTCTTTCACGGACACAATCAGTTTTGCGCGCGGCAGCGATGTCACTGGCTTTGACAGCTTCAGAGCCCAGACGCCTTGCGATTCGGGCTGGAAGCGTGGTGCCAGGTTTTCTCCGGCCGGTGCGTCGTCCACCGGAAAGTCGGCCACGACTTGGAACGTGGATTGGTCGAGGCCCGAGCCGTAGTCGTGCAGGCCGATCAGGAAGCGGGTGAGGTCACGATTCGGCCCGGCCGCGGGTGAGGTCACCGCCACGATGGGGCGGTTGTCGTCCAGCATCCATCCATAGCCGCGCTGTTCGGGATGAGCCGGATCGAAATCCAAGTCGATGGGACACCCGAGGTCGATCCACCGGACGATTGTTCGGCGGTCTTCGTCCGTCAGCGGTTCGACTTTGATTTTGGTTCCGCCAGGTCCGACGAAGGTTCCCGCCACGGCCTCGGGGGGCGGCATGATGCTGCCGGAGTAGTCAACGTCCTGCCGCGCTTTGTGCTTTTGCACGTCGATTGGCTCGCCGCGATGGACGAGGTCCCCCTTCCCCGGTGCCGATTCGGACGGATGGTCGTCGTTTGTGAAGCCGTCCAGACGCCGACCAAATATCTTCCATGCCAGCAGACTGCGGCGCGATTGCAGCTTGCGAATATAGCGCGACGCCTGCATCGCGCCCCAACTGTCCCAACCAACCGGCTTGTGACCGAACTTGGCGCGATCGTCGATCGCCAGTCGGTAGTACGTGCCGGGGAACTTGCCGCGATGCTCGTACTGGATCAGTTCGTCATCCGCATCGAGGACCAGATTGCCCGCTGAGCCCGCCGGCGGGTTCGACAGATCCGCCGACTTCGAGTGACAGGCGATGCAACTCCTGCGCAGGATCGGTTGGATGTCACGGAAGTACTCGACGTTGAGTGGCCCGTGTGTGAACTTCAGGCCGGTGGATTGATCGGCATCCCACTGTTGTTTCGATTCGTCGGCCGACTGGTCCGTCACGCGCGGCGTCCGGTTGACGAGATCCCAGATTTTGTAATCGGACTTGGCGGCGGCGGTCAAAGAGAAATCGGTCGGCTTCTGGCTGTGAGCGTGGCAACCGCCGCAGTCGTGACGAATCTCACCCGGTCGAAGCTGGTGCCAGGTCTGGGACATGTTCAGCACCAGGCCGTGCTTGTCGATCGTCTGGAACGTGAACGAGGTGTCGGCGGGAATCCGGGCGAGGAAGCTCGTGTCCGGGTTGCCGTCCGGATCTGTCGGTTGCCCGTCTATCAAGGCGGCTGCCGATTTCGACCCGAACTTGCGGACCGGAATCTCGCCGAGGATCCGCATTCGTTCGCTGGCGTGATTGAAGAACAGCCGGCCCTGCTTGAAGCCGCGATGCCGGTCCGTGGTTGGTTCCTGCACGAGGAGGCGAATGGCGTGAATCTCATCGTTGGAATACAGCCCGGCGTCGGCTCCCTGATTGTGCCAGTTCAGGGCCATCCCGTTGCCGTGCGTCGTGAACGGGTCGAGTCCCTTCCACGGATCGTTGCCGCCTGAACCGGAAAATGTCGCGGTCACGCTCCCTTCCGGAACGGTGCCGTTCGGATAGCTCTCGCGCTTGTAGAGGCTCGACGTTCCGACCAATCCGAAGGGCGTTCCCTCGGGGAGCTGCGGCGATTTCCGGCCGTCGTTGGCCAGTCGTGGGAGTTGTCGCGGCTCGTCGATGCCATAGATGCGCTGGTACGGCACGACCGCCCGCGGCCAGCTTTCGTTGTATTCCGGATCGTTCTTGATGAGCCGCAGCGCGGCGGGCTCGTCGATCGGCTCACCGTTCTTGAGCAGGCAGATGCCGCCATCGAGTTGCGGCAGAAACGTGTATTGGTGATTGACCGGTCCCGGCGAATAGATCGTCAGCAGATGGTTGCCGGGGGCGCCCGAGGGATGCGTGAACTTGCCCACGCGGGGCGAGTTCTTGTCGCCGGGGATCGCCGGATCGGCCGGTCCCTCGCCATTGTCCGCGAAGGGGGTCAGCGAGACCGCCCCCGCCGGAGTGAACGGCAGCCCATACCACTTCCCCTTGCCGTTGTCGAATCGCCCAAACCGCAGGGGCGGCACTCGCGGATCGCGCGTCCACGCGGGACCAAACGCGGGATAGCCCTCGGGCGGAGACTTCGGCAACTTGAAGTACGCCCCGAAGCCGCTGTTGTTCTGGTTGTAGTACTCCTCGATCACGAGCGAACCATCCGACAACTGCGTCTGAAAGTGGAACCCGTTGGGAGCCCCTCCCGGATCGAACGCGCTGACCAGCGGCCCCCAGTTCGTGCCGTCGGGATGAATCGTCCAGACGCCCCACAGGATTTCGCTGCGGATGCCCTGCGATTCGAGCGTGCTGAACATGATCCTGCCGTCGGTCAGCACGACGGGATGCAGCGCTCCGGCGAGATTGAAGTGCCCGATCTTCTCGATGTTGGCGGGGTACTGCGCGTCGGGGTCCACGTCGGCGTCGCCGCCGTCGTCCATCACGAACAATTGCAACGCGACGGCGGGATAACCCTTCGAAGGTCGCAGTCCCTCGCGATTGCTCGTGAAGGCGATCCGTCCGCCGGGCAACGGACACGGCCCCATATTGAAGACTCCGTACGAGAAGTGTGTCTTCCCCTCTTCCTTGCGCGAGACATTGCGAAAATCGCTCGCCCACTGTCCTGCTCCAGTGTTGGGGGCGAACCGCTGATTCGTCAGCCGGACGATTCGCCGCGACGGCAGATGAATCTTGAAGATGTCCGCCCCGCGCGACGACGGCTCCCACTGATTCGGCTTCTGCAAGTCGTACAGATGGACGTAGTAGACCCACCGCCCGTCAAACGACACGACGGGATCGGTGATCGATCCCTCGCCACCCGGCACCAGCAACTCCTCATCGCCAGTGGGATGAAGCAGCATCAGATCGGCTCCCGCCTCCATCGTGAACGGCTGCGAGAAGTCGGTGTAAAACCGCTTGTGAACCTTGTCGCCGGCCCGTCGCGCGCGGACATAGACGATGTCGTAATCGACTTTCACACTCGGGTCGCTCGAAATCGGCGGAACCTCCACATTGAGCGGCTTCGTCCCCGGGTCAACCCGCCGGAACTCTTCCCCGAACGCCCCGATCGACATCACGGCGAGCCAGACCACCAACACAGAACGACCAAACCACGAACGACCTGTGCGACACGAACGATGAGACATCCTTCAACCTCCACGCGGGGACGGACACGGGACGACTGCCGATGGCGGGAGTCTATCATCCCACCAGGTGGAATCTCACTCGTGCGGTCCTGTTCGATTTGAACAACCGTCCGACACGTACCTCAGCTTCGAATTGGAAGCGTGGCGATGAGGAGTCAATCCGTCGCGAACATGGCGTGGTCTATTGGGTGCAGTCGTCAATTGGTGGTCCTCTTCCGGTCCCCGCTTCCTCCGTCTTCGGGGGGAGAAGGGCAGGGGGCCTGATGAAAAGGCTTCAGATCCGAGTGAATCGGGCGGTTGGGGAGATCGCGAACTTGTTGCGGTTTCCTGACTCATCCGTGCCCCGGCTCTGCCATCCGTGCGAAGCCGATCGAAAAGGAAAAACGCACGGATGGCAGGGCCAGAGCACGGATGAGTCAGGACAAACGGCGCAAGACAGGACTCGGTGGTTGAAAGACCGTTTCATCAGGCCACCCTCTCCCCGAAGACGGGCGGGAGCGGGGACCAGAAAAGGCGACCACCAAATCACGACCGCACCCTGGTCCCTTCTGCTGGAGTGCGCGAGTGGCATGGTGTGGCTGGACGACGAGCGACGCCCGCACCGCTCCGTTGCCGTTTTGGCTTTTCGCGAGTGATGAAGAACGTCATGGCAGATTCGACGCTGTCACTTTGGCAATCGCTGAAACGGGACGTCGTGATGTCATCCGCCCTTTGCTCGCCGAGCCAGAATCTGAGCGTGATTTGTAATCGAAAATAATCAAAGACTTATGACGACGATGACCCGTGATGCTTTATCAAGGACAGCAAATTGTGTGTTCGGCACACCGGTTGCTTTTCTCCCGATCACGCTCTGACCGGGCCCGGTCGAGAAAATGTTGGTCCCGTCACATCTCAGCCTGTGGGATGAAAGTGTTTCATTGAAGGAGGAGTCACCATGTTGTTGAGTACTCGAAGAGTCTGTCTGCCGGCTGTTGATCCGGTTTCGTCGATGCGCCGAGAGATGGATCATCTGTTTGGTCGGTTGTTCAGCGATGCCTCTGAGAACGGAGCCACTCGCGGTTGGTTTGCCCCCGTCGCGATGTGGGATGACGCCGACAAGGTTTATCTGGAAGTCGAACTGCCGGGCGTTTCCAAGGACGCCATCGACGTGACCGTTCACAATGGCCTGTTGCGTATTTCCGGCGAACGCAAGGCTCCGGAAGGGGACCGCAATTACTGGGTGAACGACCGCTCGTATGGGACGTTTGACCGGGCGCTCTCGCTGCCCGAGGACGTGGACGCCGAAAGCATCGACGCCCACTTCACGGAGGGTGTGCTGCACATTGTGCTGTCCAAGAAGCCCGAAGCGCAGCCGAAGAAGATCGCCGTCCGAGGCTGATCGCAGCCAACGTTGGCCAAGCATTGAGCGTAGGGAGCGGAGCACAGCCTCCGTTCTCTACGCTCTTGTTTTTTCTGGTCTCTCTGAACGAACATGATATTCACCTTCCTGGGTCGGATCGAAAGGTCTCTCTCACGACAATCTGACATTTCAGTATCCTGTGCCGGCAGGGTGCGCTGCCCCACGCTCATCAGGGATCCAGACTGGGAGACCCACCATGCGGTCACGTGTTCTTCGGACGATTTGGCTGGGCCTGTTTCTCCTGTCGGCGTTTGAGGAGTTGGCTCGCGCGGCGGACGGGGACTGGCCGCAGTGGCGGGGGCCGTTGGGGACGGGTGCCGCTCCGAATGCCGATCCGCCGGTCGAGTGGAGCGAAACAAAAAACGTGCGCTGGAAGGTGGCTCTGCCGGGCAAGGGACATTCGACGCCGATTGTTTGGCAGGATCGCATTTTCCTGACGACGGCGGTCCCCTACGGTGAGGCGTTGCCACCCAAGCACAGCACGGCTCCGGGGACTCACGATGGTCTGCCGGTGACGCAGCGGCACGAGTTCGTGGTCCTCGCGGTCAATCGGCGCGACGGGAAGATTCTGTGGCAGAAGACCGTCCTCAAGAAGCTGCCTCATGAGGGGGGGCATTACACGGGAAGTCTCGCGTCGAATTCGGCGGTCACGGACGGCAAGCACGTCTTCGCGTTCTTTGGCTCGCACGGTTTGTACTGCCTCGACATGAATGGAGACGTGAAGTGGCAGAAGCAATTCGGCGAAATGCTGACCAAGCACGGGCACGGTGAGAGTGCGTCGCCCGTCCTGCACGGCGACCATGTGTTCGTCAACTGGGATCACGACGGGCCGTGCTTTGTCGCGGCGTTTGATAAACGGACGGGCCAGCAGGTCTGGAAGGTCGATCGGGACGAAGAGACTTCGTGGTCGTCACCCATCATGATCGAGAACGATGGCCGGGCGATGCTGATCGTCGCCGGAACCAACCGCGTGCGAGCCTACGATCCGGCGACCGGCAAGGTGATTTGGGAATGCGGCGGCCTGTCGTCGAACATCGTCGCCACTCCGGTTGCCGCCGACGGGATGTTGTTCGCGGGGAGCAGCTACGAGAAGCGGGCGTTCCTCGCGATCCGCCTCGACCGGGCGAAGGGGGACATCACGGGGACCGATCGCATCGCGTGGACCCGCAGCCGGGGCACCCCCTACGTGCCGTCGCCGCTCCTCTATGGAGACTCGCTCTACTTCCTGACGCACTATCAGGGAATCCTGTCGCGCGTCGATGCCGTGACGGGCGCGGACAACCCGGGTGCGATCCGTCTCGGCAACATCGGCAACATCTATGCGTCGCCTGTCGCAGGCGGAGGCCGCGTCTACGTGACCGACCTCGACGGCAAGACCATCGTCGTCAGTCACGACGACCAACCGAAGGTGCTCGCGCTCAACACGCTCGACGACGAATTCGCCGCCTCGGCCGCCATCGTGGGACGAGAACTCTTCCTGCGCGGCAAGCGGCATCTCTACTGCATCGCCAGGGACGCCGGTTTGTAGTCTCCCCGCCTCCGAAGAGACCCGGCGTCACTCGCTTCGCGCGGTCAGGGGATCGTCACGGTGTCGTGGGCCACCGTCACGGCATTGGAACCGCTTTCGTTGCCGGTGGTGGTGATGACATAGACCTTGACGCTGATGGTCGATCCCGGTGCGGTGAGCCCCGCGTCGGTGAGCAGTTCGCGCGGCTGGTCGGGTTCGATGCTGGCGATGATGCTTTCGTCGTCGGTCGAGTAATTCGGGCCGATGCAGATCCGGACCTCGAAGTGGTCGAGATGGGGATCGTCGCTTTCCGTAAAGGTGATGCGCGCCTTCTGCAGAGCGGGTACCCAGACCACCTGCACCACCACCTTGTTCGGCGTGCTGCCGGGGAGCGGCGTCAGGCGGGGGAGCGTCGTGAACAGCGGGTGCGTCTTCTCCATATAGGTCGGATAGACTTCCCGGTACGACTTCAGAATTTCATAGATCAGATCCTGCTCGACATTGCGTTCCACGCGCGCCAGCCGGACGTTGCTCGACGCCGTGATGAGTGCCGTGTGAGCCGCCTTCATCGCCGCCACATCCGTCACGAACATCGCCAGGGTATAGCCTCCGAGCAGCATCAGCGGCGCGGTCGTCGCCGGATCGCTGTTGAGCCGGTTCCACAGGTTGGCGACATCGTCCAGCGGATCGAAGAACCGGGCGGGCGCGTCACTGATCCCCGGCAATTCGGAAAGCGCCTGCGGCCACTTTGTATTGGCATGGAAGACTCGCACCTTCTCATTGAACTGAACCAGCCGGGCATGCAGCGCCACCCGGATGAACTCCAGTTCGGCCCGCGCCAACTCTTCGGAATTCAGTACCCCCTGCAGATTCGCCCGCCGGGTGGTGAGATTCCCCCGCCGCAGAATCAACCCCGCCAGGTCCGTCCCATCGGGCAGCAGGAGCGGACCAGCCACCGCCAGGAACACATTCGTGAGGCCCCAGTGATTGATGAACTCATCGGACACACCAGGATAAGAAGACGCACCGGAAATCGGCATGGCAAGCTCCCCCAGAGAAAGAGTTCAGAAACTCGGAACGATCCGTTCCACAGAGATGGACGTCGCCTCCGCATCCGGGCGACAACGCGCGCCATTATATCTCGCGCGGTCTTCAGTCAAGTGTTTCTCCCGTGAGAATTTTAGAGCGGTTCCAGGCTGGGTGTAGCGGAACTCGTGAGAGTTCCGACCTGAAGTCTCACGACTTCAGCTACGTTGTGATCGCTACATCCGAACTGTAACCGCTCTAACGAGCCGGACGGCGTCGGCTCCCCGGACTCCCGTCGTGAAGAGTCAACACTCTCACTGTCATAAAGAGTCCGTGGGCTGACGCCGCCCGGCTCACCAAGGAATGTCTCAACGACGACCGCGTGAAACGAATCCACCATTTTTGATGACGCATCCACCCAGTTTGGCGACGCATCCACCAAGTTTGGTGACGCATCCACCATGCTTGATGACGAGACCACCAAGTTTGGTGATGAACCGACCAAGTTTGATGACAAATCCCGCCGGTTTTTTGGCGCGTCCAGTCAGTTTTTTGGCGCGTCTAGCTGGTTTTTTCGCGCGTCCAGCAGGTTTTGCGGCGCGTCCAGTGAGTTTTTTGGCGCGTCCAGCAGGTTTTGCGGTCCATCCAGCCGGTTTTTTGGTCCGTCCAGCCGGTTTTGAGCCCCATCCAGTGGCTGTTGGCACGCCAAAAGTCGCTGGACGCGCCGCAAAACCAGCTTTAACTCTACAAAAATAGGCTTTTCACGCATTCAAACCGACAGACCAGACCATCCAACTGACTGGCATCGCGATCAAAGCCAGAAGTGGCGCCATCCAGACAGCTCAACGAGCCATCCAACCGACAAGACACCCCATCCAACCCACAGAAACGCCTCGCCAGAGACTTGGAGACCAGCTCATCTTGTCGAAATTGATGATCCCATCACCAATTATCCATGAAACATCCAAGATCCGCCGCCAGAAACCCAACAGTTCGCTCGCCCTGTTGGGTGGCAGGGTCAGGAGCAAAGCGGATGGCCCTGTAAACGCTGGCATGGCCATATCGCCGGGTGCCACTGGCGGCGGCTTTGGGCCGCCAGTGCCGTTGCGATCCCTATCGAAGAAATCATTCGCGGGAAAGCCATCCGGATTGAATGCTGCCTGCTCGCAAGTGACAATATGACACACAGCACATCAGTACTGGCAGCCCAAAGCCGCAGGTGACATCGGGGGACAGGTTCCTTACCACAACCAATTTCAATCGGAGTTTGGACAATGGCAGTTCATGATCTTACGGGTGATTGGAATGGGGCTTTCATCCAGCAAAATGGCAATCAAGTCAGCATCGCGCCCGACTGGAGTAAAATTGATCCGTCCACAGCCGCCTGGACAACGGCGACAGGCACGCTCATCGGGAACAGTTTGAACGTTGTCTGTTCTGGCGGTCGTGCACAAGTACCCGTAACAGAGATCGGATCCGTCTCACCGGATGGCGGACGGATTTCGTGGGCGAATGGAACCTTTTGGGACAAGCGCCGATAGCGTCGGGTGCCACTGTCGGTAGCTGTAGCCGCCAGAGTTTTTGAAGAACACTGGAGAGCGAAGCCCTTCATCAGTGGCACAGGGCGAAAAGGAGCTACTTTGTGTGTTGGGCTTCGATTTCGCGGGCTCGGGTGGTGGCGGATTTGGCGGCGGTGTGGCGGCCGAGGCTTTTCAGGATCTGGGCCTGGATGTGGAAGTAGGTGGCCAGGCCGAGAACGTTGGGGCCGTGCTGTTGTTCGACGATCGGGATGGCTCGTTCGATGAGACGGAGCGCCTGATCGTGCCGGTTCAGGCTGTGGTAGGTTTGGGCGAGGTTCGCCAGCGCGGCGGGGAGTTCTGTTTCCTCGCCCGTGGTGATCTTGTCGAGGTGGGCGAGCCAGCGCAGGCCGATGGTCTCGGCCTCCTCGTTCCGATCGAGCATGACGAGCGAATCCATCAGGCTGCGGAAGACGACGCGGTGCTCGGCCTTCAGCTTGTCGGGTTCCCGTTCGCAGACGCCGAGGGCTTCCTGCAACACGGGAACGGCTTCCGTGAACCGCCGCTGGCGAATGGCGACGGTGGAGAGATTGATGAGTACGGCGACGAGCGGCTGCGGGGTGTCGAGGATTGTCTCGCGGACGATGCCGAGTGTCTGCTGGAAGCAGGTCTTGGCGTTGTCCCAGTCGGACAGTTTCAGAAACATGTGTCCCGCCGTGTTCAACTCCTTCATCGCATTGGCAGTGCCGGTCCCCTCGTTCCGGATCAGCAACTGTGCGCTCGACAAGTGCAGCCGCGCGGCCTCGGCGTGGCGACCCTGCAACTGCCGGATGGCCGCCAGGTGCGATTGGAGATTGGCGACGTAGTCACTCTCGGTGGTCAGCCGTTCCTCCCAGGCCAGCGCCTCCTCGAGCCGCCCGGCGGCCCGGTCGTATTCGCTCCGTCGGCAGTGGAGGGCACCGAGTTGCAACAGCGCGTTGGAAACGTATCCGCTCTCCTGCTTGCGTGTCACCTTCCAGGTGGCGACGGAGGTCTCGAACGCCCGGATGGCGTCATCAAACCGGCCGGTGCGACCGTACAAGTGACCGTACTCGTTCCAAATCCAGCCGAGCGCCTCGACATAGTGATACGGCATCGGTCTGAGCGGATTATCCGATTCCTTCTGTTCCACCAGCAGCCGTTCGAGTTCATCGAGCGGGACGCCCTTGGGTTCGAGATAGGCCCGCGCCTGGTCGAGCAGGGTTTCCGCTTCGTCAAACTGATTGAGTTTGATCTTCCAACCGGCGAGCTTGGTGTGGAGTTTGTACTGATAACCGGCGGGCAGATGGGTTCGGGCGGCATGATGGCGGACGACTCCTTCCACCAGTCGGACCGCTTCCGCATAGTCATCGCGTTTGGCCAGCGCATCCGCCTTACTGACGGTATATTCCATCAGCTCACCCTGCGGGTCGTAGTGTTCAAAGTGGCCGCAGAACTCTGCGACGCTGTGTTCCTTCAAGATTCTGAGCTGACGGGCCTCCTCAAACGTCTCGTGGGCGGCGTCCTGCCGGCCGGCGAGGATGTAAATCGCGGCGATCTCCTCCACTTCCCGACAACGTTCGTCGAGTTCTGCGAAATCGTCCCGTGGCTCCCGCGGCGGCCGGCGTCTCAGCAGATCGATGGCGTCGTCAAACCGCCCCATGCCGACATAGGCTCGCGCCAGTGGCTGGAAGTAGCCGTCGAGAAACTCGCTGTCGGGGCCGTGTTGCCGTTCGATGCTCCGCATGGCCCGATTGAAAAACTCGGCCGCCTCCACGAATCGCCGCTGATCGAGCAGGAGAGACCCCATCGCCTCCATGTGCCACTCGCATCCGGGATCGTCCTCGTCAAAGTCGTGTCGAAGCTCGATGGCGCGCCGCAGCAGGGCCTCGGCCTCGGCCAATTCCCCCCGTTTTTCGGCGAAGCGACTCAGGATAGAGAGCGGCCCGGACATCACCGGCCAATAGTGGTGCGGGCACCGCTCAAAAATGGCGATCGCCCGCCGGCACAGCGCCTCCGCCTCAAGTTCACCTTCGCGTCCGGCGTGTTGCCGCGAGATGGCCAAGAGAAAGGCCGCGGTCCCCGTCTTCAAATCATCGGGTCCGTGCTGTCGTTCGGCCTCGGCGAGGGACTCACGCAGGCTTTCCAGAGTTGGCACGTCGGTCATGGCAAGGCTCCTCAAAGCGAAGAGGTCAGGACTGGGCGAACGGCAGGAGTCAACGCCACCGTGGGGGTCAGACTCGTCCGTGTCGCTCATCAAGTCGACTTGTCGCGGGCTTCGATCTCGCGGGCGCGAGTGGTGGCGGACCGGGCTTCGGCGTGGCGGCCGAGGTGCGTCAGGATGGCGGCCTGGATGTGGAAGTAGTTGGCGATGCTGGGGCCGCCGGGGATGGCGCAGCGTTCGACGAGCGGGATGGCTCGTTCGATGAGCGGCAGCGCCTGCTCGTGCATCCGAAGGTTGTGATAGACCTGGGCGAGATAGGCCAGTGCGGCGGGGATGGCGGGGTCGCTGTTCGGCAGGTGCCGATCGAGATGCGCCAGCCAACGGAGGATCACCGGCTCGGCTTCATCGAAGTGTTTCGTCATGACGAGCGACTCGGTCAACCGACGCAATACAGCTTCGTATTCTCGCCCCAAAATGGCCTGATCGGCCTCGCAAATGGGGAGCGCCTCCCGCAAATACGGCAGTGCTTCGGCATGTCGCCGCTGTTGGAGTTCGACGAACGCCAGATTGAGCAACACCCCGACGAGGGGCTGGTTCGTCTCCAAGTGGGCCTCACGAATGAAGGCGAGCGAGCGTTGATAACAGGACTTGGCACGGTCCCACAGCGCCAGCTTGAGGAACAAATTGCCCGCCCGATTGAATTCCAGGAGGACTTCCGGCTGGGCGGGGCCTTCGTTCTGAAGTTGCTTCTCGGCGACAGTGACATGGAGCTGCGCGGCCTCTTCGATTCTCCCCTGTCGTTCCCGCACGACGGACAGATTTTCCATGAGACTGACCACGAACGAACTGTCCGGTTGCCACGCCCTCTCCCGTTCCAGTGCTTCTTCGATCAATTCGGCCGCTCGGTCCCATTCGCCGCGTTGGGCGTGGACCTCCGCCATCTGGGTCAGGCCATACGACAGGATGGACGGGATCTCTGCATGAGTCACCCGCCAAATCGACACCGATCGTTGCAGTGACTCCAGCGCCTTGTCGGATTGACCGGCTTGATAAAGGACCGAACCGAGGTCGTAACAGGTACTCGCGAGCCCTTCGAGGCTGCCCTGCTCGGGAGTCTTGACCGTGCTGCCGTGTAGCCAGGTGGGGGCCGCCCGCTGCCTGGCCATCAGACGCCGCACGTCGTCGATCCTGGCATTGAGAACGTCCCAAGAGATCGGAGAGGTCGAATCGTCCGAAGCTGGCGGTGACTTTGGACGATTGCCGGCCCACAGTGGGACACCATGCTCGGACAGCAGACGCGGTTCCTCATAGATCGCGACAACTTTGGACTCGTGATACGTGCGGGATTGTTCGAGCAGCGTCAGGGCCTCGGGATAGCGTTTGAGTTTGGCGTACCATTTCGCCAACTTCTGGTGCAGATCCGGCTGGGCATGAGGCAGGTCAAAGCGAGCGGCTCGATGGGCGAGAACCTGCTGGCCCAGCGCGATGGCTCCCTCAAAATCATCACGTGCGGCCAGAGCATTCGCCTGTTCGAGGAGGTTCTCCATCGCTCGACCTTGAGGATCGTAGAATGGTCCCGACCCGTAGCGCTCGCCGAGTTCCACATCCAATTGAGCTCGCAGTCCGTGCGCTTCCTGCAGGGATTCATCGGCCTCTGCGTGGTGGCCAGCCTTGGTATGGCAGGAGGCGATCTCCTCCAGCAATTCGCCAAGCGTGTCGGTCTCGTCGGGGGTGTGCTTTCGGCACAAGGCCAGTTCGCGTTGCAGGAGTTCAATCGCCTCGTCGAACTGCTTCAGGCCGACGTAGGCTCGCGCCAGCAACCGCAGGTGCTGTCCAAGGTACGGAGTGTCGTCACCCGAACACCTCTCGACGGCACGCAGCGACCGATTGAGGAATTCAGCCGCCTCGACAAACCGTCCCTGTTCGGACAAGAGGATTCCCAGATGCTGAAGCTCGTCTCCACTGTCCATGTCGTCTTCGCCGTTCTCTTCGTCCCATTGCAGTTCGATCGAGCGGCGGAGCATCGCCTCGGCCTCGCTCTTTCGCCCCTGCATGTCGCGGATCGAGGCCAGCAGGCTGAGCGGCAAGGCAAGATGACCGTGGTACACCTCGGGTGCCTGTTCGTAGATGTTAATCGCCTGCATCAACAGTGCCTCGGCCTCGTCGGCTCCCGCCCGGCCGTCGTGTCGCCGACTGATGGCCAACCGGTGCGCGGCGTGTGCCGTTTCGAGATGGTCCGGACCGTGCCGGGCCTCGGCGTCGGCGAGAGCCTGACGCAGACTTTGGATCGTGCTTTGGATCGTGGTGCTGTCGCTCATCGCGTGTCTCCTGGAAAGAAACGGGGCGTCGATGGCAGGATCTGCGGAGTGGTTGTGAGCCGCCGGGGGCAATCCGCGCCCGGCGGCAACGAGGGGCAGGTCACTCCCACAAAGTCGCCAGCATCTTGCCGTGCGAAAGCCTTCCAATCAATCTTGATGCAGGCGACAGCCAGAGTGTCGCCGGTCCGGTGGGGCTCGACTGGGGATGGGACAGAAGTCGGACGTTTGGGGCACGGACTCGACGATTGACGCCCGTCGCCGCGCAGGAGCAAGATGCGAGACATCCCCTCGTCCCGCGAGACGCCGACATGACCGAGACCGCACCACCGCGACCGACTCTCCGCCAGCGCTGGCACCGCCTGCGCACGTCGCCGCGATTTCCGTTCGTGCTGTTCTTCGGACTGCTCGTCGCGGGAAGTCTCTCGCAGATCTATTGCTACTGGTGGGATGTCCGCATCGAACGGATGGTGGTTCGCAACCAGGGGTCCGTCGAACGGATCAACGTCTATCCGCCGTGGATCAGGAAGTACCTCGGACATCAGTTTGTCCGGCGGTTCGAGCCGATCCGAAGTGTCCGCTTGAGGTTTGCCATGCCGGAGAGGATTGAGCGTCGTCACGACGACTTGCAGTTGCTTCGAGGGGCATTCTTTCTCCGCGAGCTGGATTTGTTTGGCGAACTCTCCAGCGACGATGCGAAACATCTGAGATATCTCACGGTACTAAAGACCGCCCGAGTTTGGGGCGATCCGGAATTGGTGTTGGACGGTGTGGAGCAACTTCCCAAGCTGACAGCCCTCGAACTTCCGTTCGAGTTATCGACCGATCCATCCATTTACCGGCGCGTCGCCGCGATTCCGCAGTTGGAACGACTCAGTTGCTGGTTCAAGGACGGGGCGGGACGAAGCCCGAACGTAGAAGCGGGGTTTCGCGAATTGGCCCAGTCGCGCAGCCTGCATCGCCTTGAGGCCCGACTCGGCGATGAAGTGCAGCTCTTCGCGTTGACCAACCTGCTGCCTGATGGCAGCCCTCCCTTGCCGCAACTGCGTGAACTCTGCATCGGCGGCAGCCGCCGGCTCACCGGTCGCAGTCTGGCCAACCTGAAGCAGCTCCTCAGTCTGATTCATCTCGACTTATCGTATGCAGAGATTGCGGACAAAAAGATGGCTCCACTCAAGGAGCTTCCTTACCTGAGAACGCTGTATTTGGAAGGCAACCCCGAAATCACCGACGAAGCCGTCGCGGTTCTCGCTTCGATGCACAACCTGCAATCGCTCAATGTGAAGCGCACCAACATCTCGAAAGCAGGACTGCTTCGCCTCGCGGCGCTCCCGCGGTTACGCTGTCTCCGCGCGCACCCCGGTGGACCCGAGGCCCGTGCCGAGCTGCGCCATCGACTTCCCGCCGGATGTGAACTCGACACCAACTGACCGATGGCTGTCATACCTTGTGCGTGTGGCTTGCCCGACCTCCGCACGCCTGACCGAACTCCCCATGTCTTCCATCGTCCTGGCCACGTTGAACGCGAAGTATCCGCACTGTGCGTTCGGACTGCGCTATTTACTTGCCAACATGGGCGAGTTGCGGGGCGAGACGGCTTTGCTGGAGTTCACAATCAACCAGCCGACGCTGGAGATTCTGGACGCGATCCTGGCGCAGCGGCCGCGCATCGTGGGGTTGGGCGTTTACATCTGGAACGTGGCCGAGACGACTCGCCTAGTGGCCGATCTCAAGCGGGTCGCCCCCGATGTGGTCGTGGTCCTCGGCGGACCCGAGGTCAGTTACGAGACCGATCAGCAGGAGATCGCGTCGCTCGCCGATTACGTCATCACCGGCGAGGCCGACTTGGCGTTCGCGGCGCTGTGCCGGCAGTTGCTGAGCGGGGGACAAGGGGACAAGGGGAGGGGGGGACTGAAGAAAGGCACGGACTCGGCTACTGTCTCTTTCCCCCACTCTCCTTGTCCCCTTGTCCCCCGCTCCCTCATCCACGCCCCGGTCCCGAACCTGACCGACCTCGCGCTCCCCTACGACCTCTACTCGGACGAAGACCTCGCGCACCGCGTCCTCTACGTCGAAGCTTCGCGCGGCTGTCCGTTCACGTGCGAGTTCTGCCTGTCGGCGCTCGACATCCCGGTCAGACAGTTTCCGCTCGAGCCGTTCCTCGCCGCGATGGAACGCTTGCTCGAACGGGGAGCCCGGCAATTCAAGTTCGTCGACCGGACGTTCAATCTGAACCTGCGAGTCAGCCGCGCGATCCTCGACTTCTTTCTCCAGCGTTACCAGCCGGGAATGTTCCTTCATTTCGAGCTGATCCCCGATCGGCTGCCCGACTCGCTGAAGGAGTTGATCGTCCAGTTCCCCGCCGGCGCGTTGCAGTTTGAGGTGGGCATTCAGACGTTCAACGACGACGTTTCCAACCTGATCAGCCGTCATCAGGACAACGCGCTCGTCGACCAGAACCTGTCGTGGCTGAGAGACCACACGTCGGTTCACGTTCACGCGGACTTGATCGTCGGCCTGCCGGGCGAAACGTGGGAGAGCTTCGCCGCCGGATTCGACCGGCTGGTGCGGCTCGCTCCGCACGAGATTCAGGTCGGCATCCTCAAGCGTCTGCGCGGCACGCCCATCGTCCGGCACGACGCCGAGTGGCAGATGATCTACAGCCCGCATCCCCCCTACGAAGTCCTGCAAACCAGGCTGATGGACTTCGCCACGATTCAGGAACTGCGCCGTTTCGCGAAGCATTGGGACACGATCGCCAACAGCGGCAACTTTGTGGAGACCGCGCCACTGCTATGGAAGGGAACCAGCGCGGAACTCGGAACGCGGAGCGCGGAGCGAGATCCCCCCAACAGCCAGCCGCCTCTGAGCTCCGCACTCCCCGCTCCCCGCTCCGCGCTTCCCTCCCCCTTCACCGAGTTCCGCCGGCTCTCGAGATGGCTCTTCGCGCGGGAGGGCCAATCGCACGGCATCTCGCTCAGCCGACTGGTCGAACTGTTGTTCGAGTACCTGTCGACGGAACGCGGCCTCGCCCCCGATCACGTCGCCGCCACGATGTGGCGCGACTACCAGCGCGGCGGGCGCAGCGACAAGCCGGCCTGCTTGAGGCCATTCATCGACGAGATCAATTCCGTGCCCTCACAGGCGAAAGATCAGGGTGGCACCTTACCCAAGCGGCAGCAGCGGCATCTTCAGTCTATTGTGCCGCAATGACTTGTGCCGTATCGCGGGTGATTGCAAATTCTTGCAATCGGGGCATGCTCGATTGCAAAAATCGGGCGAATTTTGAAAGCTGTCGGAAATTCGTCGTCATTCCCCCAGGTAGAACTCCGTCGTGGACCGCTCGCTCTTTACCGATTCAACGACCGGAAAACTGGTTGATTTGCCGGACGGTGACAGTGCGTTTGTGCCCGCTCCGTTGCCTCCGCCGTGGGAGTTTCCCTCCGAATTGTGGCCATTGCTGGCGGAGGCGAAACAGCAATTGGGTCTGCTGGAAGGGATCGGTCGGACGCTCCCGACGCCCAATCTCCTGCTACGTCCGCTGGCCGACCGAGAAGCACTCCAGTCATCGACGATTGAGGGAACCTACGCCACACCGCGCGAACTGCTGCTCTTCGATGCTGACCCCGGTG
>JANODP010000454.1:0-2863 GCA_031412755.1 Schlesneria sp. | reverse complement strand
TTTTTACCTGCCCGTCACCACGTAGCCTCGGGCAGGTAAGAAACCTGCCCCCACATCATTTCACGGTTCGCGACGACTGCGGAACTTGAAGCCGACGGCTCCCGTTTTCGCGTGACGCTGTGCGGGGGAACGGCCCTCGGTGGGCGCGTCACCGCGCGGCGCGGAACGTCCCGTGGACGAGGTGGCTCCGCGCGCGGGGCGTCGGGTGGGACGAGCGGCTCCGCCAGACCGGCCGGCTCCGCGCAGTTGCGGCTTGCCGCTGGCCGGGGGCAGTCCCGCCAGGTTCATCCGGTGCGGATGGTCTTCGACGACGGGAATCTGCTGCTTGATGATCCGTTCGATGCTGCGCAGCAGCCCCCGTTCTTCGGCGTCGCAGAACGTGAGGGCGATTCCCTCGGCACCGGCCCGGGCCGTGCGGCCGATCCGGTGGACATAGTTCTCGGGTTCCATCGGCAGGTCGAAATTGATGACGTGCGTGATGTTGTCGATGTCGATGCCGCGGGCGGCGATGTCGGTGGCCACCAGCACGCGAGTTTGTCCGTCGCGGAAACCGTACAGGGCGCGTTGCCGCGCGGTCTGCGACTTGTTGCCGTGGATGGCGTCGCTCGAAATCCCGGCCTGTTCGAGCCACTTGGCGATCTTGTCCGCGCCGTGCTTCGTCCGGGAGAAGACCAGGGCCCGCTTGACCGACTTGTCGGACAACACGCTCGTGAGCAGCGATCGCTTGTTGTCGCGAGTCACGTACATCACGCGATGATCGACCCGGTCGGCGGTCGTCGATTGCGGCGCCACTTCGACCTTCACCGGGTCATGCAGCAGGCTCTGCACGAGCGGCATCAACGCCGGCGGCATCGTGGCCGAGAAGAACAGCGAGTGCCGCTGTTTGGGCAGCACGGCCACGATCTTCTCGATCGCCGGCAGAAAGCCCATGTCGAGCATCCGGTCGGCTTCGTCGAGGACGAACGTCTCGAGACCGTCGAGTCGCACGGCTCCCTGTCCCATCAGGTCGATCAACCGTCCGGGCGTGGCCACGAGAATATCGACGCCTCGCGCCAGGGCACGGACCTGCGGTGTATAGCCGACGCCACCGACGACGACGGCCTGACGCAAATTGAGGCCGCGACCATAGGTCATGAAGCTCTCTTCGATCTGCAGCGCCAGTTCCCGGGTCGGGGCGAGGATCAGGACACGCGGCTTCCGCGGCACAACGGGTTTCTTCGACAGGGCCAGCCGGTTCAGAATCGGCAACGCAAACGCGGCGGTCTTCCCCGTTCCGGTTTGTGCGCAACCGATCAGGTCGCGTCCCTGAAGCAGGTGTGGGATGGCCTGCGCCTGAATCGGCGTCGGCGTGGTGTAGTTTTCATTCTGCAGGGCGAGCCGGATCGGCTCGACGAATGCAAAGTCGGCAAAAGTAGTCTGGTTCAAACGAGTTCCTAACGTGGCTCAAGGGCCACAACTGAAAATAGGAGGTCGGCCACAGGGCCTGCCTCACCAAATGGCCTCCCGCTTGTCCGGCAGACCGATGGTCCGCTCTTCGACAGTACGCACCATGCGTAACCGGAGGCACTCAACAAGTAGTTTCAACAGCCACCACGACGATCAACGAAGCAATTCGTTGAGGACATCGTTGAGGCAATTGACGCGGCTTGCTCGACAAATGATGTCGGCCTGCCGCTCACATGAGTAATGAAAGCCAAGGGCGCAACGAGGGCCTGCCGCTGTCCGAAACAGAAAACTGCTTCGGAACAGCCGCGTGTCTTGGCGACAAGACGCTTTTAGAGATCGTCTCGAATCCGGTCACGGCTCGCTGGCTGTTCGCATGAGCGGGCGGTCCGGCACAACTTTTGGGCGAAGTCGGAAGCAGAGGGCGTTGCCGCCCTCCGTCCGCTTGTATCGTTCGCCTTGGGCGTCGAGAGATCACTCAACGCAGGATTTAGTAACGGCCGCCGCCACCACCGCCACCACCGTAGCCGCCACCACCGCTGCGACCGCCACCGTAGCCGCCGCCACCGCTGCGACCGCCGCCGCCGCCACGCTCTTCACGAGGACGGGCTTCGTTTACGGTCACGGCGCGGCCCTGAAAATCGGCACCGTTCAGTGCAGAAATTGCAGCTTCACCGCCATCGGACATTTCCACGAATCCGAACCCGCGCGACCGACCGGTCTCGCGATCCGAAATGACCTGGGCCGAAGCGACATTGCCGTGCTGTGCAAACAGCTCGCGCAGGTCATCGGCCGTGCAGCCAAACGCCAAATTCCCAACATACAGATTCTTGCTCATCGTCATCCTTCGAGCCACTCGGCTCACTCACACAGGTCACTGGCTGCCACCAACAGGGTGACAGGGAAGATCGAAGCCATTTAGGGATGGCCTGTCATTCGGGAACCTGCCAAGGACGAGAGCTTCAAACGAAGAAAGCCCACTCTGCACAGAGAACCATCGGGACGGGACCGTCTCGCATCACCGGGCCGAGCGGTCTTGAACGCCGACTGGCGGGCAAGACGACACAAACATAGTGGGCAATTGCGGCGATCATCTTCACTCATTGGAAGGAACACTCGCCCTTCCAAAGTGGCCGGGAGTATAACGGGCGGCTCGGAAAAGGAAACACCAAGCTGATCAGATTGTGAGAGATTGGCGAGATCGTCGCCATTTCACACACCGGTTCACACTGACCGTCAGAAGCGGAGTTGGTGGATCGGCCCCGTCTTGCATGGTTCAATCCGCACAGGTGGCCGAAGTCGCCGAACAGCTCGCCTGACTGCTGAACCAAGTCCCCCGTGACGAATTGTCAATCGCATGAAGCCCGGTTTGATCCTCGGTTCGAAGGGAGTCCTCCACGCGAACGCAGTGAGCGAGTCG
>JANODP010000453.1:0-7868 GCA_031412755.1 Schlesneria sp. | reverse complement strand
GCTGACGCCGCCCCGCTCCGAAGTCAGAAGAGGGCTGACGCCCAAGAACCCGAAGACAAACCAAAGACGAAAACGCACAAGCTGGCCGCATGTGCTACGGAATGTCTACATTGTCGCGGTGTTGACTTCTCTCCCGCGATGATGAGACCCGCTCATGCAGACTCTGCTCATGACCAGCCTGCTTCTGTTCTCGGCCGATCCGTTGCCGGTCGGCAAGTCGACCGTCGAGGTCCGGTTTGGCGAAGTTCCGCTGAAACTGTTCGTCTACAAGCCGGCGGAGTTTCGCGACGGGCCAATGTTGATGGTGTTTCACGGTGTGCTGCGGAATGCCGAGGAGTATCGAGACCATTCGATCGCGATGGGCGACCGGTTTGGAGCATTGATCGTCGCGCCGCTGTTCGATGAGCAGACGTTTCCGCTGGCGAAGTACCAACTCGGCGGAATCGTCGTGGACGGCAAGGCGACTCCGGCCGAGGAACGAACCGGCCAATACGTGCAGCGGATCGCGAAGGAGATCCGTCAACGAGAAGGCCGGGCCGACCTGCCGTACTCGTTGATCGGTCATTCGGGCGGCGGGCAGTTTCTCGTTCGACTGGCGGCATTCGTGCCGACGGAGGCGCAGCGGATCGTGGCTGCGAATCCGGGGACGCACACGTTTCCAACGCTCTCGGCCGACTTCCCCTACGGCTTCGGAGGACTTCCCGCCGAGTTGCAGACGGACGAGGTGCTCAAGGCGTATCTGGCCCAGCCGCTGACGATCTATCTCGGCGAGAAGGACAACGAGCGTGACGAGTACCTCGATGTCAAACCGGCCGCCGATGCGCAGGGTCAGTTCCGATTTGCGCGGGGCAAGAATGCGTTTGCCGCCGCGAAGAAACTGGCCGCCGAGAAGAAGTGGCCGTTCGGTTGGAAGCTCGTCATCGCGCCGGGGACCGAGCACGATCACGAAAAGATGTTCAACCACGCCGCGTGTGCCAAGGCTTTGGGTTGGAAGCCGGTGAAGTGACGAACTTGGGCGTCGCACCGCAAGCGGAAGACAAACGAGGGCGATGAGACGAATGGGACGGATGGGAGTCATGGGAGGGGCATTCGCCGGTTGCAGATCCCATTGGCCCCATCGGTCGCATTCGTCCCATGAATCGCCCACGACGATGCCATCGCGATGCGTCCCGGTAATGGCGCCGTTTACGCCGCCACCATCTCTGCTCGTTCGAGCTTTCGTCGCAGCCACAGCGTCGCGCCGAGAATGGCCGCGCCGGTGACGGCGACGCCGATCAGGATGCGCCAGTCGTCGTGACTCCACGTCTGCTGAGATACCCATTGAGCGAACCCAAGCAGCGCCAGCAGCGGCAGCAACTGCGGCTGGAAGGCTTCCCGCACGATCCGCCAACCGCTCACCTTCAAGTGCCGCAGCGCATACGGCACGAGAATGCCAAGTTCGATCAGCACGACCGGGATCGTCGTCCCCCACGCCACCCCTTCGATGCCGTGCGTGAGACACAGCACGATGCTGAGCGTCAGGTTGCAGACCGCTTCGCCCAGAAAAATCAGGGCGGGAATCTTCACGATGCCGCTGCCGAACAGGAAGGCGCGCAGAATGCCGCAGGGGAGGGCGATCAGTTGCGCCGCCAGCAGGACGACCAGAATCCGGTGCGACTGCGCGAGGTTGTCGGGTGTCAGCTTCGAGCCGACCCACAGCCGGATCACGTCGCCGCCGAAGAACCAGCCGCCGATGAAGGCTCCGCCGACGAGCAGGAACACGATCCCCAGCGTCTTCACCAGAAAGCGGTCCCGCTTGGATCGGTCGGTCACGCCTTGCAGGGCTCCGGCGGTCGGCATGCAGATGTGAGCGATCTTCTCGATCGGCTGCCGGGTGAATTGAGCCAGTCGCAGGCCGAAGTAGTACGGCACGATCGCCTCCTTGCCGAGCAGCAGTCCGATCGTGATCGTGTCGGTGGCGTTGATCATCTGGCTGGCCACGTTGCTGAGAAACGCCATCGAACTGAACGAACCGCACTCGCGGAGGACGCTGCGGTCGAGATGCGACGGTCCGACGGACAGGGTCGGTAGAATCCGCCTCGCCAGCAGGAAGTACGCGACGTTTTCTCCAACCGTCACCAGGAAGTAGATGCCCGCGATGATGACCAGACCGTGTGGCTCGCGCAGGAACAGCAGGAAGAGTGCGAGGCGCACCAGATCGAACGAGAAGCCGACACCCCGCTCCAGATCAAAGCGCCGCAGACCGTGCAGGACTCCGCCGAAGACGCTGCCCGCCATGCCGACCGCCACGTTGACGCCCAGCATCAGGATCGTGATGCGCGCCTCCAGCAGATCGTCACCGGTCCAGCCGCCCCACCACGACGCCGTCGCGCTCAAGCCGCACGCGAAGAGAAACGCCACGCCCCCCATCACCAGATACGCGGCGAGAATCACGTTCACAATCTGATTGACACGCGCCGTGTTTCCCTCCGAGTGATGCTTCGCGACGTAACGACTGACCGTCTCACCGAGACCGCAGTACAGCAGCCCCGCATAGCCGGCGATGGAATTGATCAGCAGCCAACTGCCGTACGTCGAGACGCCCAGCACATCCAGCGTGTAGCGGGTCAGAAAAAAACCGATCACCAGGTTGGAGGCGTGAGTACCCCAACTGGCGAGGACATTTCGTTTGACTGTTCCGGCGGTGGCCATGATGAGTAGTGGATAGTGGATGGTGGATAGTGGATAGGAACCCGACGGCGAGTGGGGCATGGCGACTGGACAGCGAGTCTTTGTTCTGGCTATCCACTATCCACCACCCACTAACCACTCTCTCAGGGCTTGGACGCGACGATCCACTGCTGACGAACGTTCGATCCGACGATCCGTTCCACGCGGAAGCCGATTCGTTCCAGCGACCGTCTCAGCCAAGTTTCCGAGTGGTAGTACCGTTTCATCCCCGCGCCGGTCGGCCAGCCGCGCCAGTGTTTGATGCCGCAGGCATACAACGCGCGGCGGAACAGAAAGCTCAGGTGCGTCGTCAGGCGGATCGGCTCCATGTTGAGTTGAAACACGAACTCACCGCCGCTGCGGAGCAGGACGAAGGTGTCGATGAAGTAGGTCGTCAGAGCCCGGGGGTTCAGGTAGTACAGAACCTCATACGAGAAGGCGGTGTCGCAGCCCGACGCCCCGGCCGGTCGAAGATGAACGCCGTCGCAGACCTCGAAGGAGACGTGATCGTGCCCGTTGCGGCGCTGGGCCTCGTCGATCAAGGTCGAGGCGACATCGACGCCGATCACCCGGCCGAATCGAGTCGCCAGCGCGGCGGACATCCGCCCCACACCGCAGCCGATCTCCAGCAACGTCCGATTCGGCCCGATGCGCATCCGGGTGACGGCGAGCGCCCGCGCGACATCCTCTTCACCGGTCTTCAGCAGCGCCGCCCAGCCGCCGTCGGCCGAGACCAGCTTGTCCATACCGACCAGCCCGACTTCGTCGAGCGACTTGTTCCACCAGGCAGCAGATGCGGTTTGGGTCATGGGAGTGATGAGTGATGAAGGATGAAGGATGAAGGATGAAGGATGAAGGTCGCGGGGGCACTCAGCGGAGATACCGTCCCCCCCAACACGAAGCCGGACGGCGCAATCGTTCTTCCGAGAATCTACGTCACGATTCCGGGGAGCACCTTCCTGTTGCCGATTTTCACCGCCTGGACAGGGCGGCGCGGATGGACTGGCCGTTACAATCGCGCCTGACGCTGATGACGTTCGTTTCGACTGTTGGCTTCGGATTGTGACCGGGGTCAAAGGGACGGAAAGGACTGAAGGGACAAAAGGGACTGACCGCTGGCCGCTGATTTCCGGCTTCTGACCACTGACTTCTGACTTCTGACTTCTTCCCATGCCGCCTCTCGTTCGACAGCTTGTCTTTCATGGAGCGCAGTCCTCGCTGACGCTGTTTGTCCATTTGATGGCGGTCGGGCTGACGCTGGGGCTGATTGTGATGTTGCTGCGGTACGAGCGGCGGCTGGTTTCCAAAACCGTCGGCAACTGTCTGCTCGGTCTGCGAGTCGCCGTGTTGGCGGTCGTGCTGATGACGCTGCTGCAGCCGGTCCTCAGTTGGACGCTCGATCAGAAGCGAACCGGACGGATTCTGATCGGAGTGGACCTGTCGGGGAGCATGGCGACGACCGATGTGCATGCCATGCGGGGCGAAAAACTCCGTTGGGCGCGGGGCTTGGGGATGATCGGCAACGCCGCGGTGGATGCCCGTCTCGACCGGTGGCAGCAGGCGTTTGATGAGGGCCGCGAACCGGAATGGGTCGATCCGACGGAGGCCGTCGATGACGAGCGGCGAGAAGCACTCGGCACGTCGCGGCGCGAGCATCTGCTCGCCATCTTCAAGGATCTGGATGCCCTGCCGCGACAGGAGATCGCGCGACGGCTGCTGACGACCGTTCCGAAGCCGCTGCTGGATGAGCTGAAGCCTCTCGGTCGGCTCGAACTGTTTGTCTTCGCGGGCAAGAGCGAGGCGGTCGAGCGGGAGCAGTTGCAGCGGGTGATCGAAGCGCCGTCGAGCAGCCTCATCACCGAGACGTCGGACCTGTCGCAGGCGCTTCAGCCGAGCGGGGCGGTCGCGGGGGGAGACGTGCGGGGCCTGATCCTGTTCACCGACGGCCGCGATCTCTCGGGCAAGAACCTGTCGTCGCTGGCGGCTTCGTTGAGGGGGGCCGAAGCGCCGGTCTTCCCGGTGCTGCTCGGCTCAACCTTCCGTCCGAAGGATCTCTCGATCGCCGCGCTCGAATACCCGCAGGCCGTCTACAAGGGGGACCATCCCCGTTTGAAGGCGGTCCTGAACACGGTCGGCTTTGAGGGGAAGACGCTCGAAGTGGAACTGGTCCGCGAAGACCAGCCCGAGGCCGAGCCGATCAAGCGATCCATCGCCGTGACGGGGCCGAGCATCAGCGTCGAGTTCGATCTGGACGGAGTCGAGGTCGGGCGGAAGGCGTATGTCATCCGCACGCCGGTGCTGGAGGGAGAGACCCGCGACGACAACAACAGCCGCTCGTTCGCCTTTGCCGTGGTCGATGACCGCGCGAAGGTCTACATCGTTGAGGGAGACGCCCGCTGGGAGTTCCGCTATCTCGACGCGGCCCTCTCGCGCGACGAGCGCGTCGATCTGAAGCGGGTGCTCTTTCAGCAGCCGTATCTCGGCGTGCTGCCCGAGCCATTCTTTCCGCGGCGTCTCGACCAGGCCGCCGATCCCAACGATCCGGTGGCGTCCCCCTTCGCGAACATCGACCTCGTCATCCTCGGCGATGTGCCGCCCGAGCATCTGCCCGAGCCGGTGTGGGAGCGGATTCGCGAGTTCGTGAGCGAGGGAGGCACGCTGGTGATCTCGCCGGGGAAACGCTGGATGCCGCTGGCGTACCAGTCGCCGATCCTCGAACAGTTGCTGCCGGTCAAAAGCGTGAGGCCGATCAATCTGACCGACCGCTCGGGCGAGACCACGCCGCTGCTGCGCGGACTTCCCGTGCAGTTGACCGTCGATGGCGAACAGCAGCCGATGTTGCAGTTCGCCGTCGATCCAATTCAGAACCAGCAGATCTGGATCGGGCTGCCGGGCCAGACGTGGATGCTGCTCGGTGAGATCAAGCCCGCGGCGACGGTGTGGGCGACGACGCTGTTGCCCGCCGCGCTGGCCGACCCCCTGACCAACGACCGCAAACACGGACTGATCGTGCATCAGCACTTCGGTTCCGGGCAGGTGGTGTGGCTCGGTTTCGACGGCACGTGGCGCTGGCGACACCGCGTCGGCGATGAGTACCACCATCGCTTCTGGGCGCAGCTCGCACGGTGGGCCGCCGCCAACAAGGTGACCGCCGGGAACGAGTTCGTCCGCTTCGGCCCCGACAAGACCGACATCGAGCTCGGCCAGGACGCGATGGTGCGGGCGAAGTGGATGGCTGCGTTCCTGCAAAAGTTTCCCAAGCTCAAGGCGAAGGCCGAATTCTTTCGGATTGGCGATCCGCCGGGCAAGCCGTTCACGACGGTCGATCTCACCCCCCCCACCGACCGGCCGTTGCAGTTCGAGGGGAAGGCGGTCTCGCTTCCGGCGGGTGAGTACCGCGTCGTCCTCTCCACCGAGAACGCGGACCTCGGCTCGAAACCGGTCGAAGCGACGCTGTACGTTCACGACCGCCCGAGCCTCGAACTGAGCGACCTCTCCGCCAACCGGGACCTGCTCACCCAGATCGCCGACCAGAGTGGCGGCCGTTTGTTTCTGGCGGACGAACTGCACGAGTTGCCCAAACAGTTCAAGACGTTTGAGGAGACGACCTCGCTGTACGAGGAGTCTCCCCTGTGGGATCGCTGGCCGTGGCTGGTCGTCCTGTTCGCGCTGCTGACCACCGAATGGGTCATCCGCAAACTGAACGGGCTGCCATGACGAACGACTACCCACCGGCCGGCAACCCTGACGACCGCAGGGTGTATTGTTCGCGCTCCGAAGCGATCGAGCTGGCGATGAGTGCGATGCTGTGGTCTCACGCCGTGGTGATGGTGGCGACGCTCGTGGTCGAAATTCTGCTGTTCGGGCCGGTCGGCGTCTGGATCGGCCTGGCCGCGGTGGCTGGCTTGCTGGTGCTGATGCCGGTCGTCGTGTTGCCCACCTCCTACTTCATCGGTTGGTTGTCGCACCGCCTGTTCGCCACCAGCACGGTCCCCGTGGAGATGGCCATTCGAGTGCTCTCCCTCCTGTTTGAAGTCAACCTGCTCGGCTGGGTGGTGTTCGCGTCGCTGTCGCTGCCTCTGTGATGACGAAGAGCTCGGGGACCGGAGTCGCGTTGCCAATCGGCGTCGCAGACGGCATCCTCTGGGGATGGCAACACAAGTCACAGTGACGACCGGGGCGCGTCTCCACTTCGGCCCGCTCGCGGCGGCGGGAAGCGGCGGCGGGAAGTTTGGTGGCGTCGGCATGATGATCTCGGCCCCCGGCTGCATCGTGAGCGCGCGGCCCGCTGATCGGGACTCGTTCGTGGGCGATGCGGCTTCTGTGGCGCGCGTCGCCAGGTTCGTCCGTCACATCCGCGACGCATCACCCGACGGGGCGAAGGTTGCCTCGTGTGAGATCGAAGTGCGCGAGGCGATCCCGTCTCACAGCGGCCTCGGTTCGGGAACTCAACTGGGACTGGCGGTCGCGCGCGCGTTGAGCGAACTGTCCGGCGAACGGGATGTGAGTGTCGAGACCCTCGCGCGGCGGGCCGGTCGTGGGCTGCGATCGGCGATCGGCCTGCACGGCTTCGCGCGGGGAGGCTTTCTCGTCGATGGGGGCCGCGCGGATCAGCGCGATCAACTGGGGACGCTGGTCGCGCGCTGCGACTTCCCACCCGAGTGGCGGCTGGTGCTCGTCTCGCCCCCACAATCGAGCGGTCTGTCGGGTGACGCGGAGCTGCTCGCGTTCGCCGCTCAACCGCCGATGTCGTCGGCACTGACGGGTGATCTGTGTCGCATCGTGCTGATGGACTGGCTCCCCGCACTCGTCGAGGCGGACTTCGGCCGCGTTAGCGCGGCGATGTACGAGTTCGGCCTGGCGGTCGGTCACTTCTTCGAACCGGCCCAGGGGGGCGTGTTCGCTCACCCGCGCATGGCCCGGCTGGTCGAAGCACTTCGCACCCGCGGCGTGTCGGGCGTGGCTCAGACGTCGTGGGGACCGACACTGGCCGTGCTGTGCGCCGGCCAGGCGGAGGCTCATCAATTGGCGGGCGACTACACCCACGGCGGCGACTGGTCCGACTGCGAGTTCCGCGTCGTCGAGCCCCTCAATCGCGGCGCGAGCATCTCTTTCTGAGCGGGAGACCATTTCTTTCTGAGCGGGGCGGCGTCAGCCCC
>JANODP010000452.1:0-9997 GCA_031412755.1 Schlesneria sp. | reverse complement strand
CCCGGCCCCTCTCCCCAAAGGGGCGAGGGGAGAAAGAAAACCGGCGATGACACACACCACCCCTCACATCGTCGTGGTCGGTTCGATCAACATGGACCTCGTCGCGCGAATGGCTCGGTTGCCGAGGCCGGGCGAGACCGTGCCGGGTGACGACTTTCAAACGATTCCCGGCGGCAAGGGGGCCAATCAGGCGGTGGCCGCCGCGCGGTTGGGCGCTCGCGTGACGATGATCGGCCGCGTGGGAGACGACTCATTCGGCGAAACGCTGCGGCGAACGCTCACCGAATACGGCGTTTCGACGGAGCACGTGCTCGTCACGGAAGGGAGATCCAGTGGCGTGGCCCTGATCGGTGTGGAGGCCACCGGCGCGAACTCGATCATTGTCGTCGCCGGAGCCAACGGTCGGCTGACACCGCACGATGTCGAATCGCGCGCCGATGTCATTGCGGCAGCCGACATGCTGATCGTGCAGTTGGAAACGCCGCTCGGCACCGTGGCCACGGCGACCCGGCTCGCGCGGGAGTCCGGAGTGCGCACGATCCTCGATCCCGCACCGGCTCCTTCTGGACTGTTGCCCACCGAACTGTTGGCCGTCGAGATTCTCAGCCCGAACCAGACTGAGGCCGAAGCGCTGACGGGAATCGCGGTCCACGATGTCGCCTCGGCACGGACCGCCGCGCACCGTCTGCGCGATCTCGGCGCGAAGGCAGTCGTGCTGAAACTCGGAGAACTCGGCGCGTTCGTGCTGGATGAGGCCGGACGGGAAGAGCACGTTCCCGCGCGAGCAACCAGCATCGTGGACACGACCGCCGCCGGAGACGCCTTCACGGCGGGACTGGCCGTCGCGCTGGCGGAAGGAAAGTCACTGCCCGATGCCGTGCGATTCGGTTGCGCGGCGGGAACACTCGCCTGCACCAAGTTCGGGGCACAACCGGCCATGCCGTCGCGCGACGACTTGAACAGCTTCCTCGCTTAACAGACGCTCGCCTGTCATCGCGATTTGCTCACGAACTCGTCCCAGAGCGCGTCGAGACCTTTGCCGGTGACGTCGAGCCAGATGGCGTCGGTGTAGGCTCCTTCGCGCAGGGCCTTGTCGAGCTTTCGGACCAGTCGCTGGTCGTACTTCCAACTGACCCAGGCCAGGAAGGCGGCCGTCGTGCGATAGCTGTCGCGATAACTGGCTTTTTGGCGGTCGATCTGCGGACGCGGAACTTCGGGTTCGTACTTCCAGAGCCGGATGTAGTCGGCGATTCCCTCGACCAGCCAGCCGGGCTTGTTGCGACTGTTCGGGTAGGCCTGAATAACGTGAGTCAACTCATGAATCACCATGCCGAAGTCGTCGGGATGCTGCTCGACCCATTTCGCGCTGACCTGAATCGTGTTCCCCGACGTGGCGCCGGGCGCTTGCAGTTCCCGCTTGAAGACCAGCTTGATCTCCTTCGGACGAGTCCAGTCGTCGGTCGCCAGAAAATGGCAGAGAATCGGGAACCACTCCTCGCACAGCGTCTTCGAGTCCTCGGCCCACTTCACGATGTGGGGTGAGTCAGCCGCCTCTGACACATCGAGCACGAAGGCGGGAACCTCAGCCGGCTTCGGCGCGGCGATGGGATAGAGGAAGCGAGCGTGAGATTCTTCGGCGGCGGTTTGCCTGACTGAGATGGCCGACAACAGGCAAAGGACGAACAACGGGCACGCGATGCGGAATCCGTTTTGAATCACGGTTAGCTTTCCATGGATCAATTGGGCCCGGCGTTCGCCACCGGCTGGGCGCTTCCCTGATCGGCTGGTGGGTTTGTTTCGCGACTTGAAAAACGCGGAGTGAGCGCTGTCCATCTCCGTCCACTGACCTCGCGGCAGTGTCCCCAGGTGTCGAGTGACAGCAGCAGAAAGATCAACGCGATACCAGACAACGGAACTGCAAACCAGATCGCATCCGAACCGCCGGTAATGGTTCCGGCAGACGCCAGCCCAGCGAAGACCAAACAGAGAACCATCCTCACCCTGAAAACTTTTCTCGCGTGGGCCAACTCGCTTTCGTTCTGAATTTTAGCCTTTTGGATGCTTGTGAGTTGCACTTCCATGTTCGTTGTCCCCCTCCTTGGTGAAATTGATCCGACCTTGAAACTCCAGCGAGGCCCTGCCCTTGGCCACGATAACGGCAAAGTCGAGGAACTGCTGAACCTCCGTTGGGCTGAACTCCGCTTCACACATTTTGATCGCAACCAAACTCCGCCATTCATCAACCGACAAATCCAGATCGAAGTTTTCTGTCGCCCAAGATCGAATCAAGACCTCGAACCGCCGCCACCGTGTCCTGTTCCAATACCACCGTAGAACCAAACCCGCCGCCGTGAATACTCCCAAGCTTGCGCCCGCGCCGATCCAAACCTTCAGTACTTCAAATGTCATTGAGTTGTCCCATACATCTGATGGGCTTCTGCTTTCGGATTGTGTCTGGGAGCGGCAAAGCGGTCAATTGCGATTTAGGAATCTCACAGCGACTTGAGGTAATCGACCAGCGATTCGCGTTCGTCGTCGGAGAGCGTTTCGCCGACGAGGTCTTCCGGGCGGTGGTACTTCGTCAGCACGGCATCGAGCGAGCGGGCCTTGCCGGTGTGCAGGAAGCGTCTACGGGACGCGAGGCCGCGCAGTGTCGGCGGGTTGTAGTTGGGATCGCGATCCTTTTTGTCCTCGACCTTGCCATCGAATTTGTCTGCGGATGTGAACTGCGAGCCGGTGTGGCAGCTCGCGCAGGCGGCCTTGCCGGAGAAGAGCGTGCGGCCGAGTTCGATCTTTTTCGCGAGGGCCGTGTCGCTGGTGGTGGCGCGCGGATTCGCGGGATGATCGAGCGTCTTGAGGTACGCGACCATCGCCGTCGCGTCGTCGTCCGTGATCGGCAGTTTCGTCGCCATGCTTTCGGCGAGCGAGCGTTTCATGGCGTCGTGCAGGTCGGTCTGCCAGCCGTGCCAGGTCCACGGGCCGGTGTCGGCCACTCCGCGCAACGAGGGCGTCAGTTTGGGAGTGCCGTAGCTCTTGTCGTTCCGCGTGTCGAAGACCTGTCCCGCCGTGTGGCCGTCCGTGTGGCAGGTGTGACAACTGTACCAACTGTGCATCGAACGATCGGCGTCGTAGAAGATGAACTCGCCGCGCCGCGCGAGACTCGGTTCGCCCGGCCCACCCAGTTCGATCGTCTTCGTCACTTCGCGGGCGTCGAGATCGACGACCTGCACGCTGTTCGAGAAATAGTTCGAGACGACAACCGTCCGTTCGCCAACGAACTCCACCGCCTGCGGCCGCCCGCCGAGTTCGATCCGCCGAAAGCTGCTCTTGTCCTTTTGCATCGCCGCGGGAAGAAAGTCCCCCGGGTCTCCCTTCGGCCACGGGATCGAGCCGAAGTCGATCACGAGCAACTCGTGCGTTCCGCCCGCCGTCACGACGAGCAGCGACTGATCGGGACTGAACGCCGCCGCATACGCATCGCCGACTGCATTGCCCCGGATGTCGAGACCGAGTTGCTTCTGAGTGGTCGGCTCCCCGTCGGGCAGCGGCAGTTTTGAAATCCGGTTATCGATCACCCAGCCGATGTCGATCATCTGTGGCGTGACACTGAACTCGCGGTTGACCGCGTGCGGCAACACGACCAAACCGGAGTCCTTCGTGATGGCGGGCACGCCGGGATTGAAGGCCCCGTCAAACAGTCGCCGTTCGCTGACGAGTTCGTTCGTCTGCAGATCGTAAACCAGCACGGCGGACGGCACGGCACAGCACGCGACCAGCCAGCGGCCATCCGGTGAAACGCGGACCATCTTCGGAATGCCGGGGGCCAGGTAACGAGTGACGAGTGACGAGTGACGAGTGGCAGAACCGGCACCATCCGTCCCAGGAGTCCCCTTCGTCCCATCGCCCTTTCCATTCAACAATCCCTCGACATCGACCACGGCAATCGCGTCTTCGCCACCCAGAGCCACGTACACGAGCCGCCTGTCCTTCGCGACCGCGATCCCGCGCGGTTCGTCACCGACGAAGACTTTGCCCGACAGAGTCAGCTTCCCGCCGCTCCGCGTCACGACAGCGAGGGCATCGTCGTGAAGCAGGCTCACCAACGCCGTCGTCTCGTCCAGCCAAATGACATCGGCGGGACCGCGCCCGACGGCGAGTTCACTCTCGACGCGACCGTCCTTCAAACTGACGAGGCTCACCGAACCGGAGGTATGGTTGGCGGTCAGGCACGCGCTACCATCCGCATTTGCCGCCAGCGAGATCGGACTGCGATCCGGCTCGTCCGCAGGGGCAGCTCCCGCAAACAGCCCGAACGTGACGCAACAGGACAGCAAGTTCCATCGGCTTCTCATCGGGTCAATCCCCTCACGGCAAACGGCCTGTCAGACTTCCTGAAGGGTGCGCACCGCTCACCCTACGTTTAATGAACATCCCCATCAGTGCCCCATTGCCGGGCGGCGTCTGTGAGCCAAGTGCTCAGGATGCGGATGTTTGTGCTTGATCCATTGCGGCAGCAGTCCGCCAAGCAACATTCCAATGACGGATGCTACCAATCCATAGAGCTGTGGCGGAACCTCGACCCACAGAGGAAGGGACAACTCAGGCTTGGAGACCTCACCATTCGCCGGAGTCTCTGTTGCTGGTTTGGAATCGGCCCCGGCGGTTTCCACCGGCGTTGCCTTCGACTTTGCCGCCTCTTCCATGGCAGCCATCGTGGAGTTCTGAAGAGCCATCGCGCCCAGCCAGACCGTTACCGCCAGGATGACCGAGAAGATTGCGGCCTGCGTTGATGCCCGTTTCCAGTAGATGCCGCAGACGAGTGGAACGAACGCGACAACCAATGTGACGCTGTATCCCGCCTCGACCATTTCGTACATCGTCTTGTTGGATGTGACCGCGATCGTCGTGGAAACGATCGAGACGAGAACCAGAATCCCCCGCAGCACCAACAGCATGGCCTTGTCGCTCAGGTGCCTGATGAACGGTTGGAGGACGTTTTCAGTGAGTACGCTGGCGGGAGCGAGCACGGTTCCACTGGCGGTCGAAAGAATCGCCGAGAGGACCGCGCCGAAGAACAGCACCTGACACCAAATCGGAGTGCTGTTCAGAACGAGTGTCGGTAGCACCTTCTGAAATTCCTTGGATTGTTCGGGATCGAATTGTGCGGCGATGGCGGGATCGATGATGATGACCGAGTACGCAATAAACATCGGCACGAAGGCGAATCCAAAGTAGAACAGTCCTCCGCAAAGCGTCCCGATGAACGCGGTCTTCTCATCCTTCGCACTGGTGACACGCTGGAACACGTCCTGTTGGGGGATCGACCCGAAGGCCATCGTGATGAACTCGCCGATGAAGACCAACCACGCCGCCGAGGTCACATGTGGGAAGAGGTTCAGTTTTCCATGCTCGTACGCGTGGTTGATGACGACATCGAATCCACCCGCCCGGTTTCCGAGAAGCACGGCGATCACAATCAAGCCGATCACGATCGCCGCCGTCTGGATGACGTCCGTCAGGGCCACCGACCACATCCCTCCAAACAGCGTGTAAATGGTGACGATCACCGCGCCGATGATGATGCAGTAACTCAGGTCAAGTTGCGGAAACAGCACTTTCGTCACCAAGCCGAGCGCCGACAATTGGGCACTCGTCCAACCGAGATACGAACTGGCGATGGCGAGCGACGTGATGACCTCCACGAATTTGCCGTAACGCTGGTGGTAATAGTCACCGATCGTCAGCAGTTGCAACCGATAGAAGGTCCGGGCGAAGAAAAACGCCACGAGAATCAGGCAGAGCGAAGCTCCAAACGGATCGCCGGAGACGAAGCCCATTCCTTCATGGGCGAACTTGGCGGAGACCGACAAGACCGTCTCGGCACCAAACCACGTCGCGAACACGCATGCGAAGTTCATGTAGAGCGGCAGCGACCGCCCCGCGACCATGAAGTCCGTCGAGTCCTTCACGCGCGTCGCAGCCCACAACCCAACCGCCACGGTGGCGATCATGTAAACAATCACGCAGGCAATCAGCATCTTTCGCTCCCAACGAAACTCATTTTCTTGGTCGGAGAAAAACCAGCGGAATGCTAGCAATCTTGTTGGGGAAGCAAAACTCCTCCCCTGGACGTTGTGAGACGGGTGACCAGTGCCCTGTGTGGTGAGAATGAATCGTCCCGTCGGCGGGGCGACGGGACTGCCGTAGTCTCGTCGCTCCGCCGACGAGATGGCCCGGTCGAGTTGCCCATCTTCAGTCGAAACCACGGCCAGAATGAGGCGTCAGTACCCGACCGCCGCGCCATCCTTTCGAGGGTCGGTCGATCCATGCAGCGTGCCGTGCTCGTGGTCGATCAGAATGCCCTGATAGCCGCCATACGATCCCGTCGCCTTGCCGAGTTTGTGACCGAGTGCCTCCAGCTTGGAACGCGTTTCTTCAGGGAAGCCGCTCTCCAAGAAAAGAATTCCGCCGTGAGGCTCTTCGGGGAGGCCGGTCGGCGTGGCCGAGCCACCGTGGCGGAGTCGGCTCGCGTCGCCCGCCATCTGCGGGTTCATGCCGAAGTCGATCATGTTGATCAGCACCTGCACGTGCCCCTGCGGTTGCATGTCGCCGCCCATCACGCCGAAGCAGAACCAGGGCTTGCCGTCCTTCGTGACCATCGCCGGGATGATCGTGTGGAAGGGACGCTTGTGCGGCTCGAAGCGGTTCAGGTGCTGATCGTCGAGCGAAAACAGTTGCCCCCGGTTCTGGATCGCGAAGCCGACTCGACCCGGCACAACCTGCGAGCCGAATCCAAAGTAGAGGCTTTGGATCAGCGAGCAGCAGTTGCGGTCCTTGTCGACGACGGTGAGATAGATCGTGTCGCCGTGTTCCAGTTTCGGATCGCCCGAAGCGACGTTGACCGCCGCCTTGGCGAGGTCGATCCGCGCTCGTTGTCTCGCGGCGTACTCCTTCGAGATCAGTTCGGCCACCGGCAGCCGGTGGAACGCGGGATCGGCATAAAACTTCGCGCGGTCGGCAAACGCCAGTTTTTTGGCTTCGGCAAACAGATGGACGTACTCGGCGCTCTTCGGGCCGAGCGACTTCAGGTCGAAGCCTTCGAGGATGTTGAGCATCTGCAGCGCGGCGATCCCCTGCCCGTTCGGCGGCAACTCCCAGACGGTGTGGCCGCGATAATTGGTCGAGACCGGATCGAGCCAGTCGCTGGTGTGCTCGGCAAAGTCGCGCAGGCTGAAGTAGCCGCCGTGCTGCTCGCTGAACGAGACGATCTCCTGTGCGATGCGACCCTTGTAGAAGACGTCTCGCCCGTCGGAGGCGATGGCGCGGTACGTGGCCGCCAATTCGGGCAGCGTCATGATCTCACCGATCTGCGGAGCACGACCCTCCTTCAGATAGACGCGAGCCGAATCGGGCCACGCCGACAGACTCTTGACCGAGCCTTGCCAGCCGCTGCCGATGATCTCACTGACGGGAAAGCCCTGCTCGGCGGTGTCGATACCCGGCTGCAACAGTTCGCGCAGCGGCTTCGTCCCGAATCGAGACCGCAACTCTTCCCAACCGTCGACGCAGCCGGGGACCGACCACGCCAACGGTCCCGTGTCGGGGATCTGATTCTTCGGCGCAACCTTCTCTCGCAGGATGGCCCGCGTCAGGTTGAACGGGCTGCGTCCCGAGGCATTCAGTCCGTACAGTTTCTGAGTCTTGTTGTCCCAGTAGATGACAAACAGGTCGCCGCCGATTCCGCAGCTCATCGGTTCGACCACGCCCAGCATCGCGTTCGCGGCGATCGCCGCATCCGCCGCGTTGCCGCCTGCCTTGAGAATGTCCAACCCGGCCTGTGACGCCAGCGGCTGACTGGTCGCCACGATCCCGTGTCTGGCCATCACGACCGACCGACTTTGGTGAACGGGCTTCGCGGGCCGGTCGTACTCGGCCGCGGACCCCGGCGATTCAACGGCGATGAGCATGACAATTCCTGCGATCAGCAATCGAAACATGAGAGACATTCCTCGGGACTGGAAGTGACCTCGCGGCCGAGACGGGAACAGCATCGCGAGCGATTGGCGGTGGCGTCAACGCACTCCGCCGATCCGGCTCGACTCGGTTTTCCCGACCACCTACAATCCGCACCCGCTTCCCGAGTCTGGTTTGGATTGTGTCATGACTGTCGATTTGGAATTTTCTCGCGATACCGAGTTCTGCAAGTTGCTGCTGCGCGATGCGGATGTCGATCTGACCCTGGTGGCCCTGGAACTGGCGCGTGACGCCCAGCCGAAGCTCGATTTCGGCCACACGCTCGAGTGGATCGGCAAGCGATCGGAAGAGGTTCGCAGCCATCTGACGCGGGCCAAGAACGACCGGGCGATGTTGGGCGAATTGTCGCGCTGCCTGTCGGGGACTCACGGACTGCACGGCGACAAGGAAGCCTTCCACCGGGCCGAATGCAGCTACATCAACCGGGTGATCGAGACCGGCGTGGGCATTCCGATCAGCCTGTCGCTGGTCTACGTGGCCGTGGCTCAGCGAGCCGGTTTGGAACTCGAGGGGGTCGCCACGCCGATGCACTTTCTGACGCGGCTCGACACGATCGAAGGGCCGCTGTTTGTCGATGCGTTTCACGAGGGGCAGGTCCTCAATTTCGACGACTGCCGCACGTGGCTCGAATCGCTCAGCGGGTTGACCGACGACGAAATCGAACTGTCGTTGGAACCGGCCACGCCGCGCGAAGTGGTGGTGAGGATGCTGAACAACCTCAAGGCGGTCCACGTGAAACAGGAGCAGTGGCAGGAGGCATGGCACGTGCAACGGCGGCTGACGGCACTCCATCCGGCGGCCTCCGAACACCGACGCGACCTGGCGATCATCGCCCTCAAATCGAACCGACCGGGACAGGCGATCGATCTGCTCGAAGCGTGCCTCAAGACCTGCACGAACCGGGAACGCGGGACGCTGCAGAGTCACCTGCGCGCCGCCGAGCGCCTGCTGGCGACGTTCAATTAGATTCCCAGTTCGCACCACGCCCGCCCGAGGAAGCGGAGCAGGTCCGAGGCGATCAGTCCCGGTTTGGAATGCACTTCCGCCGCGAGATCGCCCGCGATGCCGTGGAGGTGTGCGCCGAGATGAGCCGCGTCGAGTGCGGACATTCTTTGACCGAGCAGCGCCGCGATCAGGCCGGTCAGGACGTCACCGGCTCCCCCCGTCGCGAGACCGCTGTTGCCCGTCGTGTTCACAGCCATCCGCACGCCGTCCGTGATGATCGTTTCGCGCCCCTTCAGCAACAGGACGACGCGGTGCTTTCTGGCGAACTCGACCGCGTGGCTTTGCCGATCCTGCTGGATGGCGGCCGTGTCGAGTCCCGTCAGTCGTGCGAACTCGCCCGGATGCGGAGTGAGAATGCGCGGTGCGCCCTCTTCCGGTCGCGTCAGCAGGTACGGCCGTTTGGCCAGCAGGTTCAGAGCATCGGCATCGACCACCAGCGGCAGCGGCGACGACGAGTACAACTCGCCCACCAGATCGAGCAGTCCGGCCGATTGCCCCAGTCCCGGCCCGATGGCGACTGCCGACTGAGACGACAACGCCTCATTCAATGCCGCCATCGCTCCCGTGCGAATGCGACCGCAGCTATCTTCGGGAAGGGCGAGCGTCAGGTAAGACGGCTCATAGACCGCCACGATGGGCACGATTCCTTCCGGCACGGCCACCGTCACCAATCCCGCTCCGCCTCTCAAGGCGGCGGTGGCGGCCAGACACGCCGCACCCGACATCCCCCGGCTTCCCGCCACCACCAGCACCCGGCCGCAATCTCCCTTGTGAGCATCGGCGGCACGAACGGGAAGTGCACAGAGAGTGGGAATCAATTGAACTGATGACGATCCGGACATGACGTTCCTCAAGCTGAGCGATCAGGTGGTAGTGGGTCAGTTTGACAAAGGACCAAGTGTGGCACGCCCTGAGTCCGCGAAGGGCGTGGCGTTATTGGGGGCTTGGTTCCACGCCC
>JANODP010000451.1:0-22906 GCA_031412755.1 Schlesneria sp. | reverse complement strand
GCGGCCGCCGCGATCCGATTGGGATCGTGAGTCTCGGCGAAGACAGCACGCAAACCGCCGATGGGGGCGCATTCCCCGACGAGGATGTCGATGGCGCGCCGCAGCAGCATGCGGCCCAGACCGCGACCGCGACCGGCGGGAGCAACCGCCAGATAGGTCAGCAGACCGCACGAACTTTCCCGGTACAACTCGAAGATCATCATCCCGGCGATCGTCCGCGTCTGGGGATCGCGCAGCCGCTCCCCCGCGACGAGAAAATGCGTCTGCGGCTGTGGCGACGGCTTCTGAGCGTCGAACAGTCGCTCGCGGTACTGTTCCAGATCTTCCTGCTCGTCGGGATCGGTGAAGCAGGCGAGGTAGAGTTCGTTGTAAACCTGTTCGAGCAGGCCCCGATCGTGAGTTTCCCGCAGGTCGATGATGTCCACGAATCGTTCCGAATGTTGAGAGAGACGAATCCAAACCAAGACTTGGCGGGCGAGACTCTCAAAACAGCATCGCGAATTCAAGCACACGATCAGGACGACCGCGCGTGGCGGCATCGATCAACCCGCAGCAGACCAGTCGAACGAGTATTCACGCACGACCTGACAGACTTGGATCTGATACCACGCGAAGTACCGCTCTCGGCCGGCCTGCTGCGCAGCCACATGCTCGGGATGATTTCTCCAGGCGGCGAGATGCTCCGCCGTGTCGAACTCCACCAGCGTCACGTTTTCGCCATCCTCGGCCACATAGTCCTTGTACGCGAGGAAGCCGGGCATGCCGACGGCCAGTTGGTACATCCGCGCCCCGAGTTCGGGCAGCTCGCTGACGAATTCCGGTCTCAAGCGGGTGCGGAACGTAATGACCAGCTTTTCGGGTGTCATGGGGCCTCTCCAGTACGTCGATCCGAGAACGTTCCGCTCAACGCGGGTGAATTCCCGGATTGTTTAGACACTGTCGGAATCGGAAGCAAGGATCGCGCTCGGGCGAGAACGACGCCCGGCAATTGTTCCGCCCCGCACGCAGCGTGGCTGGACCAGCCTTGCCGTTGAATGGCAGCACGGGCCGCGACGGCGCGATCAGGAGACAAACAAAAAAGGCTCAACACGCGAAACAGTGCTGGCTGGACTGGAGAGAAGTTCAATCAGGGTTGGCCGCGATGTCGATGATGAGGTAGGATCGCCGCATCGACAACGACCTGTGACTGGCCTGCCGACTGGGTCGCAAGACCTCCCGCCGAAATCATCCCGCCGAGTTTAGAGGACTCCCACCATGCTGACTGTTCCTGGTGCTATTCACCGATTGTGCGATGGCGTGACTCGTCGTGATGCTTTGCGGATCGGGGCACTTGGTTTGGGAGGGCTCTCGCTACCGGCGCTGTTGCGGGCCGAGCAGGCGGCGGGGATCGCCAAGTCTCACAAGGCGGTCATCATGATCTATATGGTCGGCGCGCCGCCGCATCAGGACATGTACGACCTGAAGATGGACGCCCCCTCGGAAATTCGGGGCGAGTTCCGGCCGATCGACACCGCCGTGCCGGGCATTCAAATCTGCGAACATCTGCCGAAGATCGCCTCGATCATGGACAAGGTCGTGCCGCTGCGGTCGGTCTACGGTTCGCCGAGCGGCGATCACGACTCGTTCATCTGCTACACCGGCCGCTCGAAGGAGAAGCAGCCTCCCGGTGGTTGGCCGTCCATCGGCTCAACGATCTCGAAGGTGCTGGGGCCGGTGAACAGGTCGGTGCCACCGTTCTTTGGACTCGCCCCGAACGCGGGGCATCCGCCGTATGGCTCGCCCGGCCATCCGGGGTATCTCGGCGTGACTCATGCCGCGTTCCGGCCGTCGGGTCCGGCGCGAGACGACATGAAGTTGAATGGCATCGACACGTCGAGACTCTCCAGCCGGCAGCAGCTTCTGGCGAGCTTCGACAATTTCCGACGCGACTGTGACGCGAGCGGCATGATGGGCGGCCTCGATTCGCTGAACAAACAGGCGCTGGAGATTCTCACATCGAGCCGGCTGGTCGATGCACTCGACATCACCAGGGAAGACTCGGCCGTTCGCGAGAAGTACGGCAAGGGCGACCCGAACAACTACGGCGACGGGGCACCTCGCAACCTGGAGCAGTTCCTGATGGCACGCCGCCTGGTCGAGGCGGGTGCTCGCGTGGTGACGCTGAACTTCGGCCGCTGGGACTTCCACAGCAGCAACTTCAGCGAGTGCAAGAACACGCACTTCCCGCTGTTCGATCGCGGGATGCATGCGCTCATCACCGACCTGCACGAACGGGGCCTCGACAAAGACGTGGCGGTCGTCGCGTGGGGCGAGTTCGGCCGCACCCCGCGCATCAATCCCGAAGCGGGTCGCGATCACTGGCCCCAGGTCGGCGGTGGACTGATCGCGGGAGGCGGCTTCCGCACGGGACAGGTCATCGGCGCAACCGACCGCAACGGAGCCGGCATCACCGAACGACCGATCCACTTTGGCGAAGTCCACGCCACGCTCTACCATCACTTCGGCCTCGACCCGCACGCCGTGACGCTTCCCGACTATTCCGGCCGACCGCACTATCTGGTGGACGCTTGGAAGGCGATGCCGGAACTCGTCTAATTGCCACGGTGTCGATCTCCTGACTCCGAGACCTTGTCATGACCGCCGTCATTGCCGACCCCGATCTTCAGCGACAACTCATCCGCCGCCGCCGTGCGCGCGGTGAAGACCGCTACGACGAAGTTTGGGAGGGAGTCTATGTCATGAACGCTCAACCCAACGACGAACACCAGTCGATCGTGTCTCGGTTGACCCACATCTTTGAGTGCGTGATCGGCGATACCGGTCTTGGCCACATCCGACCCGGCACCAACATCTCGGACCGGCATGAGGGCTGGAAGGAGAACTATCGTTGTCCCGATGTCGCGGTGTTTCTCAACAACTCCACGGCCATCAACCGGCGGACTCACTGGCAGGGCGGTCCCGATCTGGCGGTCGAGATTGCCAGTCCGCGAGGCCAGACGTGGGAGAAGATCGAGTTTTACGCGAGTGTCGGCACGCAAGAACTCATCATCGTCGATCGCGCTCCGTGGGCCATCGAACTCTATCGCCTGAGCACCTCGCAGTTGTCTCTCGTCGGTCGAACGGAGATCGACTCCAACACGATTCTCGAAACCGAATCGGTTCCGCTGCGCTGGCGTCTCGTGCCGGGGCCGGAGCGACCGTTGCTTGAGGCGACCGTCCTCGATGGCTCGAAAAGCTGGCTGGCGTAGGCATCAACGGCTTGACCGTCACTTCGCGTGATGAGCCAAGTCCTCTTCGTCGCTTGCGAAACGAAGTGCGAATGCCTACTTTTCGGCGGTCACTTCCGGCTAACAGTTAATAGCCAACAGCTAACCGCTCTTCACAAAGGATTCACTCATGGCCAAGGCAAGGTCGGCCAAGGCGGGCACCCCTCACGACGTCGATCACAAGACGCTGGACAACGCGCTCGGACAGATCGAGAAGGCGTTCGGCAAGGGCTCGATCATGAAGATGTCGGAGGCGGCCAACATGACCGTCTCAGGCATTGCGACGGGGGCGCTCTCGCTGGATCTGGCTCTCGGTGGCATGGGTTTGCCGCGCGGGCGGATCATCGAACTGTTCGGCCCGGAATCGAGCGGCAAGACGACGCTCGCCCTGCATTCGGTGGCGTCGGCACAGAAGTTGGGCGGCATCGCGGCGTTCATCGACGCCGAACATGCGCTCGATCCGCTGTGGGCCAAGAAGCTGGGCGTGAACCTCGAAGAGTTGCTCGTCAGCCAGCCCTCGACCGGCGAAGAAGCGCTGCAGATCGCCGAGATGCTGATCAAGTCGAACGCGGTCGACGTCATCGTGATCGACTCGGTGGCGGCCCTCGTCCCCAAGGCGGAACTCGACGGTGAGATGGGCCAGGCGCACGTCGGCCTGCAGGCGCGGATGATGAGTCAGGCGATGCGGAAGCTGACCGGAGCGATCTCCAAGTCGAAGACGATCGTGATCTTCATCAACCAGATCCGCGAGAAGATCGGCGTGATGTTCGGCAGTCCCGAGACGACGCCGGGCGGCCGGGCTCTCAAGTTCTACAGTTCGTGCCGCATCGACGTCCGGCGGATCACGCAGTTGAAGGAGGGGGACAACGTCATCGGCATGCGGATGCGGGCCAAGATCGTCAAGAACAAGGTCGCCCCGCCGTTCCGTCAGACCGAGTTCGACATGCTGGGCGAATGCGGCATCAGTTACGAGGCGGATCTGATCGACCTGGCCGCGTCGTTCAACGTTCTCTCGCGCAGCGGTTCGTGGTTCATCTATGGCGACACGAAACTCGGCCAGGGCCGCGACAAGGCCCGCAACTTTTTGCGCGAGCATCCCGAAGTGACGGCCGAACTCAAAGAGAAGGTCATGGAAGCGTACATCGCCGGCGGTCAGGTCATGCCCGGCGGCGGCGGAGAGTGATTGATCGGCGAATGTCGTCGCAACTCGCTGTAGGATGGGCACTCTTGCCCGTCCGGCACTACACCTTCAGTCTGGACGGGCAGGAGTGCCCATCCTACAGGTAAATTAGAGATGCTCGCGACAACCGGCCGCCGGCTTCGATTCCTCGCTCTGTTGCTGCTATGCCAGCGCGAGGTCGCGGTCCGCGCCCAGGATCCGGCACTCGCCCTGGAAGAGACCGTCGTCAAGCTCGTCGAGCGGATCGAGCCCTCCGTCGTGAGCATCGCGCGCGTGAAGCCCGCGCCGCCCGATTCCGTGGATATCCAACTCGACCCGCTCGAACGACGGAAGCGGGAGCAGGAGTTCCTCGAGCGGCAGCGGCGAGAGCCGTCCCCTCCGGCCGACCCCGAAGATCCCGATTTCCAGCCGAACGACTTCGGAGCGGGGATCATCATCACTCCGCCCGGCGGCGACGAGCGGCTGGTGCTGACCAACTATCACGTCGTTCGCGGCGGCCCCGTATTTCCCTCGACGTCCACCGAGAATGGAACGTCGCTCGTCATCCGCTTCGCCAACCGGCGCAGCAGCGAGGCCTCGATCATTGCCGCCGATCCCCGCAGCGATCTGGCGGTGCTCCGACTCCACTTCAAACAGGGCGACATGCCGGCTGCGGACCTGAAGCCGCTCGACTGGTCGGCGTCGTCGCCGATTCGCAAAGGCCAGTTCGTGTTGATGCTCGGCAATCCCCACGCCCTGGCTCGGGACGGTTCGGCCAGCGTCAGTTGGGGCATGATCAGCAACCTGACGCGCAGCCCGCTTCCTTGGACCAGGGACCGTCCCATCAAGGTGATGCTCTATCGGCTGGGCAACCTCATGCAGATCGACGGCCGCCTGAATCTCGGCACGAGCGGCGGGCCGGTCGTCAATCTGAAGGGGGAGCTGATCGGGCTGACGACGTCGCTCGCGGCGGTCGATGGCTACGAGAAATCGGCGGGGTTTGCGATCCCCATCGACCACCTGACGCGCCGCATCGTGAAGTCGCTGGTCGCCGGGCAGGAGGTCGAGTACGGCATGCTCGGCATCACGCCGGACGATGTGACGCCGAAAGAGTTTCGCCTCCTCGGCCTCGTCGCCAATCAGGGCTCGGCCGCCCGAGCCGAGACCGTCATCCGCGACTCCCCCGCCGACCGCGCCGAGATTGAATCGGGTGATGTCTTCCTGCGCATCGCCGGTGAGCCGGTCTTTTCGCAACACGACCTGATGCGACTCGTCGGCCTGCACGCCCCCGAGTCCGAGATCGAACTGCTGGTCTGGCGCAAAAACCACGTCGAACCGTTCCCGGTCCGGGTCAAGCTCGGCAAGTGGCCCGTCGCAGACGATGAGGGGATCATCGAAACCAACCCGCGGTTCGCCCCCTGGCGCGGCCTCTCGGTCGACTACCCCACCGGCCGCGAGAAGTACTCCCGACCGGATTTCGCCACCCCCGCCTATCGCCGCGCCGTCGTCGTGATCAAGGTCGCCGACGAATCCCCCACGCGCGCGGCCGGCCTGCAACCGGGAAACTTCATCTCCCACGTCAACCGAACCCCGGTCCAAACCCCGGCCGAGTTCCACACCGCCCTCAAATCGGCCACCGGCCCCGTCACCCTCCGCCTCCACCCCGACCGCCCCGGCGAAACCCGCACCATCATCGTCCGGGAGTAACCATCGAGCGGCATGGAATCCTGCGGCGAGAGTCGCCGCCCGCCGCCTCCCCCTCAGGACTGACGAAGACTCTCGCCCTGCCACACAGCCGACCTAGCAGGGAGCGGTTAATGCGACGGGCGTACCAAAATTGAAGTCAATGCAGACCGCAAGTTGAAACCGAACGCCAAGGATCAGCCGCTTGTTAGGCGCTGCTCCGAACCCTCAACTCAGCGAGTGTCCACGCTCATTTCTCGATGCAGATTCAATGATCTTCGATTACACGAGTTCAATTACCAATTTCGGATTTGTTCCGATGTCGATGACGGTGTCGACTTCGGTAGGTCGGTAGTCGTCTGCGACACATCTGATGCGGTATGCTCCCGCGACTGGGACGGAAAGCGCGAATGCCCCCTTTTCGTCCGTCAGCGCGGCAATGTCCGGTAACGCCACTGGCCCATCCACGAATAGCAGACGCGCGCCTGCGATAGGGTTGCCCGCAGCGTTGGACACAGTTCCGGAAATGATCATCGACCGATGTGCCATAGAGGTTCTCTTTCTCACCCGGCCTGCCAGCGAGATCCGACAGGCCGGGTGTGTGACACCATCGAATCGCAGATTATGCCTTCCACGCCACCATATTGTCGTAGACCGGCTTGATGATGCGTGTACCGGAATTGGTCGTTACACCACCGTAAGCATGAATTGCAACCCCGTAACGGTCGCCGCCAATAATTCGGTAAACCGCACTACCACTTTGTCCACCAGCAGTATCGATATCGTAATAGACCTTCCGGGTGTTCACGGATGCGATTCTGCGACTGTCGTACCATTGGGTGCCAGTTGGCTTGTCTCCCGGATAACCAGAGATGTTGCCGATACTAGCAAGGAGTTCCGCGTCTGAATAGACGCCAAATCCAAGCCACCCCACTGTGTTGCCAAGGTCGTTGGGGATGATAATCGACCCGTAGTCGTAATTCTCGTCACCGTTGCTGGTCCAGCCCACCACGGAATGGAAGCTTGAGCTAGTCACCGACCCATAAGGGAGAGAACTGCCGTTCCGGCCGGGCATGACGACGATACGTTTGACCCAGCCATCACGCCCTGGTACGCCGCTATTCTTGATGAAGACCACATGACCTGCAGTCATCAGAGTATGCGGACCGATGAACCAGCCGGTCCCAATCCACATTGAATTGTCCGCAGCAGTAATGAGAAGAGATGCATGGACCCGCCATGGATAGACGCTCGTGTTGGTTATCTGAATCCGATCATCAGGTCCGTGAACCGTCTCGATCTGTGGAAGTGGTGAGCCGAAAGACGCCTCTCCGATATCACGCAATTCTGATGTATCAGGTGCCGTGGCAGCCGTGATCGATGCGGCCTCGATACCGCGATGCCCAGAAATATTCTCGGTACCGTTTTCTCGCGGCGGTGTCGCCTTGGGGTCAGCGCCTTGCGAAGGCGATTGCGATTCTGTCCGCTGAACCTCGGGGAAGTCTCTTTCTTCGGGTGAGTTTGAAACTGGTGCGTGGCCGCCTACCGGCCGCGCTGTGGTCGTTTTCGCCATGGTGACAACTCCTAAAGTTGCGCGCCTCTAAGTCATCGAAACCTATACCGAATTGACCCGCGTGGACAACACGCAGTTCGGGGCATGACACAGAAAACGCGGCATACTCGAATGCTCAACGACACATGACCTTGACGGCATTGTTCCCGTGATTCTTTTGCTGGAACTGCAAGGCATGGATGTCATCTTTCGCCGTAGAACTAATCATCTATCCACGATAGATCGCGGATAATACGGTTAGCGCCCAGTCATCCACGATTACTCGTGGGCATCATCCATTGCCTCTCCGCCTGCGAGGGCTTTGGAACGGTGAATTCCGGCGGGGTGTGGATACGTCATTCATATGTCATCGCAGTCGAGTGATCGCTACGATCAAACCGTAAGAACGCCTGTCGACCGATCACAAAAAAAGCGAGATTGCGGATTCGGGGAAAACGACCGAGATCGTGATGGACATCAGTTTCCATTGTCGGTTACTAAGGTAGGCGATCACCTCGTACCGTCGGCGGAGGTTTTCCGCAGCCAATATGGATCGTGTCCATGTGTGTGCGTGATGATCCTCTGGCAGGAAGTTCCTGCCAGACCGTTCCCCGTGGATTCGCCTTGCGTTCCACCGAACCTGATTGGAGTTTGAAATGAACTGGAAGTCCCGATCGTTCGCCGCTGTGCTGTTGGCTCTGCTGCCCGTATTCATTGTCGCCCAAGAATTACAGCCCAAAGCTCAGGCTCCCGTTCCAGCGGATGCGAAGAAGTCCAAGGAAGAAGTCAGGCCCACTGGTTGTGTGTGCGCACTATACCGGTACGCGCAATACCCCGGCTATTCTTCGTATTACTCGAAGCGGTGTATTGGAAGTCAAGTGGACTATGTCTCGTATGACACGATTGACATCGGAGCGTACCCGAATCCAGCCCAGATTTGTAACACTTCGCAGGATTGTCAGAATTGTTCTGGTGCACGTAAGAGCGACGATGTTGTCAAATCATCGCATGATCACGAAGCTTGTGATCCGGTTTGTAAAAAGGGGCTGGACTTTCCCTCCGATCACGAATTCAAGCCAATACTTAAAGATGGCGCAATCATTATCAAGGAGTTTATTGCCAGGGTCAATTTGTCTAAGGATGGCAAAAAAGTCCTCTATGCGAAGGTTTTTCAGATTTTTACACGCGTTCCGGATGGAGATGACTTGAGAGTGTTCGGAACCGGAGTGGAGACGCGACGTGGCGGAGATGTGATTGTCATTGACTGGGACGATGTCACGCCGATCCCCACGCCTTCGGGAGATCAAACTCATTGCATCCGGTTTCGAGTTGCCAGGGAGGGCCACGAGCATCTGGTTCTGAAGGACACCGAGTTTCAGGTGATTACTCACATACCGGTTCCGCTCAAGAAGGCGCGTTGATAGTCACTTGGCGGCGGAATGCACTTCGAAATCAGCTTCGGTAATCCTGGGATGGCTGCTGCGGGCACAACGAAAGCCGAGCCCCGGCAGCCAGGTTTTCTTCTCGATGGCGAATCGTTTCCGGGGACCGTCCTGCCAATCGGAAGCGTCTGGTTGAGCGTAGGCGTGATCCAACGTTCCGCCTCGAATGGTTCTCCATCGCTCCGAACCCTCCGGAATCGGAAAGGAGCCATCACGACTCGGATAGGGCAGATACCAGGAATCGGTCCATTCAACGACGTTGGAATACAGACCGAAGACGCGAGTGGTGGCATCAATCGTGACGGTATCCTGCTGTTCTTCTCCGGCAGGACCAAATGATCGCGGGGCAAACGGATTGGCCAGCCTACAACGGGCGGCGACGAGTTCGTATTCCGCCTCCGTCGGGAGTCGCTTGCCAGCAAGTTCTGCGAAGTTGACGGCTTGGTCGTAGCTGAAGCAAGAAATGGCTCGATTCCCCCGGACCGGCTGTGGGGAACACTTGGGAACAGAAGACCACTTCATTTCGTAGATCGACTCATAGTCATCGATCGATGCTTCCCTGCAATCGAGAAGGTAATCAGCGACGCGGCAATCGTGACTCGGGAGTTCGGGATCGTTCTCACCAATCCCCATCGAAAAGGTTTGACCGGGGATCTTTGCCATTCCACGAGCGATATCCGCCTGACGCCAGAGCTTCACCAGAGGAAGTTCGATGAGATTTCCGCGCTTCGTCCAGGATTGATGCCGATAGGTCGGGGCCAGCTTGGCGTCTTCGACATGATCCGGCACGTGCCGCTTCACTTCATGAAAAGTCTGCTGGTCGGTGTAAGCGACAACGCAATAGTGGCCAAAAGGAAGCCATTTCGTGACCGGAGTGGTACCGGCATCGATACGTCGCGCGGGCTCGGGCCGACCGTCCTGCGGGCTCAATGGAATGAATACCATTTGTGCTCCGGGTGGCTCACTGGTGATCGTCACCAGTTGGTGCGTTCGCGCGAGTTCCTGACGAGCTCGAACCGCGTGAGTGACTCCTGCAGCAGTGAACCCACCCGCCAACAGCATCGCGCAGATGGCTTTGGCAGGGTGCTTGCGAATCCAGCGATGGAACCTCTCGATGAGCGAGAGACGTCGCCCCCGGATCGGCTCGGAATCGAGAAACCGTTGCAGGTCCTCGGCGAAAACTTCGGCGGTCTGATAGCGGTCGTTTGCGGACTTGTGCAGGGCCTTCAGGCAGACCGTTTCCAAGTCGCGGGGAATCGCAGGAGCAAGTTGACGTGGGTTGACAGGAGGCTGGTTCAAGATCTGGTTGAGAACCTGTTCGGCAGTCCCACTGAAGACCGGCTGCCCCGTCAGCAATTCGTAGAGGATTGCTCCGAGGGAATAGATGTCGGAGCGGCGGTCGACTTCGGAAGAACGACCGCGCGCCTGTTCCGGACTCATGTACGCCAGCGAACCGAAAATCGCTCCAGACTGGGCGATCGTCGATTCGGCATCGAGTCGTTTGGCGAGACCAAAGTCCAGAATCTGCGGTTGCCCGTCCTTGCCGATGAGGATGTTGCTCGGCTTGAGGTCGCGATGCACGATTCCCGCCAAATGAACTTGGTGCAACGACCTGGCAATCTTGATGCACAGTTCGACTGATTCCCGTTCTGTCGGGCGATGAGAACTGAACTCCTCTTTGATTGTGCGTCCATCCACGAATTCGTAGACAACGTAGACCTGACCTGATTGCTCCCCAAAATCCAAGATCCGGACCACTCCGTCGATCGCCAACTTGGCGGCCGCCTGCGCTTCGTTGACGATCAACTTGATGTCGATGGCCGACATCGAACGATTCTTCGGAATTTTGATCGCCACAAACCGCTTCAGCGTCGTATCCCAAGCCTTCCAGACCGTTCCAAACGTTCCCTCCCCCAAGACACGATTGAGTTCAAAACGCGAGGGAAGTCGAATCGATACGGTGGGCTCGATTTCGTCGGTCAGCAGCTCCAGAGATTCGGAGAACTGAGGAAATCTCGCGAAATAATCGCGAAGTGAAACTGCAGCCCCGGTCATTCGCCGGTAGTGGCAGTCCAACTTCACGAGTTCGACCAGCAACGTTGACTGCTGCAATTCGCTGGTTTTCTGGAGAAAGCCTTCGATCTCCGGAGGCCGGCCTTGTTTGTACTGAATCTCGAACTCATCACAGATTCCATCGATCTGCTCCAGCACATCCGGATCAATTTCAGTGCGGCGTTCGGGGGAATCCATCAGATCATCTCTTTCGCCCAGATATTCCGAATGATGCGTAGCTTGCGTGTCACCGTGGCCGGAGCGAGCTTCGTTCGCTCCTCGATCTCCTGGTTGGTGTAGCCTTCCAACTTCATAACCGCAATTTGTTTGAGGGTCTCATCACCCAACAGCGCCAGGCCGCGAGCAAACTCCTCGTCCAGCACGGCCCAAAACTGGGGGTCGGGGTCACGTGAGATCAAGGCAAGAATCTGGTCATCAACCGAGACGTGGGCCACTTTGCCGCCGGACGTTTTCTTCGTCGCGCGTCGGACGTGGTCAGTGGTCTTGAAATCAGTGATTTTCAACAGCCACCACCACAATTCGTCGCAGTTCCTGATGGATGCCAGCCGCCCCTCCTTTGACGCACGCCATGCGCTCTCAAAAACAGAAGCAACAATGTCTTCCGCATCAATGGTTGAACCGGGAAATCTCCGGGTGCGACTACCCGCAATTTGGACGAGCTTTGAGAAAAAACGACTCCAAGCCTCCTCAATCCCTTCCGCCTGGCCGCGTCGAAGTTGTTGAATCCAGACGGATATCTCTGCGGGATCAATCTCTGTGTCCATTTGTCGACTGCTCACAATCTTGTGGTTCTGTTCCCGCATTCAATGCCAATGGTCGAAGACAAACAGTTCACTGATGTATACGGCTCCGACCGCGCGGCACTGGAGCATTCTTTGTGCCGCCAGTGTGATCGAAGAACGTTGGCGTGTGAAGCCCCTGACCGAAGCTGTTCAAGTCTTCACGACGCCCAATGAGACTTTTCGGAGCGTCGCTCACATCAGTTTGAACAAACAGCGGGCGGGGTGGTGCGAACAAGAATCGGTGACTCGTGTGGCACGCCCTGACGCCTTGGGAAGGGCGTCTTCGCTTCTCGACTCGCCCCTCACCCTAACCCTCTCCCCGCAGAGCCGGGGCGAGGGGACAAGACAGAGACCACCAATTAGCGACTACAACCGATGTCCGTTCGGTGATGTCGCCCGCCCGGAGGGCTTCTGCTATCTTCTCGCGACTCGTTTTGGGCGGGCTTTGCGCGGGTGAGGCTCGGTGTTTTCCTGGTCGACTTCGCGGATGAACCGGCCTTTGCCGGACGCGGATTTGCCGGTCGGATGGGACCGGTCACGGAAGGTTGTTTCCTCAACATGAAGACTGACGAACTGCGGGAAAAATATCTGGCGTTCTTTGAGTCGAAGGGCTGCGTGCGGCGGCCGACCGACGTGCTGGTGCCGAAGGACGATCCGACGGTGCTGTTCACGCCGGCCGGGATGAACCAGTTCAAGAACCAGTTCTTGGGGATCGGGCCGGTCGAGTTCACGCGGGCGACGACCTCGCAGAAATGTCTGCGGACGGGGGACATCGGCAACGTCGGCGTCACCGCCTATCACCACACGTTTTTCGAGATGCTCGGCAACTTCTCGTTTGGGGACTACTTCAAGAAGGAGGCGATTCACTGGGCGTGGGAGTTCCTCACGACGAAGAAGTGGCTGGGGCTCGACCCGGCGCGGCTGAACGTCACGGTGTACCTCGACGACGATGAGGCGTTCGGGATCTGGAACAAGGAGATCGGTCTCGACCCGAGCCGCATCTCGCGCGAGGACGAGGGGGAGAACTTCTGGCCGGCGTCGGCTCCGTCGCAGGGGCCGGACGGAGTCTGCGGGCCGTGCAGCGAGATCTATTACCTGCCCCCCGGCTCGACGAAGACGGACGAGATCTGGAACCTCGTCTTCACGCAGTTCAACCGCGTGGGGAACCCGCCCAACAATCTTCACCCGCTGCCGAAGAAAAACATCGACACGGGGATGGGTCTCGAACGGTGTGCCTCGACGTTGCAGGGAGTGCTCAGCAACTTCGAGATCGACATTCTGAAACCGATCTGCCAGGCGGCGGGTGAGATCGTCGGCGTGAAGTACGAGTATGCCGCTCCGCAGGGGAGGGCACTCCGCCGCATTGCCGATCACGTGCGAGCCTGCTCGTTCGCGCTGCACGAAGGTTGCGGACCCGGCCCCGAGAAAGAGAACTACATCGTCCGCTTGCTGCTCCGCCGTGCGTCGATGGAGGGCTTCTTGCTCGGCACGCGCGAGCCGTTTCTGTCGCAACTCGTCCCCGTCGTCGCACAGATGATGAAGCAGCCGTACCCCGAGTTCGGCCAGACGGTCGAAGCGGTGCAGAACGCCATCCAGGAGGAAGAGAAACAGTTCCTGCGCGTCGTCGAATCGGGAGTCGGCCGGTTCCAGAAGCTGGTCGATGCGGCGAAGAAATCAGGGACGAAAGTCCTCTCGGGCGAAGCGGCCTTCGACCTGCATCAGACCGACGGCTTCCTGATCGAGCTGACGGAATCGCTCGCCGCGAACGAGGGCCTGTCGGTCGATATGGCCCAGTTCAAGGAATGCAAGGCGAAGCACAAGGAGACCAGCGGGCGCGGGGCCTTCTCGAACTCGGTCATGTCGGCCGGACCGCTCGACAAACTGCGACAGACTGGCGGGACGCAGTTCCTCGGCTATGAGACGACCAACGCTGACGCCGAGGTGGTCGGTATCATCGCCGATGGGCAGCTTGCAACCTCATTCGACAAAACAGGAGTCCAAGTCGCAGTCGTGCTGAACCGCTCTCCGCTCTACGGTGAGGCGGGTGGTCAGGTCGGCGACATCGGAACATTCAGCGGCAACGGCGTCGAGTTCGAGGTTCAGGACACTCAACGTGACGGCGAGTTGCTCGTCCACATCGGATCGCTCAAGTCGGGCAAGCTGACTGTTGGTGCGAAGGTGCAGGCGGTCGCGGATGCCTCACGTCGCGAAGCGATTCGCCGTGCTCATTCGGCCACGCACATTCTGCATCATGCGCTGCGAACGTACCTCGGCGAGAACGCCACGCAGCGCGGGTCGAAGGTCCAGCAGGACGAACTGCGGTTCGACTTTGCGCATCCGAAGGGCCTCACGCACGACGAACTGCTCAAAATCGAGGACGAGATCAACACGCGGATCGCCGAGGGGGCGCCGGTCTCGACGAAGGTGATGCCGATCGCGGAGGCCAGACAACTCGGCGCGATGGCCCTGTTCGGCGAGAAGTATCCCGACCACGTCCGCGTCGTCCGCATGGGCGACTTTAGTACCGAACTGTGCGGCGGCACGCACCTGAGCAACACCGGCCAAGTCGGTCTCTGCCGGGTCATCCGCGACGAACTGGTCGCCGCCGGAGTCCGCCGCATCACCTGCTTCACCGGCCCGAAAGCGATCGCCCGCATTCGCGAAACGGAAACGCTCGTCAAAGAGGCCGCCGCGCTGCTGAAGTCGCAGCCGGACGAACTGACTCGCAAAATCGCCGCCCTGCAGGACGAACTGCGAGACACGAAGAGGGAACTCGCCAAGTTCACCGGCCAATCGCTGGCCGAGTCTGCCGCCAAACTGGTCGCCAACGCCGAGGCCATCGGCGGCGCGCGACTCATCGTGGCCGAAGTGAAGGACATCACGCGCGACCAGCTCAAGGAGTTCGTCGATCGCATCCGCGAGAAAGCCCCCTCCGCCGCGATCCTGCTCGGCCTGATCGCCGACGACAAAGTGGCTCTGATTGCCGCCGTCAGCAAGGATCTCACATCCAAGGGTCTCAGTGCCGGAGACTGCGTGAAGACAGCCGCCAAGATCGCCGGAGGCGGTGGCGGTGGCCGCCCCGACCTTGCCGAAGCGGGCGGCAAAGACATCACAAAGCTGTCCGAAGCCCTCGCCGCCGGAGCGGACTATTTCCGCGGGAAATTTTGAACCGGCATCGCCATCGACATAGAGAATGACCGCCGTCAATGCACGTTTTCCGCTGTGACGAAAGGGGCTCCTGAAATGACCACTCGCACCGACCGATTACACGATCCACGTCGGCCCAAGGCTGCACCGACCGAGTACGCAGGTCAGTGGGTCGCATGGAATCAGGACCGGACTGACGTCATTGCTCACGGCAGCGATGTGGCTCAAGTTCGCGCGGCGGCAGTGGCGGCCGGACAACCCGACGCGCTGCTTGAGAAGGTGAACCGCCCCGACCACATCTTCGTGGGCCACCTATGAACTTTCTGTATAAGGCATTCGTCACGTTGGAGCCGGAGACGGGTGAACCGAACATGATCCTGCGGCCGATCATTCCGGTTCGCATTTTCGGCCAGACCGCGTTCGGTCACTACACGTGATTGATAAACATGATCCTTGCCGTTCAGTTCAAGAAGACCAACTGAGGAAATTCACCATGAACCATCTCATCACGATGTCTTGTGTGTTGTTGACGATCGGCATGTCCGTCCGAGTTGATGGTCAAGATGCGATTCAAGAGGAATTGGAAAAGGCGAAGAAGACCTACCAAATGGAGAAGGACGCCTACAAGGAGAGCGTCCTAGAAACATTCGACAAGCGTGAAGAGGCCGCCCGCAAAGCGGGAGACAAGAAGCTCGTCGATCAAGCCAAGGCTGAGCGGAATGCGTTCGAGAATTGGAACGCGATTCCAAGCAATGTCCCAACTGCAGCGAGCAAACGGCGGTCTTCGTCCCGCACCAGAATGGAGTCGGCGTTGAACACAGCGATCAAATCGTACATTCGAGCCAAGAACGATGAGGCTGCGGCGGCAATTGAGAAAGACTTGCTGGCGTTTCGTGGCGACGACTGGCCCCACCTCAATCTGGAATCTGTAAAGTTCAAGGGGGACGTGTTCCAGATCGGAACCGCAACAACAGTTTCAACGACGCAGGAGTTTTCAGGCCCTGTCGAGATTAATGTCATTGCCCGAACCGAGAAGGACAACATCCGCCTGCATGCTGCACGTGGTGCGTCCGTCATCTTCAACTGGGAAGTGAACCCAGGCGAACTGCGAGTGGTACGTCCCGATGGCAGCCTGGCGACAGCCAACGTCAGCCCCTTGAAACCGGGCACGTGGTACAAGCTCCGCTGGCGCATCACCGGTGAGGGCATGCAGATCTTCGTCAACGATCAGGTGGTCTTCTCCGAGAATAAGGCGTATGACCTGGCCTCGAAGTCCCGCATCTCAATCGAAACGGTAAAAAGCGTCGTCGAAGTCAGAGACTTCCATGTCGTACCTGTGACGAAAGAATGATTGCAGAATCTCCCTGAATCGACGGTCCTCGCGTTCGATCAATTCCCGGCAACAATCGGCGAACACGTTTCTTCAATGATGTGAACCTCTTCATGCGCATCTGGATTGATGGCGATGCCTGTCCGGTCGTGATCAAGGAACTGCTGTTTCGGGCGGCGGTGCGGGTGAAGGTGTTGGTGACGGTTGTGGCCAACGAGAAGTTGCGAGTGCCGGTGTCTGAGTTCATTCAGACGCTGGTCGTCGGGTCGGGAATGAACGTCGCCGACAAGCAGATCGTAGAGTTGGTCGAAGCGGGCGACCTCGTCGTCACCGCCGATGTGCCTCTGGCAGCACATGTCGTTCAGAAGGGGGGCATCGCGCTCAATCCGCGCGGAGAGATCTACACGGCCGAGAACATCGGCGAGCGGATCACGATGCGGAACCTGATGGATGAGCTGCGCGGCAACGATCTTGTCACAGGCGGACCGGCTCCGTTTGGAACGAAGGACAAGCAGGCGTTCGCCAACCAGTTGGACCGGCTGCTGGCGAAGCGGCGAGTCGGGCCTCAGTGAATTCACTTCACAGCGGAATGGCCTGATGGTGCGAGCACAAGCCGTGCAGTCGCTCCCACGTGAAGATGCCCGAGGCGTGGCGGTCGCTCCAGGTGATTTTCAGCGCGTAGTTGCCGGCGTAACTCAACTCGATCGGCTGGATGTCGTCGGGAATCCACTCGGGCTGGATGATCCGCTCACCGGTGATCTCGTGGACGCACTCGGCACAGGGACACTCGGACCGGACGAACTTGAAGGGGAGGCGGTAGGACGTGCCGTCGGACCAGGTGATCTCGAAAGCGCCGATGTCCTTGAGTGCGCGAAGGGCTTGCGGCGTGAGTGACATGAGTGATGAGTTCGATCGGAGAAAAGAAGACCCCTCACCCTAACCCTCTCCCCGCAAGGCCGGGGCGAGGGGACCGGAAATGCGAACGGCCGGACGGGCAGGTCAGAAACCTGCCCCCACGTCAGTCCCGCCACGGGTGTTTGACTTTTTGCCAGTACTTGTCGAAGGCGTCCGGGGTGAAGTGGGGGTCGTTGTCCGAGTCGTGGCATTTGGCGCAGTCGCCCCCTTTGGCCTGCGCGAGCGTGCGACGGACGGACGCCTGACCCGCCTTCAACTCGTCGGCCGTGACGCTGGTGGCATCGCCCGCGAACTTTTCCTGAAGGCTCACATGGTGGCTGCCCGGTCCGTGGCAGTTCTCGCATTGTTGATGGAGCAAGAGCGGGGTCTGTTCGGCGCTGAAGAAGCCGGTGTCGAAACGAAACATCTGCTGCGGCTCCCAGCCGGTGACGTGGCACGCCAGGCACTCGGGATCGTGAATGCGCGAGATCGGGTCGGTATCGCCCTCGCGACCCGTAATGAGCGTGGTGTAGGCTTTCGCGTGCGGCGTGGTCTTCCAATGCTCGAACGCCTTCGTGTGACACTCACCACACTTCTCGGCCCCGACGAAGGCATGGCCCGACGGATGCCTGAACTCCAACTCGACCGACGTGGCAACGGCCTCATCGAGCAGTTGCTGCTGGTAGGTCTTCATCAGGTCGCGCATCCGGGGATCGTTCTTGAACCGCACGTCGTCGAGAGTGACCAGGTCGTAGCGGAAGGGTTCCTGCTTGTTGTCCGGAAAGTAGCCGAGCACACCGACCCGCTTCCCCTTGTGTCCGGCTTGCAGCACCCACGTGTTCCCGACGACGACCGGCTTCTGGTTGGGTTCCTCGGGGCCTCCGGCGGTGAGGACGATGCGAAACGCCGGGTACTTCCTGGCAAGTTGTTCGGCCTCTTCAATGCTGCCGTGCGAGAGCAGCACCAGAAAGTCGGGCTTCTCGGCCTGCAGGGCGGCGATGGCGGCGGGGAGGACTTCGGCGGGATCGCGGATCGTGATGTTGCTCATCGAACCGACGGGGGCGACCTGATCCCGCAGGCTGAGGCCCACGATGGCCGTCACGCCGACTTTGGCCTTTCCCACCTGGATGACCCGCGATGAGATCGGCCAACCTTCGATCGGCGGATCATAGAGCGCGACGTTGGCACTCATGAGGGCCACAGCCTTCTTCGCCTCCTCGGGGTCGGCAACCTGTTGTTGCAGCAGAAAGTCGGCACCGAACTTCAACTCCTCCAGCCCGATCGCGACCGCGCCGTAATTCAACGTTTTGAAGGCCTCGAACAGGGCGAGGTACTTGATCTGATCCTGCCGCCGGTCTCGCTTGGGCACTCCGCCAACATCGAGTCCCGACACGGGCCACTTCCGTTCTTCCGTCAGAATGCGCACCAGATCGGCTCGCCGCGCCATGCCCCCCAGTTGGTGGATGCTGCATCCGCACGGTTCGAGGTATCCGTGTTGCTCGCCCGTGAGCAGGAGCACGGCGGCGGGAGACTTCCAGTCGGCCAGCAACGGCTCGGGCTGGTCGACCGGAGGTGACTTGCCGTTCGCCGAGGAAGCGGCCGCACCCGGAGGCGACCCGACGGTCGCGGTATTCGGGCATCCCGCCGCCACCACCAGAGTCAGCAAACCCACGACGATCAATTGCCCTGCCGCCGTCTTCGCCCATCGACCTGAATGCATGACGATCCTTCCTGGAACCGGAGTCGTGTAAAGAAACATCCCTGTCAACCGGATGGCCCGACGTGTCGCAACGAGTTGCTAACGAGTGAAGCCTCCCACCGTCAAGCCTCGCTGAACGCGAAAACCGAGGCCGGCCGCGTCACAGCGCGTGATAGCTGACGTAGAAAATGAACTCCGTGGCCTCGGGGTGGTTGAGCTTCAATCGAATCTTTTCGGCGTCGGGGCCCCGTCGGATGATGGGCGGGCCCGGTGGAACTTCAATCTCGACCTCATACATCTTCGACTTGCCCAGGACGCGGCCCGTCGGGGGGAATTGAATCTTGACGGAGTTGTGTCTCTGCTCGATTCCCTGAAGTTCGAGTTCTCCGTCGAGGTTGCGCACATAGAAGTTGAGCTTGATCTTGGCTCCCTTGTCGGCCGGGAACTCACCCAGGATCACGGCGTTGTTTTCCTGACTCCAACCGCGGCCCTTGACCTCAATCGGACCGGAGCGTTGGCCCATCAGATGAAACTCCATCGCGTTCTCCTTCAGAAGGGGGGAGAACAACTTGACCGTTTCGCGAAACGGGCCGAGCGGCGCACCGGCCGCCACGGTCACGGCGACAGACAGGGCCACCTTGGCCTTCTTCTCCTTGACGTCGTCCCGGTCGACCGGCACGGGTTCCCACGTCACCGAGACGTTGGGATTGGAGCACTCGAACTTGTCGATCACGATCTCGTCGACCATTTTGGAATACAGCAGTCCGCGAACCACCGTCGGCTCGGTCTGCGACAGATCGCCGAGCGACCACGTTCCCTCCGGGGCCAGCCGCAGCGGTTGATCGATCAGCCCTTCGATGGTCAGCTCGATCCGTTTCAAATCGGGGTCCGTCGTGACGATCTCGGCCCACTGACGGAAGCGGTCGTTCAGCGACTTGACCTCCCACTTGATTTCGACATCGACGCTCCCCCCGGGTGGAATCGTTTCGTCGACTTCCTTCGCCACGGTGCACTGGCTGCACGAGGTCTTGCCCGTCGTCTTGACCCTCAGCGGCCCCTCGCCCTCGTTCTTGATGACGAACGTGTGTTTCCCCTTGTCTCCCAGAACCAGGACTCCAAAATCGTGCGTGTCGTTGGAGATGACCGCCTTGCCATACGGCCCCGTTTCCGGCATCGGCAGGGTCTCGTTGAGAGGCTTCGTCTTGGTCACGGTCGTGGGCATCGCGGGAATCTTTCCGTGATACCGACCCAACCAGACGGTGAGGCCCAGGGCGACCACAACAAACAGGAGCGTCAATAACTGGGCGGGGGGCTTCATCAGGAAATCCTCGGTACGGCAGAGCAAGATTGGGAGGGAGAACGTGCGATGAGAACGCGGGCATTTTAGAGGAATCGTCAGCACATGCAATTTGGGGAGACGGCCGTTTGAAAACGATCGCGGTTACGGGTCCGTTTCTTCGGCCAACAGTCGCAGCCGAGCCATCAACTCCTCCGACAGATAGCGATCCACATGGCCGAGCCTTCGATTGAGCTGGTCCTGCACCATCGCCCGCTTCGCAGTCTCGACGGCCTCAACCCGCTGCCCGCCGCCGTCCAGCGCGAAAGCAAATTCGGCCAGAATTGCAGCGTTTGTCGGGTACGAGTCACTTGCTCGCCGCAGCCAGTTCGCAGCCTGACGAGCATCGTCGCCAGCCTGCGACACGTGCCAGCGGGCCATCCACCAATTGCCCAGCGTTCGCGGCCCCTGAAAATTGTGCGGGTCGCGATCGATGGCCGCGAGCAGCAACTTTACGGCAGTCTCAAACGATTCGTTGGACCGAAAGCGGTCAGACTGGGCCTGCTCGTAGGCCAGTTCCGCGCGACGCCGCCACGGTTCGGGAGACCAGTCGTCCGCCAGGCACGCCGCGCGATACGCCACCTCGGCGCGGGATCGACCGTCGCGCAAGATCACCAATTGGTCCCCCCGGGCCTGCCACCCAACACAGTTCGTGACGGGAAGAAATGCCGACCAGGCGAATGCCGTCGTGGCCAAAGTCAACAGGATCACGATGACCGCGAACTTTCGGGACGTTGGCGGGCGCGGCGTCACGTCGGAGTCGTCCGACGGCGCGAGGCTCAACGCAATCAGAGCCAGAAGCAGTTGCGAGACCGCCGGCATCGCGATGCCGCCCGCTCCGAGCAGATGCACGGCCAGCACCACGAACGCCGTGAAGCCGGCCCGAGTTGGATCCCATCCCACGTCTGAATCGCGCTTCATCAGGGACCGCCACGTCCACGCCACCACAAACCAGACGACTGCCAGCACGAGAGGACGGTCATCCCACTCACCGCTCAAACCCAGCAGTCCCGCAAACGTGAGCAAGGGGCCGAGACCGGCGAACCAGTCTGCGGACCGAGCAGCGTCCGCCGGCGACGACCGACTTGCGAGAGCGGAAGACTCACGACTGGCAGCGGCCACCCCGGCATCACTCACCGTGAGACGCGCACCGCGGCAGCGTGCGAACAACGACAAGCCCATCAGCATCACCAACCCCGCCAGCGAAATCGCGCCCCCGGTCGCGGCGACATCGAAAAACAGGTTGTGAGGATCGGCAATCTCCTCGCTCGCCTCGGGAAGCTTGTACTTCAAATAGTGCTGGCGAAAGTTCCCCGGCCCGACACCCAGCCACACGTGATCGGCCACCAATCGCGATGTCGCCTGCCAGTACTGGAGCCGATATACGAGCGACTTCGGGGCCTCCGACAGAACTTCCCGGTCGAGGCCGCCGAACTGAAACAACACTCCCACGATCGCGATCAGCAGCCCGACTCCCGCCCCGAAGAACAGCAGCACGCGACGCGGCCGCAGGGTCGGGGACCAACTTTCCACGAAAAGGATCGCCACTCCACAGCCCGTTCCCAGCGCCGCCGTCCGGCTCTTCGTCAGCAGCAGACACCACGCGATCAGTCCGGCCGAGACGAGAGGGACCGCGAGCCGCCAGCGGGCGCGGCCGCGGCGCCATTCGGCGAACAACTCACCGAGAGCCATCACCAACCACACGGCCAGGCAGCCACCGAACGTGTTCGCGAGTCCGAACAATCCCATCGGCTCGCGACTGTCGCGCAGACGCTTCTCGAACAACATCAGGCCCGGTCCATCGGTCGGCATTCCCGCCGCGGCCAACTTCCGCTGGATGGCCTCCGCCTCCGACCCGCCAGCCGTTCGCAACCGATCGAAGAGCGGGCCGTACTCGGCGGCCAGTTGCGGTTGCGTGATGTAATGCTGCCACAAGCCCAGCCCGGCCAGGACGACCCCCGTCACGATCGACGCCCGCACCATCGCCTCGCGAAACGGGACACTCGCCATCCGGGACCGCAGTACGAACCAGACGATCCCGACACCGAACCACTCCCACGCCACGTTGACCGCCGCTCGCTTCTCGCCCGTCGTCGCCACGACCACGATCGCCGAGACCACCTGTCCACCAATCAACAACAACACCGAGCCATCGAGCCAGTCCAGCCGCACTGGGCCACCACTTCGCCACGCGACCAGCGCCGCCGCGAGGCCGATCAACAGCCACAGGCCCACGATCCAGAGCGTGTCGCCCTGCGCCGTCGCCTCCGTCGGGAGATAGAAGCGCGCGAAAAAGGCGGCCACGACGAGGCCGCTCAACGCGAAGTCGATTCGCGACACCCGTGTCATCGCTGGTCGAGGGGCGTCGATGGAGACCGGCCGGGACATCTTGTCTTGATCTTTCTGAGGAGTCTCGCGGCCCGTAGCACAAGCTGCCAGCGTGTGCGTTCTAAACCTATTAAACTTACACCAAATACTAATAATCATACTCTTTACGGATGTCTGACGCTGCGAAGAAGAAGAGTAAGTATACGAGTAAGATT
>JANODP010000450.1:0-3833 GCA_031412755.1 Schlesneria sp. | reverse complement strand
CCAATTGACGACTGCCCCCCAACCTCGCGCCTCCGTTCGATCCTCGACAGTCGCCGCGCCGCCCTGATACCTTCGTCGCCCGTGTGAAGGATTTTAGTCGCGTCGCGTCGGACTGGACTCATGAGTGCGGACAAATCTCGTCGGGCGGTCGTGCTCGTCAGCGGTGGCCTCGATTCGGCGACGATCCTCGCCATCGCGCAGTCCGAGGGATTCGAGCCGTATGCGCTGTCGTTCGACTACGGCCAGCGTCACCGCTTTGAATTGGCGGCGGCGGCCCGTGTCTGTGCCGCCGCCGGCGTGAAGCGTCACATCGTCGTCCCGCTCGATCTGCGGGCCTTCGGCGGATCGGCTCTGACCGACGACATCGCCGTCCCCAAGGATCGGACGGACGACGAGATGTCGGGCGGCATCCCGATCACGTACGTTCCCGCGCGCAACACGATCTTTCTGTCGGTGGCGCTGGGCTGGGCCGAGGTGCTCGGGGCGAGCGACCTCTTCATCGGCGTGAACGCGGTCGATTACAGCGGCTACCCCGACTGTCGGCCCGAGTTCATCGCGGCCTTTCGGCAACTGGCCAACCTCGCCACGAAGTCGGGCGTCGAAGGAACCGCCGCGTGGCACATTCATGCCCCGCTGATCGCCCTCACCAAGGCCGACATCATTCGCCGCGGACTGGCACTCGGAGTTGATTACGGTCTGACGCACAGTTGCTACGACCCGGACGAACAGGGCCGAGCCTGCGGCCACTGCGACTCCTGCAGCCTGCGGCTGAAGGGTTTTGCGGAAGCGGGACTGTCCGATCCGTCTCCGTATGCGGACGTCTCATCCGAATAATTCATGGCAACCACGGAAAACACGGAAGCTCACGGAAAGAAGCAAAGTTGCGACGAGGTGTGCAGCGCCCGACTGCAGACCGACACGGATGTGGTTCATTCGAGCAAGTCCTTTCACGCCTTTCCTTCCGTGGCTTTCCGTCCTATCAACGCTTCGTTTCTTGTCGGCTTGCGCAAATTCTTCTGCTTCCAAGTAGCCTTCATCGCTCCGCGTGAAGTGAGCCGATGATGAGTGGACCCAGGGATCAGCCATCGGCATCGAACCCGCGCACGGCTTTCTTCACGCGGAGCGATGAAGGCTACTTTGGTTGCGGCCGATGGCCGCGCTGTGTTTCCCGTGGTGAATCATCCGGGCTAACGACATCCCCTGTCGGTGAGACGAGGAATGGCAGCACCTGCTCGACATGAGCGGCGGGGTGCAGCGGTTGAATCCAGGGACTCATCAGATCGAGGCCGGGTTCAGGCGATGATCTCGTCGATCGGCTGGCCGTGGTCGATGTCGAGGCGCTTGCGGCCGGGGACTTCCAGCTTGCGCGAGTCGAGGCCGAGTTGCTTGAGGATCGTGGCGTGAATGTCGGTGACATAGTGCCGATGCTCGACCGCGTGGAAACCGATTTCGTCCGTCGCGCCGTGAGCGATTCCCCCTTTGATTCCGCCGCCGGCCATCCAGACCGAGAAGCCGTAAGGATGATGATCGCGACCGTCGGTCCCTTGTGAGGCGGGTGTCCGGCCAAACTCGGTCGCGAAGATCACGATGGTGGAATCGAGCAGACCGCGCTGCTTGAGATCTTTCAGCAAGCCGGCGACCGGCTTGTCGACCGCTTTGAAATTGTTCTCGTGGTTGGCCTTTAAGCCGCCGTGCGCATCCCACGCTCCGGCTCCACCCGCCCCGTGTTGGACCTGGATGAAGCGCACGCCGCGTTCGATGAGCCGTCTGGTCGCCAGCATCTGCGAACCAAAGTCGCGCGTCGCCGGTTCGTTGAGGCCGTACAACTCCTGAGTCGCCTGTGTCTCCGTGTTGAATCCGAGTGCCTCGGGGACGGAAGTCTGCATCCGGAAGGCCAGTTCATACGCCTTGATGCGGGCCAGCAGAGCGGGGTCGTTCGGATATTCGACCGCCTTCAGCCGGTTCAATCGTCCCGCCAATTCGAAGCTGAGTTGCTGCTCATCGACGCCCAGGCCGCTGGCCGGTTTGCCGTAGTCGAGCGGGTTGTTGGGATCGATCCGAATCGGCACGGCATCGTGAGCGGGGCCGAGGTAATGGCCGTCTTTGGCGTTCCAGTATTCGCGGTTGCCCATCGAGATGAACTGTGGCAGGTTCTCGTTGATGGAACCCAGTCCGTAATGCACCCACGCGCCGAGCGTCGGGAATTCGCCGTCGAGCATGTGCCGTCCCGAGTGGAACTGCGTCTGAGCGCCGTGATTGTCGTCCGTGGTCCACATCGAACGGACGACCGCAATGTCGTCGATGCAGCTTCCCATGTGCGGCACCCAGTTGCTCAGTTCGATGCCGCTGTCGCCGTACTTCCGAAAGCCGACCTGCAACGGGTAGAGCTTTTGCCGCAGTTCGACATTGAAGGCGACCTCGCGCCGGTTCAACCGCTCGGGATTCTGCGTGTCGGCGTAGGGAGTCTCGCTGATCGACTTGCCCGCGTACTTCGTCATCTCCGGTTTCGGATCGAACGACTCCGCGTGCGAAACGCCCCCATTCATGAAGAGCCACACAACGCTCTTTGCTTTGGGAGTGAAATGCGGCTCCCCGTTCGGCGGCTGCCAGGTGTCAGTTTCGTTGGCCCTGAGGACGCCGTCTTTCGCGAGCATCGCGCCGAGCGCCAGTCCGGTGAAGCCGAGGCCCATGTCGGCAAGGAATGTGCGGCGAGAGGGGGAGAGGGGGAGACAAGGAGAGGGGGAGACGGGGAGATTTGTCATTTGAGGATCCAATCGTTGGTGTGATTGATCATGTGGACGATTATGGAAATGACTTCGTCGTAGTCCGAGTAAAGCTGGCGGGCGCGTTCTCGATCGAGGTACTCGCACTCAACTGCGAACTGGAGCCAGACCTGAGTCTCAGCAGTTTCCGCTTCGCTGTCACTGAGCTTGCTAATGAATGCCGCCTCGTAGCGACGCTTCCGCCACGCTTCGGCAACATTGGCACACACCGAACGCGATGATCGGCGAATTTGATCAACGAGCGAGTATCGCTCTTCTTTGGGAAACTCCTTCGAGTGTTGAAAGACCTTCATTGCCAACTCAAATGCCCGCTTATAAACCTCCAACTCCGTATGTCGAGTGATTCGCATGTTTCCTCTTCTCCCCCTCTCCTTGTCTCCCTCTCTCCCACTCTTCTTCCCTCATCGGATCGTGATGAAATCGTTGTGATTCAATAACGTCTGAACGAGGTTCGTCCGCGCAAGAGCTTCCGGGTTCGGACGTTTCTTGGCGCGGGCGAGTTCGGTCATGCGGTTGAAGATCTCGGACATCGTGGCGAGTTCTTCTGCGGTCGGTTCGACGGACAAGATCGTCACAAACGCGGCGCGGATGAAGTCGGAGTCGGCCGCATTGGGTCGAGCCGCCGCAAGGCGCTGGGCGATCTTGCCGGCCATCGTGGTGGCGAGCGGGCTGTTCTCCAGCGCGAGAGCTTGTTGCGGGACGATGCTTTCGGCTCGGCGATAGCAGTCGAGCACGTTCGCGTCGTCGAAGGTGGAGAGAAACTTTTGATGGTCGTTGTGCGAATGGACGAAGTAGAGACTGCGGCGGCGCGAGGCTTCGTCGTTGATCGCGACCGACGGGCCGCCGAACGAAAGGTCGAGTTCACCGGCCAGGTGCAGCAGGCTGTCACGCACGATTTGCGATTCCATGCGCACGGGGTTCATCCGCCAGAAGAAGCGGTTGTCGGGATCAAGTGTGAGATTGGAAGAGGAAAGAGGGGGAGAGGGGGAGACAAGGAGAGGGGGCGAGTCAGGAATGGACGTGTTCTTTTTCTCCCCCTCTCCCTCTCTC
>JANODP010000449.1:0-14168 GCA_031412755.1 Schlesneria sp. | reverse complement strand
GTTCCCCAGAGTGAATTCGATGATCGCGCGCGGGAGGCAGCGTACCGTGTCCGCGAGAGACGATCCAACGCGGCGCTCCCGGGAGTCAGTGCATTCGACACAATCAGGAGTGCGAGTTGGACACCGACCCGCTCAGAAATCTCGCCCCCCCCTCACTGCGTGAGCGGGAACGACTTCTGGTGCGAGAACTGAACAAAGGGATTGAACCGCCGGGCGGAGAGACTTACGATTTGCACCACTTCGCCGAACCAACCGCCTCAGCATTGAAACCGCCATGCCCCAGAAACTCATCATTGACGCCGATCCGGGGATCGGAGACGCGCTGGCGATTGCCGCCGCGCTGCTCGATCCCGATCTGGATCTGATCGCGCTGACGGCGGTCGGCGGGTGCGTGTCGTCGGTTCAGGCGGGACGCAACCTGCAATCGGTGGTCGAGGCACTCGATCCCCCCAAATGGCCGCGGATCGGCGTGGCCGATTCGGGTCAGCGATTGCAGGAGGCCGAGGTGGCGTGTGAGGATTCGCCCGAATGGCAGCAGCGCCAGCGATTTCTCAACGGCCCCGAGGGTCTGGGTGATTGGAAGCCCAGTGTCGCCGACCTGCATCATCCGAAAGACGCCGTCAAACTGTTGACCGAACTGGCGCGGCAGCACCCGCAGGAGATCGTGCTGCTGACGCTCGGGCCGCTCACCAACCTGGCGCTCGCGTGCGATCGCGATGCCGAGTTTCTCGGTCGGCTGCGGGGGGTCGTCTGTCTGGCGGGGGCGGTCACCGTTCCCGGGAACATCACGCCGACCGCCGAGTTCAACGTGCTGCATCACCCGGAAGCGGCTCAGTTGGTGTTGAGGTTTCCCGCGACGAAGACGCTCGTGCCGCTCGATGTCAGTCTGCGCACGATGCTGACGTTCGAGCAGTTTCATCGACTGAACCTGACCGATGAGACGCGTTGCGGACATTTGCTGCGGCAGTTGATCCCGTTCGCATTGCGTGCTCACCACCAGCATTTGGGTGTCGAGGGGATGTGGCTACCCGAGCTGACGGCGCTGGCCTCGATCGCCCGGCCGAAGCACTTTCAGCGGACGACGATGGCGATCGACGTCGAGACCGACGGCAAACTGACGCGCGGCATGACGGTCTTCGACCGCCGCGCGAAGCCCTCGTGGCGCGGCAACATCGACGTGTTGCACGAGGTGGAGACTCAGGGAGTCCTCGACTATCTGACGTCGCTTGTCGCGCGGGCCACCTCCGGTCGCTGAGAGACCGGGGTGCGCCCTCGTCTCGAAGTCGCCTCCGGTATTTCGCCGGCCGCCGGATCGAACCCGTTTACAGGCTGTAACGGCTTTGTCCATAATGCCGCCCCGGTTCGCATCCCGTCGCGTCGAGGCCAGTGCCGGGATACGATCGAATCCAACCCGTCTGCTGAAGCGGTGTTCATCGTCGCGCTGGTCCGATTTTTGGCGAATGTCTGCGATTCGTACTTTTTGTCCGCGCCCTCGGAATGTGTGACATATTTTTGATCGCCGTCATTCCATTCGGGAGACGCACCATGTCCGAAAGCAAGGTTCGATCGAACGTCGATCCACCGCTGGGTGAAACCGTTGTTCCCGGACAGAGTTCGTCCGGAGCACTCGATTCGACGACCGCTCACTCCACAACTCCGCAGGGAAAGCGAATGGACAACCAGGATCCAAAATCGGCCGCAGAGAAGAGCCCGGACGAGTCGGGCGGCAAGTCGTCCGGCAAGGGGACATCACAACTGGGCAAGTACAAGTTGCTCAAGAAGCTGGGCCAGGGGGGCATGGGCGAGGTGTACCTCGGCGAGGACACCAAGCTCGGACGGCAGGCGGCGATCAAGGTGCTGTCGAAGGCGCTGGCGGGCAAGGGGGATTTTGTCGACCGGTTTTATCGCGAAGCCCGCTCGATGGCGAAGATGAACCACGACAATGCCGTCAGCGTGTATGACGTCGATCAGGACAACGGCATCCACTATGTGGCGATGGAGTTTGTCGATGGCAAGTCGATGCAGGCCTGGATGGACAAGCTCGGCAAGCTGTCGGTGGGCGACGCGCTGCACGTGACGCTGCGTTGTGCCGAAGCCCTGCTGGTCGCGCACAACCAGAGCATGGTGCATCGCGACATCAAGCCCGACAACGTGATGTTGACCAGCAAGGGAAAGGTCAAGGTCGCCGACTTCGGACTCGCCAAGGCGACCGACGAAGACATGTCGATGACCCAGAGCGGCACGGGGCTCGGCACGCCGTACTACATGGCTCCCGAGCAGGCGCGCAACGCCAAGCACGTCGACGGGCGCACCGACATCTATGCGCTGGGGATCACGCTGTATTACTTCGTCACGGGCAAGCTCCCCTTCTCGGGGAACTCGGCCCTCGAAGTGGTGATGAACAAGGAGAAGGGCCAGTTCACGGCGGCGCGCAAGATCAATCCCGAAGTTCCCGAGCGACTCGACCTGATCATCGACAAGATGATTGCCAAGGACTTGAACACGCGCTGCAAGGATTGCAGCGAGGCGATCAAGCTGCTGAGCAGCCTCGGCTTGGAAAGCCCCTCGCTGAGCTTCATCGATGCGCCGGACAAGATCGTGCAAACGGCGTCGGGAGGCGGTGCGCTGGCAGCGACGCGCGGACCGCAGTCGATGGTCCAGACGCCTCGCCCTGTAGCGACCACGGGAGTGCCGAAGACCTCGGCCGAGGACGCCGCAGCCAAGGCCAAGCCGCCGTCCGCGATCGACTCCGCACAAACCTGGATCGTCCAATTCAAGAATGCCCAGGGGAAGGACACGATCTCCAAACAGACGACCGTGCAGGTGCAGGCCGGCCTGAAGTCGGGGACGCTCGACTCCAAAGCCAAGTGCAAAAAGAACGCGGCCGACCAGTTCATGCCGATCGCCTACTTTCCCGAGTTCCAAAAGCAGGTCGAGGGCCGGCTGATCAAGGAGAAGGCGGACAAAAAGGCGGGCGACATGAAGTCGATCTACGCCGAAATCGACAAACAGTACAGCCGCCGCGGTTGGACGCGCTGGTTGAAAAATCTCGCCTCGGGAACGTATGGCCTGATCACGCTGATCGTCTGGCTGGCGGTGATTTTTGGCGGGATTGCCGGCATCGTCGTCTTTCGCGCGCAGATTTGGAACGCGATCGCCGGCACGGTCAACAATGCTCAGCCGAAGGAGGCGGTGCCAAAGGCGGAACCACCGAAGTAACACCGTAGTCCCGTCGCTCCGCCGACGGGACCGTCGCGAAAGCGGGTTGCCTATGGCGGGGACACGTCCCGCCGACGAAGCGGCGGGACTACAGTAGACTCGTCAGCGATGCCTGATCGCATCCACTTGCCCCGGCAAAGTCGACCCGCTCCGCAGGATCGGAGGCCGGCGGCTCCGCAATCGGGTCAGGGAGGACCAATCCGTGGCATCGACCGGGGCGGCGGTGGCGCGTCGGGCCGATACAATGCGAGCCGATCCGTCCGTTCGCTCTTCCCGCGAGACGACTGCCGCCATGAACGCTCACCGCCCGCGAATGCTCCCGCGCCTGCTGATCCTGACGGCCGGGTTGTTCCTGATCGGCGATCTCAGCCGGACATCGACCCGGGCCGGTGAGGCTCAACTCAAGAATGGGACCATCGTCACCGGCAACATGTGGCTGATGAGTTCGCTGTCGGGTCAACGTGTCGGGAGAAATCAACTGGGGCGTGGGAACGGCGCGGTCCCCGTGCCACACACGATTCTGATGGTCGACAACGGTTGGCAGATCACCTACGTCCCGATGGTGCAGATTGCCGGCAATCAGTTCGACGAAAACGTCGTGCTCAAGCCGCAGGCGTTTACGATCAAGCACCAGAAGACGAATCAGGGACAGGTGGTCGCCTCGGTCGGCACCGTCAAAGACGCGACGTCATTTGACGAGTTTGGTCGCCGCCGGTTGACCCTGGAGACTGAAAGGGGCTCGTTGCAGGTCATCCAGGGGATCACACAGATTGAACCGGATCACGTCGTGGTGGAGGGCCTGAACTGTCAGTGGAAGACGGGAATTTCGCTGAAGGCCATTCCCTTTGCGACACTCAACGGCCTGCTGCGGAAGCAGGTCAAGGCGGATGATCCGGCGGGGCGACTCGGTCTGGTCGGCTTCTACCGGCAGGCGGGGTATTTCGAGGAGGCGTTAAAGGAACTGGACGCCGTTGCCGAGAAGTTCCCCGACCAGCAGGAACGCTGCGAGGTGGTTCGTGCGGTCCTGGTCGATCAGTTGGGGCAAGACGTCTTGCGCGAACTGGGACGACGCCGAATGGCCGCCCAGCACACGCTGGCTGAAGCGCGTGCGAAGGCGCTGTCGAAGTTTCCAATCGGCGCCGCGGTCTTGCTCGACGTCAACAAGTTTGTGACCGAGTACGAACAGTCGAGACGGTCGATTGAGAAGGCAAAGAACCTGCTGGTCGATGGGCAGGCGAAACTCAAGGACTCCCGGCTCGTCGAACGTCTGCAACCGCTGCGGTCCGAGATCAACGAGCAACTCGACTTTGAAACGCTCCCCCGCCTGGATGCGTTTCTGAAGTCGGAAGGGGACACGCAGCTCACGACCGAACAGCACCTGGCCCTGGCCTATTCCGGCTGGGTCGTCGGTGCCGCGAATGCCGTGACGGACCTCGATCAGGCGATCCGGTACTGGGACGCGCGGTTCGCGATGCTGGAATACGTCCGCGCCGACAACCCGCAGGACCGCGAACAGCACCTGGGGCAGTTGCAGAAGGTCGAGGGGGTCGGCCCGAAGATCGTGATGCAACTCACGTCGCAGTTGCCTCCCGCACTCGATGCCAGCGGAATCGTTCCCGTCGAGCCGCATCGAGTTCTGGTCACGGCGGAGGGACACAGTCCCGAAGTCGCGTATTCCGTCATGTTGCCGCCGGAGTACTCGCCGCACCACAACTATCCACTCTTGATCGCCCTTCGTTCACGGGGTCGCACGAACGACGATCTGCTTCATTGGTGGGGGGGAGAGGCCGATGCTCCCGGTCCGGCGTCGAAGCGCGGCTACATCGTGATCGCCCCCGAATACGCCGACGAGAAACAGGCCGAATACACCTACAGCGTCGCGGCCCACCAGATCGTGATCGACTGTTTGCGCGACGCGCGGCGGCGGTTCAGCGTCGATCCCGACCGGGTCTTCCTCGCCGGGCACGGCATGGGAGCCGACGCGGCCTTTGACCTCGGAATGGCTCACCCCGACGAGTTCGCCGGTGTGATTCCGATCGGCGGCGACTGCAACCTCTATCCGAAGCTCACCTACGAGAACGGCCGGTTCACGTCGTGGTATGTCGTGGGCCGGGGCTTTGGAAACGAGACTTCCGACCGCAACAACTACGCCCTGTTCGACGAGATCTTCAAGCGGGGCGCCCGGTTCGACTTCATGTTCGTGTCGTACCTTGGCCGGGGATTGGATGGATACGTCGAAGAGATTCCGAAGGTCTTCGACTGGATGGATCTGCACCGCCGCGCCGCGCCGCCTCAAAATCTGCAGGTCGAATCGCTGCGCAAGACCGACAACCGGTTCTTTTGGGTGACGGCCGTCGATCTGCCGCGGACCACGGTCCTGCCCCTGCCACCCGGAGCGGGCAACCGTGTGAACAAGATGAGCATCGACGCACGCGTGTCGGTCGGCAACATCGTGACGTTCGAGTCCGCGACCGAAAAATTCGTCGTCCGGTTCCTGCCCAATTTGATCGACTTCGACAAGCGGGTCATCGTCCGCACGAAGGGCCGCCAGAAATTCAACGGCTTCATCACGCCCGACAGCCAGGCGATCCTCGAAGAACTGCGCACGACGGGCGACCGCTCGCGGCTGCCGCTGGCCACGCAGCAGTTCTGACGAGTTGATGGTTGACGGTCGAGGGTTGAGGGCAAGCAGCCAAATCGATGAAGGTGAACCGCCCGTCGCGAAATCGTGTGGGCTTCGAGACTTTCCGGCGGCTCCCTCACTCAACCGCTTTGAGCGGTCTCGCCGTGACCGCTCGATTCGTGAGCGTCCGTGTCGCGCGCGGGCGTTGATTGCGGTTCGACATACGTGCCCGGTTTGATCTGCGGGCCGGTCTTGTATTGTTCGAGGATCGACTGGATCAGCGGCGCCTCGATCGTTTCCTTCTCGAGCAGCTCGCGCGTCAGATGTTCCATCGCGGGCCGTCGCGAATCGAGGATCTCGCGGGCGGTCACGTAGGCCGCGTCGATGATCCGCCGCACTTCGAGGTCGATCTCACGGATCGTCTCCTCGCTGTGCGAGTAATCGGACGAGCCGACCGAGCCCATCAGGAACGCGCTCTTGCGCGATTCGGTGTAGTTGATGCGGCCGAGTTTGGGGCTCATGCCGAACTCGGTGACCATGCGCCGCGCCAAGTCGGTCGCGTGCTGCAGATCGTTCGCCCCGCCGGTCGAGGATTCCTGATAGATCAGGTCTTCGGCGGCGATGCCTCCCAGCAGACTGCAGATGCGGTTGAAGAGTTCGGTCTGCGTCGAGAGTTGCCGGTCGTCCTCGGGCCGGTGCAGCGTGTAGCCGAGTGCCCCCAGGCCGCGCGGGATGATCGAGACCTTGTGAACCGGATCGAGATGGGGCAGCGAACAGCCGACGAGCGCGTGGCCGATCTCGTGCCAGGCGACGCGCTGCTTGACCTCTTCCGGCATGACGCGGTTGGTCTTTTCGAGACCCGCCACGACGCGCTCGAAGCCCTCCTCGAACTCGGCATTCGTCACGGCGGTCTTGTTCTTGCGCGCGGCCAGCAGCGCCGCTTCGTTCACCAGATTGGCCAGGTCTGCACCGACAAATCCCGCCGTGAACTTGGCCAGATACTTCAGGTTCACGCTGTCGTCGGTTTTGATCTTCTTCGCATGGACCTTCAAAATCGCCTCGCGCCCCTTGATGTCCGGGCGGTCGACGAGCACGTGGCGATCGAACCGACCGGGCCGCATCAGGGCGGGATCGAGTGTCTCGGGCCGGTTCGTCGCGGCCAAGACGATCACGCTTTGATCGGAACTGAATCCGTCCATCTCCACGAGCAGCGCGTTCAGCGTCTGGTCTCGCTCTTCTCCACCGCCGGGTGCTCCGTGACTGCGAACCTTGCCGATGGCATCCAGTTCGTCGATGAAGATGATCGCCGGGGAGCGTTGCCCCGCCTGCTGAAACATGTCGCGGACTCGCGCTGCGCCCACGCCGACGAAGAGTTCGACGAAGTCAGACCCCGACAGACTGTAGAACGGGACACCCGCTTCCCCGGCCACCGCCTTGGCGAGCAACGTCTTCCCCGTGCCGGGTGGACCCACCAGCAGGACGCCGCGCGGAATGCGGCCGCCCAGTGCCTGATACTTCCCGGGGTTGCGCAGGAACTCGACGATCTCACGCAGTTCTTCGACCGCTTCGTCGATCCCGGCCACGTCGTTGAACGTGATGCCGAGTTCCTCCTGAGCATGCAGCTTGCCGCGACTGCGCCCGAAGGCGATCGCCGAACCGGGGCCTCCCAGCCGTTTCAGCATCGTGAACATCAGGCCCAGGCACAGGAGCGTGAAGACCGTCAGGAACAGGATGTCGAACCAGCGTGTGGCCGGCTCGTCGTAGCTCATTTTGATCTGATGCTTCTCGAGCAACTCCGTCAGTTTGGCTTCGTTCTCTCCCTGCATCCCGACGATGGAGACCGAGAACAGTTTGGGTGCCACCTTGGAATTGACCAGATCCTTCGGCAGATCCTGAAACGTCAGGGAGCGCAGTCCGATCTTGAGCTCGTGGACGTTCTCCGAATGCAGTTCGCGGGAGAGGACTTTCGATTTGAATTCGCTGAACGACAGCGTCGTGCTGCGCCATTTGTTCGCGAATCCGAAGATGATCGCACCGATGACGAGCACGATCAGCAGAAACCAGAACAGGTTGTTGCCCGGCCCCTTTTCGGGCTTCCTGCCGCCGGGCGGAAGCTGCGGTCTGGGCCGTTCCGAACCGGAGCCATTGGAATCCGGATCGGCCATCGGCAATGCGACCCCGTCGCGACTGCGGCAGTTGTCGGCGGGAGAGTTCAAGGCAGGAAGGCCATCACGAGATTTCGGTGGGAGGTAACTCGGCATGGCGACAACTCTAGGTGTCTGACCAGGCGCGGTCAACCAGTTCGACGCTTCCGCCACGGCTCCGGCCGGTTTCAAATTGGCTGACCCTACGCTGCCATCTTCCCTGAGCAGTCTTCAACCAACTGGAAGAATTCCGCCATCTGTCCACCGTTGTCAGGTGTGGGCAAATAGCTTTGGAAGTTCGAATCGCCGCGTCTTGAGTGAAATTCCCGAAGCCAATCGCGATCTGCGGAGAATTTCCAAAGTGGCACGGGCCGTGCATAAGGACCTCCTTCGTTGAGATCGAATGGCTCGCGAAATCAACACGGCAGTCACAACGAGGTTGAGACGCCAAGGTCCGACGGACGCCCTCATAGCACCTCGTTGGTGCTGTCACTACCACCGACCATACACATCTGGTCACGGCAACAATTGGGTGAGTTCTGCGGTGAGATCGAGAAATTGGTGTTACAGAATTGGGAGAAATGAATCATGACCGCTCTTGTTCGCATGACGTTGGCAACATTGGTCACTCTGACGGTGGCTGCATCGGTGTTCGCGCAGGACATTTCCGACGCGACCCGGAAGTTTCGCGGAGACTACGGGACGCATCAGTCCCAAACCTACAACCGCCACGCGCAAGACTACACGCGGTTCCTGTACAACGCGCCACAGCTTCAGCCGGCAGCGCAGCTGCCCGTGATTCAAGAGCAGGCGAAAGCGGTTCGGCAGAATACGACGAAGGCCAGCGAAGCGTTGAAAGACGTGAAAGCCGCGCATCCCAAGGATGCCGAAGCAGCCAAGCTGGTCGAGTCGATCCAGAAGCACTATGCGAATGTCCTGACCCATTGCGACATGCTGGACGATTGCTGCAAGAACAAGGATGCGACCGGCAAGTTGGCCGACTGCTGTGTCGACATCCATGCCGAGTTGGAGGCCGCCCAGTTGGAGACTGACAAGCTGATGAAGCATCTCAAGGTTGAGCCGCTTCCCGCCCCAAAGAAAGCCCCCGCCAAGAAGTAGACCGATCGACTGCGTGACCTGCCGGCAATTCAGATTGACAGGCCGGATCGACGCCAGAACAACAATCAGCCCGACTACTTTCCAGTAGCCGGGCTTGTTGCTTTGTGCTGATCCCCTCGCCAGCTACCAGCGGATGGCATAGCCGACGCCCGTGAACAAGTCATCGGCATGCTCGTTCAACCCGAAGCCGATGCGCCAGTCGACCTGAAAGTTGGGTGTGAACTGATACGTGAGGCCACCGTCGGCGTAGTGCTGCGGGGCACCGACATCCGCTCCGGAGAACGCATGGACAAACCATTCCGTATACATTCCCAATTTGTCGGTGAGCGAGATCCCGATGGAAGCCGATTGATGCACGAAGACAAAGTTGTCATCCCCGTCCCGCAGTCCAGCCAGTCCGGTGCTACATGCCAGAGACACCTTGTCGTTCAAATCCCAAGAGTAGAGGAAATTGGATCGTGGTTGTGTCTTGTGCGAGCGGAATTCGTCCGCGCCCGTCGGCACGGAGAGGGTTGCAATCAAAGCCGTCTCGGGAATCCAACGGTCTTGCTTGCTGAGGGCGACCTTCACTCCCAAGTCCATGTCGGTCCCGCCCGACTGTTTCGTGACCGTTCCCGCGCCTCGATCAACCTCGCGCTCGAAGAGGTAACCGGCATCCCACACGATGCGCATTTCCACTCGCTCGGTCATGCCGATACGCCAGACGAACTGCGGGACGGCGTGAGCTGTTGATTCAATGCCCGCGGACCGATCATGCACGAAAGTGTAGCCGCTTTCGAGCTGCACGCGGCCACGCGGGACCACCGAACTAGCCTCGGTAAAGTCGGGGCGGTCCGTTACCAAAGGCTCGTCGTCCGACGGCAGGAACGGGGACTTGAGCCGCTCGGCGAACGATTGGGCCGACGAACGCAACTCGGCATCCTCGAACACATCACCGATGTCGGCGGCCTCCGCCATGCGCACGGGCATGGCCCACACCATCACGGCGATGACCAACGGCCATACCCAACTCATCGAGCTGTGCGCTGCGTTCGATCCTTCATGACGTTCCATCGCAGTTCGCATCCCTTCAGCCCGCGCGTCGATTCAATCCCCAAGTCGGAACCCAACTCGGGCCCGCTCACCAGAAATGATCGACGGAAAACAGTGAGGGCGCTTACGGGAGTCGTAAGGTTTTTGAGAGCTCAAAACCACTCCGTGTCGAGACGAACGATTAGGCAAGCTCGCTGGAATGGAATGCGCAACGGACACATTTATTGAAAGAATGGACCTGCAAAACCTGCCGGTCAAATCTCACCCGCCGCGCTTCTCGATCTTCGCCAGCGTGTCTTTCAGGGTGGCGGTGCGATTGAAGACGAGATGGCCTGGTGTGGAGTCCTTGGTATCGACGCAGAAGTAGCCGAGACGCTCGAACTGACAGCGATATCCGGGCTGGCTCGTCGCGAGCGAGCGTTCGAGTTTGGCATCGCTGACGACTTCGAGTGACTTCGGGTTGAGATACCCCTTCCAGTCCTCGCCATCGGGGATATCGGCGACATTCTCGATGCTGAAGAGGTGGTCGTAGAGGCGGACTTCCGCGGTGACCGCCTGCCCGGCCGAGACCCAGTGGATGGTGGACTTCACCTTGCGGCCATCAGGTGCGTTGCCGCCGCGCGTGGCGGGATCGTAGGTGCAGCGCAGCTCGGTGATCTCGCCGGTGGAGGGATCTTTGACCGCCTCCTGACAGGTGATGAGGTATCCGTAACGCAGACGGACCTCGCGGCCGGGGGCCAGTCGGAAGAACTGCTTGGGCGGGTCTTCGCGGAAGTCGTCCTGCTCGATGTACAGCGTCTTCGAGAACGGAACGAGATGAGTCCCCGCCGCCGGATCTTCCGGGTTGTTGACCGCTTCCAGCTCCTCCACTTGTCCATCGGGATAGTTCGTCAGGACGACCTTGAGCGGCCTGAGCACGGCCATCGCGCGCGGGGCGGTCTTGTTGAGGTCCGCGCGCACGGCATTCTCCAACACACCCATGCTGGTGATGCCGTTGAACCGCGTGACGCCGATCTCCTCGCAGAACGCCCGCATCGCGGCGGGCGTGTAGCCCCGACGGCGAATGCCGGTGAGGGTCGGCATGCGGGGATCGTCCCAGCCCGAGACCGAATTCGTCTCGACCAGTTCGAGCAGTTTGCGCTTGCTCATCATCGTGTGCGTCAGGTTGAGCCGCGCGAACTCGATCTGCTGCGGATGGTAGAGGTCGAGGACATCGATCAGCCAGTCGTACAACGGCCGGTGGTTCTCGAACTCCAGCGTGCAGATCGAGTGCGTGACCCCTTCGATCGAATCGCTGTAGCCGTGCGTGAAGTCGTACAACGGATAGATGCACCACGTGTCGCCCGTGCGGTGATGATGCGCGTGGCGGATGCGGTAGAGCAGCGGGTCGCGCAGGTTCATGTTGGGATGCGCCATGTCGATCTTCGCGCGCAGGACATGCGCCCCGTCGGGGAATTCGCCCGCCCGCATCCGGCGGAAGAGATCGAGGTTTTCGGCGACGGACCGGTCGCGATAGGGGTTGTGCCGACCCGCCTCCGTCAGCGACCCGCGCTGGGCGCGGACCTCTTCGGTCGTCGAACTGTCGACATAGGCCAGCCCCTTCTCGATGAGCTGCTCGGCGTATTGGTAGAGCTGCTCGAAGTAGTCGCTCGCGTAGAACAGGCCATCCCACTCGAAGCCCAGCCAGCGGACGTCGTCCATGATTGAATCGACGTACTCGACATCCTCCTTCGTCGGATTGGTGTCGTCGAACCGCAGGTTGCACTTCCCGCCATACGTCTTCGCGAGTCCAAAGTTCAGGCAGATCGACTTGGCATGCCCGATATGCAGGTAGCCGTTCGGCTCGGGCGGGAAGCGGGTATGGACTTTCCCGCCGAATCGTCCCGACTGAGCGTGCTCGGCAATGATGTCGTGAATGAAATTGGTGGGAGCCGCAGCGGCCGAAGTCTCTTCCGTGGACATGGTAATTCTCATTCCTCATTCGATGAGCCAGAGCGAGCGATTCGCCGACTCGGTTCTTGGATTACGATTGGGCGAGCCTGCTGATCGCGTCGGCTGGTGGCATCACCGGGATGGGGCTGAAGTCGAAGCCTGTCGTGTCTCGCGTGACGATTGCCTCCACCTGCGCCGCAACAGCACACACGACTTGAAGGTTGTCTTCAAAATCCGGCCCCTCAAGTTGTGCCGCCGCCAACAACTCGGCGCGGCCAATCGGGACGACGGTGAGATTCTTGAGACTGGCCCTGATTGCCATCCAAGCCCGGTGGCGTCCCGCCTGACGACGAATCACATAGAACAGGTCTGTGACCGAATTCGGGCTGATGAACAACTCAACTCTGCCGTCACGTTGTGCGCTGAGTAACTCGCGCGACTGAGCCACCCAAGGCTCACCGCGCAGAAGAAAGTCCAGCCCGACGTTGGTATCGACGAGAACCCTCATCAGCCATACTTCCTCATTCGCCGTTCTTCCAGCCAGCGTTCCACTTCTTCATCAGTCGGCGGAGGGGCATCTGTCGCCAGGCAGCCCTCAAGTTCTTCTATCGAGAGTGCGTCGTCCAAATTGTCCTCTGGTTCCGCCAGCATTTGACGAATCTGTTCCACCGACACGACGGATCGCGCCAAGGGTCTTGCAGGAGCAGCCATTGCGGGAGTCTCGTCGAGGTGATCGAGCACGCGTCTCGCCAGCGACAACTGCCGTTCACGAGGCCACGACAAAACGACATGCAACACGGAGTCGATTTGGGTCGTTTCTGCCATCGTCATGACTTCACCTTTGCATTTCCTTGAACGATTACTCGTGATCCACATCCGCCTTCGGTTCTGGGAGGTAGCAAGAGAGGATCAGGTTCGCCAAATACAGCGTCGTTGCCACGCCAGCGGCAACGTAGGCGGTTTTGGCTTCGGAGGTCGCTCCGGGGACGAACGACATCATCGCGACGTATTGCGTCAGTGCGGCGAACGGAGTGCCGATCATGCGACCGCCGATGTTGGCGGCAAAGCTTTCGCCGGTGCCGCGCAGGTGGACGGGATAGGCGTGGGGCAGATAGTTGCCCCAGAAACTGAACTGGGCCACGGTGAAGAAGCCTGCCAGGAAGATGGCCAGTCCCAGCAGCGAGATATGAAAGCCGTGGAAGCCCGGCAGCCAACTGATGTCGGCACTGAAGAACGTCGTCTCGTTGCCTTGGGCGAAGCCGACAAAAATGAGCGGCATCAGAATCAGGCCCGGGATCAGGAAGACGCGGAGCAGTTTTCGACGGCTCGCGAACCAGACGACGATGAACGCCAGAGCGAAGCGTCCGCACAGGCCACCGAGTTCCTGAGCCTTCGTGTACTCGGCCACCTTCTCTTGCTTGATCACTCCAGCAGCGCGGGCTCCTGCCACTTCGGCCTTCGCGGGAACGGTCTCTTTCTCTTTCGCGGCTTTCGCGGCCGCACCGATCTCGGCTTTGACGACACCAATTCCACCGACGATCTGCGGCATCTGCTGCACGGCTCCGAAGGCGACGCCGTAACTGCATGCAAACATCAAGGTGGTCACGATCGTCGTCTGACGTAGTTCCGGCGAGAAGAGCTCGGCGATGCTGGGACGACGCAGCGTGCCCGCCGCCTTCTTCTGAGTCCACTTGGGTGACTCGGGCAGGAACGGTCGGATGACGAGCAATGGAATCGCAGGGATCAAGCCCGACATCAGCGTGTAACGCCAGGGGGCATGTGTGTCGGCGATCGTTCCGCCGAAGAAGTTCAGGAAGCTGGGGAGGCCGATCTCGGGAAGCGACTTCGCGTAGACAATGATCAGTCCGTTGGCAATCGCGACCAACAGGCCGCCAATCGACGAGAACGCCTGCGTGTAACCGAGCACCTTTTCTCGCTGATGTGGGTTGTCGAACAGTTCGGCCAACCAGGCGACGGCCGCGACGAACTCGATGCAAACGCCGATGAACGTCGTCGTGCGGAAGAAGAGGAGCATCCACAGGTTCGTGGAGAACCCCGCGGCAAACGCCGAAATCGCATAGAGTAGAATGCTCCACGTC
>JANODP010000448.1:0-9031 GCA_031412755.1 Schlesneria sp. | reverse complement strand
CCCGTCCGGAAGGCTCAACCGGATGTCTGAGTCACTCGGAATTCCGTCCGGATGAGGCCATCGAACGGCTGGCTCACTCAACTTTCCGGTAGAGAAACATCAGCCAGACGAAGAGTTGTTCCAACCAGCTGGGGAGTTCACCCAGCCAGACGGAGAGTTGGCCCAACCAGACGGGGAGTTTGTCCAGCCAGACGGAGAGTTGGACCAACCAGCCGGGGAGTTTGCCCAGCCAGACGGAGAGTTGGACCAACCGGACGGGGAGTTCGCCCAGCCAGACGGAGAGTTGGCCCAACCGGACGGAGAGTTTTGCCATTACCAAACTCAACATCGCGTCGTAACAGTATGTTTGATAATCGTTTGCATCTGACCGCCATTTTCGGACGGTCGGCGGCTCGCTTCAGGGGTCGGGCGGTGCCCTCCAACCTTTCCCAGATTCGCGCGACAGCCGGGGGGATCAGCCGATTCCGAGTTGTCACGGCCCTCCGCTGGAAAAGAAGGGGGAACTGCCAACCGAGTTGGCCGATAAAAAGGGGAGTGCGATTCCGTGGCCGGGCCGAAGGAGCTGTTATTTCTCCGTCGGGCTCCCGTGCGGAGACTCGGGCGACACTCAGGGAGGAGCGGGCATGCTGCGGACAATCCGGTATTACGGCGGGCACTTCATCCGCCGGCAGATGCGGCAGCGGGTCGCGGCCTTCCTGAAGGACGTCGAGCACTGCCAGGCGACTCAGGCGGCGACGCTGCGGCGGATTCTGCGGCTGAACGCCGAGAGCGACTTCAGCCGGCAACGCGGGCTGGGCGAATCGACGTCGATCGCCGAGTTTCGTCGCCGGGTGCCGGTCTCGGACTTCGAAACGATCCGGGAGGAGGTCGAGCGGCTCAAGGCGGGAGACAGCCGCAGCCTGCTCGGGAAGTCGAACGCCCTGCTGATGTTCGCCCTCAGCAGCGGGACGACCGGCGACTCGAAATACATCCCGATCACGACCGAATTCCTGAAGGACTATCGGCGGGGTTGGAACCTGTGGGGGATCAACGCCTTCGATGCTCACCCGGCGCTGCACAAGCTGGACATCGTGCAGCTCAGCAGCGACTACGACATCTTCCGGACTCCGGCGGGAATCCCCTGCGGCAACATCAGCGGACTCGTCAGCAAGATGCAGAGTCCCGTGGTGCGGTTGATGTACTCGGTGCCGTTCGCGGTGTCGAAGATCAAGGACTCCGAGGCGAAGCTCTACACGGCGCTGCGACTGGCGGTCGAGAACCCGAAGGTCGGACTCGTGATGACGGCGAATCCCAGCACGCTGGTGCAACTGGCGAAGCTGGCCGACCGGGAGCAGCAGGAACTGATCCGCGACATCGCCGATGGCACGCTGTCGCCGCGCATGGCGGTGCCCGACGAGACCCGCCAGTCGCTGCGGCGTCGCATCCGCCGGCCGAACCGCGCACGGGCCCGGGACCTCGAACGGATCATCGACGATGCCGGCGGCCAGTTGCTGCCGCGTCACTTCTGGCCGGAACTCAATCTGGCCGCCGTCTGGACGGGCGGCAGCGCGTCGGCGTACCTCGACACGATGCGCCGGTTCTACGGCGACGTCCCCGTGCGCGATCACGGTCTCTCGGCGAGCGAGGGACGGATGACGATTCCGTTCGCCGACGGCAGCTCGGTCGGCCTGCTCGACATCGGCTCGCACTTCTTCGAGTTCATCCCCGAGGCCGAACACGAATCGCCGCAGGCGACGGTGCTTCAGGCTCACGAACTGCGTGAGGGCTGCAACTATTACATCCTGCTGACGACGGTCTCGGGCCTGTACCGCTACGACATCCGCGACGTGGTCCGCTGCTGCGGCTTCCAGGGAACGACTCCGCTGCTGGAGTTCCTCCACAAGGGGGCGAGCATCTCCAACCTGACGGGCGAGAAGCTGACCGAGTCGCAGGTGGTGTCGGCCGTGCGGCAGGCGACGCGGCACTCGGCGCTGGAGCTCGACTTCTTCACGCTCTCACCGGTCTGGGGCGATCCCCCATGCTACCGGCTGCACCTGGAGGAATCGTCGGTGCCGCACCCGGCCCTCATCGGACGACTGGCGGCGGCAGTCGACAAGCACCTGACGGAGTTGAACTGCGAGTATCAGGACAAACGGCTCTCGGGTCGGCTCGCTCCGCTGGAATGCCTGACGCTCCCCGCCGGCACGTGGCAGCGGTTCATCCGCCAGCGTCAGTCCCGCCCGGGAGGGAGCGTCGAACAATACAAGCACCCGTGCCTGGTGCCGACGCTGCAATTCAGCGACACGCTGTGCCGAGACTTCGCCCGGCCGGAGACGACCAAGATCATCAAGGCGGCGTAACGGTTCACCCGCGCTTATTGAAGTTGCGCTTTCTGGCATTTCAGCCCCAAAGGGGCAAAGTTATGCCAGCCCGGGGCAAGCGACCAGCGGGAGCGCCGCCCCGGGTGGGTGGTTTCCGCGAATCTCAAGCCCTGAAGGGGCGGCACTATTCCTGCGGGCATTTTAATGCCGCTCCTGCGGGGCTTTGAATTCTGTGACTCCCGGAACCCGGGGCGGCGCTCCCGCTGGTCGCTTGCCCCGGGCTGACAGAGGGCTGCCCCGTTGGGGCGGAAATCCTAACCAGCGCAACTTCAAAACTGACACTTCGGGTTCGTGTGCGGGAGATGTCGTTGCAATCCCTTTTTCCGAAAACTTCGTTGTGGTCGCACAATTCCTCCAGTAACATCCGCCCCCTTCGCGTAGAGGTGCCCGATCGGATCGGTTGGGGTTTTGGGTGAGAGCAATGTCTTCCACAGTGGTTCGCATCGGTGCAGTTGTCTTGGCGCTGGCCCAGCTTGGCGTCTCGGGCATCTACGCACCCGCTCACCGGCTGCTGCATCACACGCTGCATTCGGTCGATGCCACCCGGACCTCATCCCCAGCCGCCGGTTGCCATTCGGGTTGCTGCCATCACCACGCCACGCGGGCTGGCTCGGCTGCGAAAGCCCCGAGTGGTGAACAGACCCCGGCTGCTCCGTGTCCCGACGACGAGAACAGTTGCGCCTGGTGCGCGGTGGCCCTGCAACAGGCCGACCCGGCGACACCTCATGCCGTGGTGCCCGCTCTCGATCCGGTGGAGTTTGTCTCGACCCCCGATCACTCTCCGGTTGCCGCCCGCCCGGCGACGGCCTTCGACGTGCGTGGCCCGCCGGTCCTCTGACCACCGGTCCTTGGACCGGCAGCCCCGTCGATGTGACTCGCCCCGACCTCCGACTGCGTTCGGAGAAGTTGTGCTGCGAGCGATCTTTCCGCGCGAGCGTTGATGTCGCGCGTCCGTCCTTCGTTCCGTGCCCCTGCGCGACGGAACGGCTTCGTCATTGACCTTGGTCATTCTCCGACGGCCCCACCGTGGTCGTCGAAAGGAGTTTATATGTTGTCTATTATTCCGCGTCGCCGGCAGGGGTTCACGCTCATCGAGCTGCTGGTTGTCATCGCCATCATCGCCGTGCTGATCGCGTTGTTGCTCCCCGCCGTGCAGCAGGCGCGCGAGGCGGCCCGCCGGTCGCAGTGCATCAACAATCAAAAGCAACTCGGGCTGGCCCTGCACAACTATCACGACACGTTCAATGTCCTCCCCCCCGGCTGGATCGGTGTCCAGGGGGGAGCCCCCCACATGGAGGGCCAGAACGGTTTCGCGTGGGGTTCCCACCTGCTGCCGAACCTCGATCAGGGTCCGCTCTACAACCAGATCAACTTCAAGGCGTCGTTGCTCGATCCGACGAACGACATCGCGAGACAGTCGGTCCTCAGCGTCTTTCGCTGTCCGTCCGATCCGTCACCAGACACGTGGGAACTCGGCGAAGAGAACAACCTGACGAACATCCTCGCCAGGCTTCCCACGGCCAACTACGTGGGCAGCTTCGGGACGCAGGGGGCCGAGGACATCTGTGTCGGCGGGTTGTTTCCCGCCGCGCAGTGTGCGGGCGACGGGATGTTCGGACACAACTCCAAGCTTCGGTTCGCCGACATCACCGACGGCACGAGTAACACGATCCTGGTGGGTGAACATCGATCGAGCAAGACGCCCGACTGGCACAGCACGTGGGTCGGCCTGGTCCCCGGCGGCGAGGAGGCGACCGCACGGTTCCTCGGCGTTTCGGATCACACGCCGAATCATCCGTCGCTGCACATCGACGACTTCAGCAGTTGGCACACGGGCGGCGTCCACTTCCTCTTCGGCGACGGTCGCGTCCGCTTCCTGACGCAGCACGTCGATGCCGCCACCTTCCGCGCGATCACCACCCGTGCCGGCAGCGAAATCACGGGCGACTTCTAGCTGGTACCTGGCGCCACACAGCCGCCGACCATGTCTTCTCGGTGTCCTCTGTGTTTCGAAAACAATTCTCAACACAGAGGGCACGGAGAAGAGTGAGGCCATCCTTGGCTCAGGCGGGCATCTGTTCCGTCGGTGGAGCGACCGGGGCAGGTCTGACCAACGGGCAGGCTCCGAAACGGTCTGGCATGTCCACCTCGCCGGGGCCACAGCGGCTCCGCTTCTGACCCCACTACCCAATCGGGGGAGGACGCCAGCACGGCTGCCTGCCCGGAAGTTGCAAAAAATCACCGGGGACTTCAGCCGACCACCGAATTGCGAGCTAACTTTCAGGTCATTGCCGTCTTCCTCTGGCCGTCCCCGTGCATTGATACCGAGGTACCTGACATCGTGAGTGACATCGAAACCAAGTTGCTGAATGACGTTCAGGCCATCCGGGAGATCGTGGCCCAACAGGGGCGATTGTCGGTCGATGTCTTCAGTCTCGATGAAACGAGCGACCTGTACAGCGCGGGGCTGACCTCGCTGGCGACCGTCGGGATCATGCTGGCCCTCGAAGACCGGTTCGACATCGAGTTTCCCGAGTCGATGCTGAGCCGCAAGACGTTCCACAGCGTCGCGTCGATCTCGGAGGCCGTCTCACAACTCGCGTCGTAAGTTGACCGAATCCGGTTTGTCGTGATTGCACGAAAGGGCTGACGCCCAAGAACCGGGGGGCTCACGCCGCCCCGCTCAGAAGTCTCATCAGCAACCGCGTGCGGTTTAGTCTCCCCCTGTCCCTCCGGGAATCCCATGAAGACCCTCGAACTCGACATCGCCATCGGACCTGCGCTGGACTTCGATGAACTGCTGCAACACGTCCACGCGATTGGCAAAGATGTCCTTGCCGTTCACGCGGCGGACGTTGATCGCGACGCCCGCTTTCCCCAGGAAGCGTTCGCGGCGCTGCGTCAGGCGAAGCTGCTGAGTGCCTACGTTCCGACCGACTTCGGCGGAATGGGTCTCAACATCGTGCAGATCGGTCAGATTTGCGAGACCCTCGGCCAGTACTGCGGTTCGTCCGCGATGATCTACGCGATGCACTGCATCCAGGTCGCCTGCGTCGTGCATCACGCCCAGGACTCGGACTACTACCGGGACTACCTCTGGGAACTCGTTGCCGACCAGCGCTTGATGGCCTCAGCCACGACCGAGATCGGGACCGGCGGCGATCTGCGGTCGAGTGTGTGTGCGATCGAAGTCAGCGGCCACCAATTCAAACTCACCAAGAAGGCACCTGTCATTTCGTATGGGGAGACGGCCGACGACATCCTCGTGACCTGCCGTCGTTCGCCCGAGTCGCCCGCCAGCGAACAGGTCCAGGTGATGGTCCGCCAGGGGGAATTCACGGCGGAACCATTGTCGAACTGGGACACGATGGGCTTCCGCGGCACGTGCAGTTCCGGCTTCACGCTGACCGCCGAGGGAGACGTCGCCCAGATCATGCCGACGCCGTTCGACGAAATTCTCACGCAGACGATGCACCCGTACTCGCACATCGTGTGGTGCTCGCTGTGGACCGGGATCGCGGCCGACGCGGTGAATCTCGCGCGGGCCTTCGTGCGGGCCGAGGCCCGCAGGACGCCCGGTGAGACGCCCATTTCCGCCATCCGGCTGGCCGAGGTCGATCGCGTGCTGCAGGAGATGCGACACAACGTCCACAGCCTCACCCGCGAGTATCACGGCCTGCTCCAACAGAACGATCCCGCGGCGTTCCGGGGGTTCGGCTTCTCGATCCGCACGAACAATCTCAAGGTGACGTGCTCGCAGCGCATCGTCGAGATCGTGGGCCAGGCCCTGCTGATCTGCGGCATCTCCGGCTACCGCAACGATTCGAAGTTCAGCCTCGCGCGGCATCTGCGGGATGCCTACGGCGCGGCATTGATGGTCAACAACGACCGCATCACGAAGCTGAACGCCACCATGCTGATGGTTCACAAGGAGGCGTTCTAACCATGTGTCTCTCGCATGAAGTTCTGACGGCGGCGTATCAGGGTTTTCTCGATCAACTGACCGGGGCGGGGTTGTTGATTCCGTCGGGTGTTCCCGGCGTCTACGGCCACAGCGGGGTGTTCGAGCGGGTCCTCGAAGGCTTTGACTCGTGCGTGACCCGTCGCAGCAGGCATCTCAAGGCCGAGGTCATTCGCTTTCCCGGCGTGCTGAACCGACAGCATTATCTGAAGACCAGTCACATCGAAAGCTTTCCCGATCTGATGGGGTCGATCCACAGCTTCACCGGGAACGAACGCGATCATGTGGCGCTGCTGCAGAAGCGGGCGGACGGCCAGGAGTGGACGCAGGATCTCAACCCGACGGAACTGATGCTGACTCCGGCCACGTGCTACCCGCTCTATCCGACCGCGACGGGAACGTTGCGCGAAGGGGGCCGCACGGTCGATCTCCGTTCGTTCGTCTTCCGGCACGAACCGTCGATCGATCCCTGCCGGATGCAGATGTTCCGGATGCACGAATCGGTGCGGCTCGGCACCCCCGAGCAGGCTCTCGCCCATCGCGGCCACTGGGTGGAGTTGGGGCAGGAAATCCTGAACTCGGTCGGACTGAAGGTCGAATGCGTGCTGGCCAACGATCCGTTCTTCGGACGGGGCGGACGGATGATGGCCGCGACGCAGAAGGAGCAGAACCTCAAGTTCGAGATGGTGATTCCGGTGGCCACCGCCGAGAAGCCGACCGCCATCATGTCGTGCAACTATCACCTGGACTATTTCGGCAACGCGTTCGGCATCCGCACGGCCGACGGTCAGGTGGCCCACTCCGCCTGCATCGGCTTCGGGCTGGAACGAGTCACGCTCGCGCTCTTCAAGACGCACGGGTTCGACCCCGACCGCTGGCCCGCCGACGTGAAGCATGAGCTTGGACTATGACAAAGCACGTCTTTCCCCTCGATCCGGGCAGTTACCGGCCGCACCTGATTCACACCCACGAGCGAAACTGGGCCGAGACGAACTGCTACGTCGATCTCTGGATCGAGCTGCTGCACGCCTGGGGCTATGAACCGCTGGCCGCGCTGCCGTTCACTCTCGCCATCGACTTCGAGGGGGATCAGTGGACCTTCTTCAAGTTTCCGCTGGCCGACCTGTGGGATCTCTACGGCTTGGATGTGCAGGAACTGGCCATCTGGCGGCCTGTCGCCTCGCACGTCGAAGAGCAGATCGGGCTGGGGCGGCCGGTGCTGGTCGAGTTGGATTCGTTCTATCTCCCCGACACCGCCGGCACGGCGTATCAGCATCAGCACGTGAAGACGACGGTCGCGGCCATCGAGATCGATGTGCCGAACCGGCGACTCGGCTATTTCCACGGGCAGGGCTACTACCACCTGCACGGCGAAGACTTCGTCAACATCTTCAATCTGGAGGGAGTCAAGCATCCCGCCGTGCTGCCGCCGTATGCGGAGTTCGTCAAACGCCGCTCATCCGTCGCGCTGGCCGGAGACGATCTCGTGCAGGGGTCGCTGAAACTGCTGCGCCGCCAGTTGCATCTGCTGCCGGAAACCAATCCGTTCGCGAAGTTCAAGCCGCGGTTTGAGGCCGACCTGCACTGGCTGACGAGCGAACCGATCGAGACCTTTCATCTGTACTCCTTCGCGACGCTCAGGCAGTTTGGCTCCTGCTATGAGATCGCCGCGACGTATCTGAAATGGCTTCAAGCGCGGAATGACTCTCCGCTGGAACGGCCGATCGCGGCGTTCTCCGAGTTGTCGACCGGTGCAAAGACGATGCAGTTCCAACTCGCGCGGGCCATGGCGCGCAAGAAGCCCATGGACCTGTCGATCCTCGATCAGATGGCCGCCACCTGGAAGTCGGCGATGGAAGACTTGAAAGCCCGGTTCTCGTGAGTGTCCCGAGAAAACCAACGCATGCTCGATTCGTTCCACTCCGTGAGCGGTGAAGGCTCCGAGACAGCGGTCCTGTCTCTCGGCCCGTGGGATTGCTGCGCGCAGGGACCGGGAGTTGTCACTCGTCCCGACCAACTGGCGGACACGAACAGCGAATGGTTGTCAGCCGCCGTTCCGGGCACGGTGGCAGAAACGCTGCGAGCGCAGGGCCGCTGGGATCATCAACGACCGCCAGACATTGATGCCCAGGATTGGTGGTATCGCTCGACGTTCCCGGCCTCGGCCGCTGCCATTGGTCAGCCATGGACCTTGTGCTTCGATGGCTTGGCCACACTCGCCGACATCTGGCTGAACGGAGAGCGTCTCCTTTCAACCGACAACATGTTCCGAGCCTACCAACTGGATGTCACGTCGCTGCTGCGGACAGACAATGAGTTGGCAATTCGCTTTCGTTCGCTCTCCGCCGACCTGCAACAGAAACGACCGCGGCCGCGTTGGAAGACCAATCTCGTGGATCACCAGCAGTTGCGATGGCATCGCACCACGCTGCTCGGACACATCCCCGGTTGGTCGCCGCCGGTCCCCGCCATCGGACCGTGGCGAGACATCCGCCTGGAACGACAACCGGTGCAATTGTCTGACGTGCAGTTGGTCGCCCGACTGAACGGCACCACCGGCATCGTGACGTTCCGCGCGCGGGTCCACTCGTCCTCGCCGATCGATCGGGTTACGTTGCGAGTCGGATCACACGAAACGCCCGTCGCCGTGCAGTCGGGTGCAATCGGCAAAACTTGTGTGGCTGGGGTCGAGTCTTCGAGCCCCCAGTCG
>JANODP010000447.1:0-7313 GCA_031412755.1 Schlesneria sp. | reverse complement strand
TTCGACACGCACAGCAACCACTTCAAGCTGATGCGCGAATTGCTGCTGCCACCGATGGACCAGGCATTCTCCGCGCTGCTGGAGGACCTCGATCAAAGGACTCTCCTGTCAGAGACGCTGGTCGCATGGACCGGAGAATTCGGCCGAACTCCCAAAGTGAATGGGGGTGCCGGCCGCGATCACTGGGGATCGGTGTACAGCACCGTCCTGGCCGGAGGCGGCGTTCGCGGCGGCCAAGTCTACGGCCGCTCGGACAAGATCGCCGGCGTTCCTGCCGACAACCCAGTCCACGCCAGCGACTTCGTGGCGACGATCTATCACGCACTGGGTTTTGGACACGACACGAAGGTCGTCGACGTCACCGGCCGTCCACACTTCATCGTGCGGGGGAAGCCCATCGAAGCACTCTTCCGTTGAGGCTTCCCCTCTTTTGAGGCTAACCTCGGCGAACCATACTCGGTTGGCTGAATCCCACAGCATTCCACTCAGCATCCCACCCTGGAGCCCTTCCCTTGATCGTCAATCTCCGTCGACAACTCGGTTTCGTTGGTTGTGTGGCAGCGTTGGCTTTCCAAATCCAGTTGACCAATGCGCATCCGCCGTCGTCGGTGTCGGTTCCGCAGCTCTTACGGAATCTGGAGAGCGACAATGTGAAGGTCGCTTCGAGTGCGGCGCGTTCGCTGGGGATCGTGTTCGCACCTGGAGGCAAGGAAGGGGAGGAATTGCCGCTGGCCGTCAAGCAGCTAATCACCCAACTCGCGAACACGAAGGGGGCAGATATTCGCCGCGAAAGTGCGACGGCCCTGGGCAAGATTCGCGCGGCAGAGGCGATCGAGGCGCTGCAAAAGGCGATGACCGATGAAGATCCCCTCGTCGCCATCGCAGCCGGCGAATCGGTGGGGAAGATTCTTCCCGTCGATGAGGCCCGTGCCTATCTCATCAAACGCTCAACCGAGGAGGGTGAGTCGCTTCAAGCAGCCGTGTTCAGTGGACTGGCCCCGGTGTGCAAAGCGGAGGATGCCCCGTTGTTGGCGAAGGGGCTGGATGCGAAGAACTGGCGCACCCGAATGGCCTGTGTGAAAGGACTGGAACGTGCCGTGCTGGCCGGAGCCAAGCTTGCGCCAGCCGACTACGATGCGATCGCCAGCGTGTTCAACAGCGAGATGCTCAATGCCTCCGACGCTGCAATGCACTTTTTCATGCACGTGCGGAACCCCGAATCGCTACGCGCCGTGCTCGCCGCGGCCGATGTGCAGGATGAAGGCGACCATGCCTACTGGCGGCAACGATCCCAGGCCCTGCGGACCATTCGTCACATCGGTTGGCCGGTCACCCGCGATGCGCTGTCCGTGGTGATTCGGCAACTCGGTGATAAGACCGTGAACGTCACCAACGAAGCCCGCGCCATCTTGAATCTGCTGCAGAAGGAAAAGCAGATGTCGCACGGACAGATTTACCCGCTCCTGCTTACAGAGTTGGAGAAGTCCGAGCCGCTCGCCCTGCGAGCCGGCATCATGGAAGAGATGGGGCATCAGGTGAGCGAACAGTATGCCTCGCGCGTTGCCAAGGTGGCGGCCGAAACGCTGCAGCGGTCCCTGGAGGAAAAGTGTGATTGGCCCGTGCGAATGCACGCGGTACGACTCGTCGGCGCGAGTGGCTACACGGGGGCGATCGAAGGGGTGGCGAAGTGCGTGGCCGATGACACCTCGAACGTGCGGCAAGCGGCGGGTACATCCCTGGAAGAGTTGAGCACGCTGTGCAACGCCGACCAGAAGTCCGCCGTAACAGCGATTCTTCTGCCGCTGCTCTCCAGGACGGAAGACTGGCACAAGAGTTCCGTCGCAGCGCGTGCGGTGGGATACTATCCCAGCGACGAAGTGGTGGCACCGCTGGTGAAGCTCTTGAGCCACAGCGTGATCAATTGCCGGGACGCCGCCAGTCATGCGCTCGCTCTCATCGCCCGCGATGCGAATCACGAAGCACGGCGGAAGCAGCTTGACGAACTACTGTTGCCTGAGCTTGAAAAGAACGCCAAAGCATGGGAACACGGCGCACCTGTGCTCGGCGCGCTGGCCAACGAGCAGGCCCTGCCCGTGCTGACGCGGATGATCGTGGGTACCGACTGGCGGGCTCAAGCCGCCGGCGCGCGGGCCGTGGCCGAGATCGCGGAGTCTCGCAAGTTCGCCAACAAGCCGCTCTCCGATGCCCTGATCGCCGCCGCCCAAAGCGACGTGCTCCAAGTGCAGGAAGCCGCGAATCAGGCCCTGCGGGCGATGAACAAAGACCGCAAGTGAGGAACTGTCAGATTCCGGAATGCCGATACCGCTGCTGCTTGGCTCATTGGGGCTGATGTCCGAATCGGCATAGGGCGTTCGCTGCAATGGTTCCCGGTCAGGATGAAGTTATCGGCACGACGTTTCCTACACTCGCCCCGCGACCTTCAGCGGGTCGGCCTTCACGTAGACGATCAGGTGCTCGCGGTGCCAGTCAGTCGGGAAGAAGTTCTTCAGGCGGTTGGCCTGGAACCGGACCGGGCAGTCGATGAAGCGGTTCTGGTCGGCGCGGGTGTAGTACCAGAACGAATTCGAGTTCCAGAACGAGAAGTGTGTCGGGTCTTGGAACGCGCCGCGGCCGTCGGTGCGGGGGTCTGTGAGAGAAGCCAGCCCTGCGGGGCCAGGCAGCGATGGAGTTCCTTCATCGTATGAATCGGGTCGCAGAGATGTTCGAGGGCGTCGTGCTCCCGGAAGACGCCAACTTCCCGGTCCGCACACGGCCATCGCTCGTTGAGATCGGCGGCGATCGGTCCGCCGTGCAGATCGACCGACTCGTAGCCGGGAGTTTCCGTCAGATCTTGGACGCTCCGGTTTGATCGACCGAAGCGGAGCATTCCGCGAGTTCAGATTGCACATCACCGACGCAGCCCGCTCAGTGGGTGCTGGAGCACCGCGTCCCAAGCCAGCTCTTGCAGCAGGCGATTGAGTTTCTCTTCCTGATCCCCGAGCTTGGCCTGTTTCAGAATCGCCGGCGCTGGCAGGCCGACCGGGCTGCGGCGATAGATCACGGCATAATTGCAGTATGCGACCAGAGCCTGAAGCGGTGGCTTGCCATGGCCGAGTTCATCCGTGAAGAGATCTTCCTGAACCTTCAATCCGGGTGCCTCGCCAGCGATGATCTTCTCGCGCAGAGCGATGACCGCTTGAGGTGCCGGGGCCACGTACAACACCGTCCTGCCGAATTTCTGGTTGAGTTCCCGGATGTGCTCGTCCATTTTCTGGAAATGCGGCTCGTGTCGTGTTCGCAGTTCTTCGCCGGTGATGGCGTTGTGATCGACCTTCGCGGGCCGTTTGCTGGTCGGCTCGTAAATGTCCCAGCGCAGCCAGATGGGCTGCACGACGACGCGGATCTCCTTGTTGTGCTCCAGGGCCAAAGTGGTGAAATTCTCAATACCCGGATCGGGCAGGAAAATCGGCGAAAGCGTCAGCACGTCCACCATGCCGGTCTGCAGAGCCGCCTTGGCTTTGTTCTTATCCGGAGCAATGTCCCAATGCTGAATGACCTTCGAACCGCCGATCGAGGAAACGCCGACCTGAACATGCTGAGGAATCTCTGCCGACTTGCACACATCGGAAACAATGCCTGGAACCCAGACATGGAAGCTGTGTCCGCAGGTGAAGACACGCAGTCCCTTGGTAATCGGCTCAGCCAGCTTCGGGCTGTTGGCAGCGGCCGCCTGGTCCCGAGGTTCTGCCGCGAGAGTTCCGGCCGCCAGAATGAGTAGGCCGAGTCCCGCGATCCACAACCGAAAAGTTGATCGATGGCCTGCAAGCATGAAAATGTCTCCTTGTTGTTCGCCTCGGATTTGGTGTCAGCGAATCGACATCGTGAGCGAGAGTCTGAATTGTGTGATGGCTCATCTGTGTTGGACTGTATCACAATTTGAAGCCGCGAAACGACGGTGGGTTACTTACTCGATCTAAGTGGAACCGCATTGATCTCTGGGTAGCTGAATTCGCAAGAATTCAGTCTGTTCCGCGAAATCTGAACTCTTGCGAGTTCAGCTACTGCCTATCTTCCTCTGCGGGTCCACCTAGTCTTTCTTCGTCGCCACGTCTGCCTCTGTTCGTCCCAGCAGGATGCGGTCGAATGAAGCCGCTCCACCGACTGTGCTCAGCGACATGGAGCCGATGGTCATCTCGCGACCGGCCAGCTTCCACAGATCCATCGTGACCACGGTCCATTGCGTCGGTGACGTTTCGGTGACTTGCTTCGTTGCGAGCAACGACTCGAACTTCGTGGCTTCACCGGCGTGCAGTGACACGCCGCCGGCGTGATGCTCGCCGACCCGCAGCGTCATGCCGCGCGAACCCTCGGATCCCTTCCAGGCAAATGAGAGCCAGCGGTATTCGCCCGGTTTGGTCGGGTGCTCCACAATGCGGAAGGCCCAGTTGGGAATCAGGTGACCGAAGGGAGGTCGGTAGTACGCGTTGGCAGTTTTGTCGGCTTCCATCGCCAGACACTTGCCGCCGCTGAAGGCGTCGTTGTAGCGGGAGGAAAAGCCGTTCTGCGGGTACTTGAGCGACGTCAGATCGCTTTCGTTCTCATCGAACAGCACGGCCGTCGGATTGTTCGCGACCGCGTCGGGATGCGACGGACCGAGTTCCTCGCCGTGGAGCATGATCTCACCCAGACGTAGGTTGCCGACGAACCCGCGCGGCAATGAGAGCCGGAACCTCGCCGCCTCGATCGGTTGTGGCAAGACATGTGTGTGCGTTGCCTGGTCACTTAGTAAGCGTCCCGCCGGTTCCCACGACTCCTTCCGGGGATCCCAAAACTCGAACGCGACGTCGCGCAGCCACGACTCGGGATGGGCCGGATCTTCGATGATCGTCACGGCGTTGATTCGCAGGTTCGTGTTGAAGCGGTCGATCACGAGCGTGAAGTTCGTACCGCCGGAGCCGACGGGATAGACCGCCTGCCAGTTGATCCAAGGTTTGGCGGGGGCCGTCCGATCGCCGTCGAACAGCTTGCCGGGTTGGTCGGTGATCTCGACCTGCTGGCCATTGCTGCGAACGAGCGAGAAGACGGTCTTACCTGGCGTCAGCAGGTTTGCCGGTGCGACATGGTTGGGCGGTTGGGCGTTGGTCCAGAGTTCGTAGCGCGACGTTGGTGTCGGATCGGTTTTCAGAGCAACGGGACGAATGTCGTTGACCGCCGGATCGGGCGACAGCAGCGTGCGCCACTTCTCGACGTAGTTCTCGTCGAGTCGAACCACCGTGCCCATCCAGGTCGCCAGCAGCAAGTGGCCGTGCGGCAGCCACGCCGGGACGGTCAGTCCCCTCATGTCGCGCTCGAACAGCGTGTCGCCATCCAGGGACAGGACGCAAACCGTTCCCAGTTCGCTGGAGCAGGCGATCCGTTTTCCGTCGGGGGCGAAGCGCGGGTGATGCACGCGGTCGTCGCCATTGAACTGCCAGATCAGGCCACCGGCGGAGTCATAGAGCTTGAGCTTCTCCACATCCGTGACGGCCAGACGCGAGCCGTCGGGCGACACGGTCAACTCATCGCCCGCAGCGGGAATCGAGTTGATCACCAGGCCATTGCGGATGACGAACAGCCGGCCGGACTCGGTGGTGGCGAGGGCGACGAGCGTGTGGCCGTCGGCGGAGGCCGCCAGGCGCGTGATCTCGCCGCTGCTGGCCAGATCGTGCCGCCATTTCATGGCGCCGGTGCGCGGGTCGTGGGCGAGAACAGTCATGCCGCGCGTCGAGGCGAGCGTCTCATCGTTGAGCGTGGTGAGCAGCACTCCCGTCGGGGCGGAGGTCTTCGACCAGTCCTCGGCCCAGAGCTGCCGGCCATTACGGTCCCAGGCCACCATCCCCAGATTGCCCGCCGCGGAAATCCAGTCGGCTGTCGAAGAGACGGCGAACTGATTCATGCGATCCAGCAAGAGCGCTCCGCTGATGAACTCGTGGGGCAGACGCTGCGGCAGGCCCGGCAGGGCGAAGCGGCGCGAAGCCTTTCCGTCCTTGTTGAGCAGGTGCAGGTGGTAGCCCTGTGCCGAAGCAAAATCGTAACCCCGCACAGCGAAGCCGTTGCCCGTGGATTGCGGCGCGAAGGCGAAGTAGTGACCGACGCGGTCTCGCCACTTGATCTGGCCGTTGTCGATGTTGAGGACGTAGAGGTTGTTGTCCCAATTGAAGGCGTTGAGCACGGCGACGTCGCCGGCGATGGCAACGTCCTTGATGTGCGGACCGAAATGGGAGGCGACTTTCAGCGACGGCCTCGCACTGAGCATCGAATCGACCGCCGGTTTCGCCTTGCCGGGCACGATGGCATAGACGCGCATCGGCAGCGTGCGCAGATCGCACTCCACTCGGCCCGACTGGTCGGCCTGCACCTGCCGGCCGTCGAACAAGTCATACACCGAGCAGCCTTCCATGTCGCGCAGCCCCAGCATCGTCTTGACTGGCAGGCGCGTGGCGATACCCAAAGTCATCCTCCACAAGCTGCCCGGTTCCACGGGCGTCGTCGTGTTGTTCACCGCGAAAACGTACCGCACGCCATCGTTGCTCATCGACAGGCGTTCGGTCAGCAGCACTTCCGGGTTGTCGCACTCGGCCACGGGGAGCACGATCGGTGCCAGCTTCTCGCGCAGCGCGGCCGCGTTCACCTTCAAGAGACGGGGATGCTCCCAATACGCGAAGTCGTTGTTGATCGAGTGCAACTTCTCGATGTGGTCGAACGACACGCCGAGCGGCTTGAATTCGGTGACCAACTCCGCCCGGCACGAGCCATCGGCGAACACGGCGACGCCTGCGTCTTTGGCGACGCGCAGCGCGTCGGCGAGCTTCGGTTCCATCTCCACCGTCTGCCCGACGACGAGCACCGCCTGGTACTGCTTCAGTCCCGCCGCGTCGATGTCGTCGAGGAACACGATGCTCGCCGGCCGGTGGGCATGGAGGCACGATTGATGCGCTTCGAACAGGCGCGAGAAATACAGTCCGCTGAAGTCATGCCAGTTGTCGATCTTGATCAGCCGCGATGAGACGACGATCGCGACACGGTCGTTCTTTTTCGTCTGGAGCATCCACGGTCCGTGCTCGTGGAACAGCTCACCTGCGGTCCGCATGATCGACGCCAGTCCGTGATAGCCCGACCGGTTGTCGTACGGCTGCGACCCCCAGTTGGGAACCCAGCCGGATGAGCCCACCCCATCGGCGCCTCGCATGGCGATCTGAAACAGCACGGGCAGGATCTGCTCACCCGTCCCCTGGTCGTTCCAGATCTCCGGATGAAACCACGCGGGCTTGCCC
>JANODP010000446.1:0-1683 GCA_031412755.1 Schlesneria sp. | reverse complement strand
TCCTGTCGCGGAGCGACAGGGCTACGTTGGGGCGATGGGTCAGCCGCCCGACAGTTGTCGCAGGAACGCTTCAATCTGCCCGGCCTCGGGCAGCCGCAGCCGTCGAGCTTCCTGCAACGACCAGGTCAGCAGGGAGAGGATCTCTTGGACATCCTCTTCAAAGCAACCCCGTTCGACCAGCAGCAATGCCAGATTTACTCGCCCGATGATCAGCTCTCGCACGTCGCCAAGCCGTTCGTAGACTGGCAGTACTTCGTCGCGGCGGATGCGGAGCGCCTCGTCCAACTCCCCGCGCGTTTGCAGGATGTCAGCGATCCGGCCGCGAAACGCCGCTTCGTCTGCAATCATTCCGAGCGGCAAAATCGGAGCGAGTGCTTCCTCTCGGAGCATTCGAAGCGCCTCATCAATGTCCCCTCGTGCTTCCAGAATGTCTGCAATCTTACGTGCTGTTACTGCCCGTTCCCGCGTGTCGCCGAGCCGCTCGTAGACCGGCAGTTCTTCCTCGCGACGGATGCGGAGCGCCTCGTCCAGTTCCCCGCGTAATAGCAGGATGTCGGCGATCCTCCCCATCGTCACCGCCCGCTCCCGCAGGTCGCCGAGCCGCTCGAAGACCGGCAATTGTTCCTCGCGGCGGATGCGGAGCGCCTCGTCCAGTTCCCCGCGCACTTGCAAGATGTCGGCGATCTTCCCCAGCGCCGCCACTCGCGACCCCACAGCACCGAACTGCTCGTAAATCGGCAGTTCTTCCTCGCGACGAATGCGGAGAACCTCATCCAGTTCCCCGTATACCGTCAAGATATCGGCGATACGGCCCATCACCTCTGCCTGTGACAGCACTTCGCCAATTCGTTGGACGTCAGGCAATACTTCATCACGAAGGATGCGGATCGCCTCGTCCAGTTCTCCGCGCGCTTGCAGGATGTCAGCGATCCGGCCCATCGTCACCGCCCGCGACCGCACGTCGCCAAGCCGCTCGAAAACTGGCAGTTGTTCCTCACGGTAGATGCGGAGTGCCTCGTCCTGCTCGCCACGATAATGCAGGATCTGCGCTAGTTGTCCAGCCGCGATGGCGGTCGTCCGTTCATCACCAATCTGGGTTGCTCTGTCTTTCGCGAGCCGAAACCGCTCGGAAGCGGCCTCCAATGCGCCGGCTTGAGCGAGGCGACGACCACGTTCGATAAATAACCAGTTGCGGGCTTCAAACGCAGGCGGATCATCGGCGGTGACGTGTGCCGAAGCGGCTTCGGCCTCGGCCAACAGCGCATCGGCAGCGGCACCGTCTCCTTCCAACAATCGAGTCACGGCAATCCACCGCAGTAACCGCCAATCGCTTCCCAGGACCAGCACCGGTTCACATATCTCGGCCAACTGTCCCTGGCGACGTATGCTGTAGAGCTGCGCCGCCAAGTCATTCGCGACGGTTGTCGCGGCGTCGGCTTGCTGCGCTGAGAGGGCCAACCGCAGCGTCTCTCGCCCCAGTGATTCGTCCTTGTAGTGGCGATGGCGAGGCCAACGGGCAAAGCGCGATGTTGCCGCGCGATCGATGACGGCAGCCCGTTGTTCCGCATCGAGTTCGGCGAACAAGACTTCGCGCGCCAGTTCGGCGACTTGAAACAGTGTGACTTCGTCGGTCGGGGACGAGACGGTTTCGAGGACTCCCAACCGGACGGCGGCGGCTCGATC
>JANODP010000445.1:0-52150 GCA_031412755.1 Schlesneria sp. | reverse complement strand
CGCGTGGTTCGCAGTGACGGCCGCATTCAGGGGACTCACGTCCCCCGCTCCGAAGGAATGGTTTTGAGAATGATTGATTTTCGGGTTTTGAAATGGCTTCTACGCCGCGTCACCAACTGGCAGGAGTCTTTCGGATTCATGGTGCTCCCGCCAACCAGGGAACTCGACATCGGAACGCACCGCATTGCGAGCGACTCATGGCCGGGACTGCAATCGTTTGCGGCCGGGACCCGCCGTAGTGCGACGCGAGCTGAGGATCAAAGGTGATGTCGGCCTGAACGGGTGTCATCGCCGACCGGGAAAAGTCGTATTGAATCCGCTTCATTCGGATTCCGCCGGGGCGCGTGAGGACCACCTGTTGAGAAAGATAGTTTCTGACGATCGTCAGCGAATCGGCCACATTGCTCAGACACGTTTCATCCACGAGTCCCTCTTCAACGGGAGCGGACAGACGAGCGGAAAAGAATCTTCGTCCGGAATGGGACGCGACTTCATACCGATCGTCGGTACTGACAATTCGGGCGGTGTGTTTGCGAAATCCGTACAAGAAACGCCCCAGTGCCGTCGACCAGCGACTCGTCAGGTAAAGGTGCGAGTACACGCTCACCTGTTCGACCGGGTCCGTCGAGGATGACAGCGAACCGACGCAGAGATCGGGGACGACAACGATCATCTCGCGGTACTCCCGGCCAAACCCATAGTCGATTCGGAAGCCACTCAGTCTGTGGTGAACCGATTGCTGCGTGCCCATCAGAAAAACGACGGGATGGAATTGTCCGCCGGGTGGCGAGTGGAACCGCAGGTCTGCCTGCCGAGGGAGCCATTGTCGAACGATGTTGCGATGAATTCTCGCGACGGCAATGGATCCCTGGAATGTTCCGCCCAGGGCGCGGCCACGAGGAATGACAGAACCGGCGTCAGACCGGGCGATGGTAAATGGCAGCATGCGTCTTTCCTCAATTCCCTCACGAATCGCGTCTGGGAAATTCGACCGGTGTCACGATGGCGATGGCGACAAGAGCAGTGGCCGGGATGAATCTTCGGCTTTCTTTCGGCAGTACAAACCTTGCGAACCGACCCAGTGATTAGGTTGGACGGCTTCAGCGACGGCGTCGTCAAACGACTTGTAAGGAAACGCCGTCAGTCCGCTTTCCCTGTTGCAGTTGAAGACGTGAAAACCTTCCTCGTCAAACGAGGCCTTGAGGAGGCCGAGTCTCGCATTGAGTGTCGAATAGGCTCTGTTGTTGCCGTCGATGTAGTTCCCTTCCGTGGACTGCTCGAAGGCATAGTTGTCTTTCCCTTGTTCCATGCGGAAGTCACAGCCGAGCAAATAGACTCGACGAACTCCGATAAAGAACAGCAGCTTCAGGGCGGCCATCAGGACCGAGCGTGTGCCCTTCAGTCCGAACATGTCGCACTGGCCCTGCGGGATGCCGTAGTTGACGGTGGGCTCACGCAGCCAGCCCTCCGTCTTGAACTCGAAATTGCGGATGTAGCCGAACACATTCGGCATGTCGGCCACGGTCTCCAGCGAACGATCGGTCGAGTTCTCTTCGGTTGGCAACTCAATCTGCTCGGTGACCCACTCCACGGGAAGGAACTTCATGATCGCCGGATCCTCCCAAATCCCCCGACAGAAACGGTACGGCGGATCGGCACAGCACCACAGTTGGGGCCGCACCACACTGGCCGCGTTGTTGACGGCCATCGTCAGAATTCCGCGCTGGTCCAATTGCGACAGGTCGTGCGTCAACAGGGAAGGACCACTGCAGGCGAGAAAGGCCGACCGGTTCTTGAAGTGATTCTGCAGATAGGCCGGTCGATAGTCCGTCGTCAGGACGGGGACATTCAAATCGTCGGTAAATCGCGACGGTACGTCCTGGATGGCGTCCGCCATCGCCAGCGCCTGGCGGATGATTTGAAACTTGACCGCCGAGTCCATCGCCAATGTGAATCGCTCCATCGACTCCTCCCTCGTCTCCGTTTTCGATTGCGGCACGGTCAGGACACTACTTTGGGGTGCAAGGCCACGGCGGCGGTTTCGCGACGATTCAGCGGAGCGGTCGTGTCACGAACGATCCGAATGAGAACAACGGCCGGCATGATCAATCTGGTCAGCCACTTCATCGTCCTCTCCGAGTGATAAGGTCCGATGGGAAGTCTGTTCACGGTGCGGATCGGATCGAGTGGGTTGAACAACGAACTCGCGACAATCCACATCACACCCAGCCGGTCCTCGTCCAGAGTCGAGCCTCGGCCCCAACTTTCGAGGACCGACTTCACCAGCCAGTCCGGCAGTTTTCTTGCCGCGGCCTCTTCCCAGGGAGCATCGATCCGGGCCTTCAAGAGTCTTGCCGCCAGCGAGGCCGCCGCCTTGATGCGATCGGCGTCGCGACGGCGTCCGGCGAGACACAGGTTCCAGTCGAAGTCACTGCTTTGCGCTTCGAGCAGCGCGGCGATGTCACACAACCAGACGGCGCGGTTGCAACGATGCCTCCAGAAATGGAGACAGACCAGCCGCAGTTGCTCCTCCGGACAGAGGACTCGGACCTGGTCGCTGTGGAACGGTTCCAATGTCGTTCGATCGAAGACCGCCTGCCACCCGCGATCGGCCAGGTCGTGGATGCCGCCGTGAAGATCGACGGAACCAAACGGCAATCCGAGTTCAGCGATCACCTGCTCGGCAACAGGCAACTGTTCCCTGCGAACGCAAACATCAACGTCAAGCGTGAATCGCGACAGCGGGTTGGCGTAGTGCCGGGCGACCGACCAACCCTTGATGAGTACCGGCTCGATGCCATTGGCTCGAAGACGCTGGAAGACGAGTTTTGTACGCAGTTCGTGTTGAGCACACTGCATCGACTGTTTTCGGCAGTGTTCCCGAATTCGGCGTAGAAGCTGCGGTGACAGATTGTCGAGCTTCTCCAGCCGCTCCTGAATCAACGTCAAGACCCCGGCGGACAGGAATGCCGGGAGCAACGCACGTAATTGCTGGGAATGCAGTTGAAATGTGGGAGGAGAATTCGTCCAGCATCTCACCGACAAGTCCGCGATCGCTCGGCCAACTCGTGTCCCCGGCATGGTTGCTCCGTCAATGGGGCTGATCCTGATTCTATGGTTCGCACGTCAAATCAAATGTTTCAACGAAAAAATTGACAGAACGAGGGACGGATGCTTCCGGGTAAAAAAAAGTGTCATGCTCATTTGTCGTAAAACAGGCTGCGCTGCTCCGACCGGCCGAGAGCGACAGAATGACCGGGACCGCCATCATCGCCGCGAGTTGTTGCAAGACCTCGCGACGCCGCAATTGGCGTTCTGGTGTCAACTCCGGCAACGGGCAATGCATGAGTGATCGTTCCACGAGTTGCTCAATCGCGATCTCGACGGCATCGGCCGTGCAGGGCAGGCCGTTCTCCTGAACGATACGCTCGGCAATCTCCGCGGGGGTTCTGGCTCCGTCGGAATAGAGGTAGACAAGGTAAGCCATCTGATTGAGGCAATGCACATTGCACGTCGGTTCGTGCATCAGCAACGTTTCAGCGCCGAGCGGACGGACAATGATTCCTTCCTCGATCTTCTGCGGTTGCATCAAACGGCCTTTCTGAAAAGGGAAGTGGCCCGGGATTCGACCAATTCAATCAGGCGATCGGCAGCCTGATCCGCATCGCCTCGAACACCAGACAGGATTTGGGCATGGCTAACGGCACTTGATGCCGCGTGCAGGCAGAGTGCGGCCTTGAATGAAGGTCGCCCTGCATGGCGCAGGAACTCCATTGCTCCCTCACCGGGGGAGAGTTCCGAGACTTGCCAGGTGTTCCCGCGCTCGTATTGCAGGAAGGCGACGATTCCGATCGGCAGCGGATGGTGTTCCGTCACACCGCCAAATTCCTCGACTCGACACCGCCGCCCCAACAAGGCTCCCTCTTCGCGAATGGAAAGCTGCCGTGGGAAGGGATGCACCAGCCCCTCGGAATCCAAGACGGCCATTTCGTCGGACAAGTAACCGGCCCCCTTCTTCAGCAATGCCGCCACCAGCGTGCTCTTTCCCGCGAACGAATCGCCCGGCAGAACAATGGCCCGACCATTCCAGCCGACCGCACCCGCGTGAACGAACAGTCGGTTCGGGCTGCGATACGCCTGGAATTGCTCAATCAGATCCTCCAGCAACGCCAATGCTTCATCCTGATTCCGCACGGAGTATCTGCGTCGTCGCTGATGTTCGATGACTCGATAGGGCCGCTCCCCGCCGTCCTGGAGAAACCAGATCGAGAAGAGTCGGTCGACCTCCGTTGAGGGCTCCACGGCCTCCCAGCCCGGTGGAAGAGCGAAACGTTCAATGCCGGCCCGCATCTCCGGAATGTTGAATCGAACCGCGAACGAAACGCCGAAGGCCTGAACGCGAAGCTCCTGCACGGTGTCATCCGCGTTCAAAATGCGCCTCCCTGCCGCAGTCGTGGAACTGCAAACACCACCAATTGCCGTCCGTGGAATTGTGGTGATTCTTCGATGGAAAACCGGGCGAAGTCTGCCTCGGAATCTGGCACCGTGTACTGGATTCTCCAGAATTCAACAATCTGAGTTTTATGGAGGTCGCTCTTCGCCAATGGGCTTCCCGACAGACTGATCGACGACAGAGTTCTCGTCCGGACTGGCCGTCTCGATCAGTCCGGCGTGACCAACCCAGACCCAATGCTGGTGACGTTCGGCATCCCGGACAGCCCCATGCTCAGGTCGAGTTCCGCGCGCATCAGTTCCAGCACGCGGCTCACACCGGCTTGTCCTCCGACGGCGAGACCCCACAGGTAGGGACGGCCGATGAGCACGGCTCGGGCTCCGAGCGCGAGGGCCTTCAACACGTCGGTCCCGCGTCGAATGCCGCCGTCGACGTAGACCTCGGCCTGAGTCCCGGCGGCCTCGACGATTTCCCGCAGCACGCTCGCCGTCGAGACGGCGCCGTCGAGTTGCCGGCCGCCGTGATTCGAGACCACGATCCCCTGCGCGCCGTGTGCCACCGCCAGTCGCGCGTCGTCGGCTGTCAACACCCCCTTCAGCACCAGCGGCAGCGGGCTGAGATCGCGCAGCCAGTCGACCGCCTCCCACGTCAGGCCGGCATCCCAGATGTTCTCGATGTATTTCTTGAGGGCCGAGCCGTCGCCACCCGCCTCCATCTTGTCGAGGCCGTGCGCTTCGAGATTCTTCCACCGCAAACCCGGCGGCAGACCGAACTGATTGCGGATGTCCCGTTCGCGGCGCCCGACGAACGGCGCGTCGACGGTCAGGCACAGCGCGCGATAACCGGCGGCGACCGCTCGCTCCACCAACGACCGCGTGATGCCGCGATCCCGATAACAGTAAAGCTGAAACCAGCGCACGCCCTGCGCTGCGGCGGCGACCTCTTCGAGGCTGTACGTGGCCGCAGTGCTGACGACTTGAATCGTTCCCGCTGCGGCAGTCGCCCGCGCCACGGCCAACTCGCCGTCGGGATGAGCCAGCGCATTGAAGCCACACGGCGCGGTGAGGATCGGAAACGCGACCCGCTCCCCCAGCACCGTCGTGCTCAGGTCGCGCTGCCGCACATCGACGAGAACTCGCGGCTTGAAGGCGATCTGCTGCCAGGCCCGCCGATTTTCGCGCACGGTGATTTCATCGTCGGCTCCGCCCTCGTAGTAGTCGTACACCATCTGCGGCAGATGCAACGACGCCTGCCGCGCATACTCGTCGATGTTGAGCGGTTCGGAATGGATTGGCGCGACGTCGGTCATGGTGCGGGCCATCGGAAGGTGAGTTGCGATTGGAGGACAAAAAATCGGCGCGACAGGTATAGCAGGCCCACCCATGCGCGGCGAACGGCTCGACACAGCAATTCTCGTAGTGGGTCAGTTTGAGAAATGACCAAGTGTGGCACGTCCTGAGTCCTCGAAGGGCGTGGAAATTGACCGGCGTCGCGACCACGCCCTTCGAGGACTCAGGGCGTGCCACTCAAACCGACCCACTACCGCAATTCTTCGTGCCGATCGGCGGGCCGAAATCGCGGGTCACCTCGTCATCGGCCAGGCAGCCGATCGCGACTCGGATGAAATTCTGGCGACGTTGGGATAGTCTCACGCCACCAACCACGACGAGTTTCCGAGTGGGGCGGGAATGATCGAGAGGTCGAGCCCGCGGCGGATGAGTGACCAACCCGATTCCGATCAGATTTGGCTTCAGAGATTCGCCGATCAAAGTCGGACGCCGGTCCAGTTGCATCGACCAGACGGCTGCTTACACTGGCCGCCACTTTCCCGCCAAGCATGCGGCCGACAGTGGTTCGGCCAATTTCATTTTGACCGCCAGATCATCAGGAGATTGACTCACCGTGAGTGACACTGCCCTCGCCGCCAAACAGGCCAAAGCCAAGGAACTGCTCGACGAACACACCCGGCAAACCGTCCGCTGGCACTTCAGCGATGAGACCGGCTGTCCGTTCTGGCTGGAGAAGAAACGAGAATTCAAATTTGACCCGCTGAAAGAGGTCAAGTGCTTTGACGATTTGAAGAAATTTCCGAACTTTGAGGATGAATGGCTGCGCGGCGGGCCGATCCGCCGTTGGGTTCCGAAAGGACTCGCCGACAAGCCGGTGTACGTCTTCGAAACGGGTGGGACGACCGGGATCCCGAAGAGCCGGATGGTCATCGAAGATCATTGGATCGACTACGAGAATTTCTCGGACACGCTGCCGGATGAGTCCTTCCCGCGCGGCTCGAACTGGCTGATGCTCGGCCCGTCCGGCCCGCGTCGATTGCGACTCGCGGTCGAGCACCTGGCGCAGTACCGCGGCGGGATCTGCTTCTGTGTGGATCTCGACCCGCGCTGGGTCGTCAAGCTCTTGAAGAAGGGAGACATCTCCGGCGTGAAGGCGTACGCCGATCACGTCATCGATCAAGCCGTGACGATTCTCTCCGCCGGTCACGACATTCAGTGTGCGTTTGCGACTCCCAAGCTGCTCGAAGCGCTCGCCATGAAGCTGATCGACAAGGGGAGCAGTATCGAAGAATCCGGCATCAAGGGGATCTTCGCCGGCGGCACCGAGTTCACTCCGCAGTGGTATCGCTTCTGCCGCGAGGAGTTGCTCGGCCCGAATGTCTACATCACGCCGACCTACGGCAACACGTTGATGGGCCTGGCGTGTGGCAAACCGTTCGATCCGGCCGACAACTTCAAGATCACCTACTACGCTCCGCAACCGCGAGCCGTCATCGAAACCGTCGAGTTCGAGGACTACAACCAAGTCGTGCCGTATGGAGCGACCGGCCGCGTGAAGCTCTACACGATGACCAAAGAACTCTTCGTCCCCGGCTTCATGGAACGGGACGAAGGCGAACGCGAGTTGCCTCACGACAAATACCCATGGGACGGCATTAGCGGCACTCGCCCGTTCCACGAGTTCGCGGCCACGACAACGGTCGGGGTGTATTGATTTTTTTCAACGCAAAGGTGCAAAGAACGCAAAGGCTCGCGAAGAAGTTATTGAAGATTTGGAGCCACGAGACCGCCCGTCTTTTTCTATTCTGTTTTACTTTGCGAACCTTCGCGTTCTTTGCACCTTTGCGTTGAAAAACAAGCCATGACCGAGAACGAGTTGAGTCACATCATCATTGGTGCGGCGATTGAAGTTCATCGGGAGTTGGGAGGACCAGGCTTGCTGGAGTCAATCTACGAGGAAGCCCTGTGTGCCGAACTTGCACTTCGCGGGCTTTACGTTGAGCGACAAGTTGATGTGTCGGTGATCTACAAAGGGATTCGATTAGAGAAGACGTTTCGATTGGATGTCTTGGTTAATGGTTTGGTGATTGTGGAAGCCAAGGCCGTGGAGCAGGTGATTCCGATTCATCTCGCCCAGTGCCTGACCCAACTCAGAATCACCGGTAAGAAGCTCGGTCTTGTGATCAATTTCGGAGAACGATTTCTTAAAGACGGAATCAATCGTGTTGTGAATGGCCTGTAGCCAACTCCTTTGCGTTGCTTCGCGTCCTTTGCATCTTTGCGTTGAAAAAGGAAAGGTTGAATCATGCTCGATATTCCCGTGATCCGCTGGGGCCAGCCGTACGAGTCGATGGAGAAGGACAAAGTCGTCCACTTTGAGACCGGCGAGCCACTCGCCACCGTTCATCAGGCGAACGGCGGCATCATCAAGATGGATATGCGCAAGGCCAACAAGGCGCGCGACATCCTGCGGCAGTTTTCCATCGACCAACTGTGCGACATGGCGGTCAAGGCGGCCGAGCTTTACGAAACGGCGACGCTGCCGCTCGGAAACGGTACGCAGAACCCCGCCGAATTCTGCCGAATGCAATCGGCAACCACCGGCCTGCCGGAGCACATGTGCGCCGGCAACATGAAGAAGAACGCCTACGTCCTTCGCAACATGCGGCATACGCTGGAAGCGCTGACGCGCGGGCTGCCGTTTGAGATTCTGACCAGGGGCTACGGCATGGAAAGCCGCGGTGTGATGGTCAGCTATCAAGCTCAGACAAACGTGCTGGGGATGGTGCTGCCGTCGAACTCACCCGGCGTGCATACGTTGTGGATGCCGGTCATTCCGTTGCAGTTCGGACTCGTGCTCAAGCCCGGCCCGCAAGAACCGTGGACGCCCTACCGCATGTACGAGGCCTTCGCTCAGGCCGGTGTGCCGCGTGAAGTGTTTTGCATTTATCCCGGTGGTCCTGAGTGTGGTGCCGCCGTGCTGGAATCCTGCAACCGGGCCATGATCTTCGGCGGCTTGCCGACGGTGGAACGCTACCACGGTAATCCGCGCGTGCAGGCTCACGGCCCCGGCTTCTCCAAGATTTTGCTCGGCGATGACATGGTCGATCAGTGGGAGAAGTACCTCGATCTCATGGCCGACAGCATCTTCGTGAACAGCGGCCGAAGCTGTATCAGTTGCTCCGGCATCTGGGCCTCGCGACACACCGAAGAGATTGCGGAAGCACTCGCCAAACGGCTCGGCCCGATCGCGCCACTGCCGATGAGCGATCCAAAATCACCGCTGGCCGCGTTCACCGTTCCCGGAGCGGCCAAGGCGATCAACGCCCAAATCGAGGAGTTGGTGAAGGCTCCGGGAGTCACCGAAGTTTCCGCGAAGTACCGCAACGGCGACCGCCATGTCGCTCACGACCGCTACGACTTTCTGCGTCCGACAATCGTGCATTGTTCAAGTACCGAGCCGCCGATTGCGAACACCGAGTACATGTTTCCCTTTGCGTCCGTCGTGAAGTGCGAGCAGAAAGACATGATTTCCAAGATCGGCGGCACTCTGGTCGCCTCCTGCTTGACGAAAGACGAAAAGTGGTCGCAACAATTGCTCGATGCGACCAACATCGATCGTCTCAACATCGGCGAAGTGAAGACGATTCAACTCCACTGGATGCAGCCTCACGAGGGAAACATCATCGACTTCTTGTTTCGAGCGCGAGCATTCCAGAACACTCAACCGCCGAGTCATTGAGTCACACGCGTGGGGGGATTGACGACGAGAACCGACAATTCTTCCCGACCGGTTGGCAACTCCTGCCGCTCAAACCGATCCACGAAACGACCGGCAGAAGTCGCCGGACTTGAGATTGACTCATCTCGCACTTTCTGAGACATCCCGCTTCCCCAGCGAACCCGGCAGATTCAGCCGGTCGCGAATGGAAAAGGGCAGTCACATGGTGCGAGTACTGTTTCTGAGTCTGTTGGCATTCGGCGCGTTCTCGTCGGGACGAGTCCACGGAGCCGCGTCGTCCGATGAGGTCGCGTATTTTCGAGAATCGGAGGCGTTCCTCGTACCCCGGCTCGCGATTCCGGCAGTCCTTCGCGCCACGCCGCTGAACCATCCTGGCAGACCATTGAACCCGCCCGTCGTTCGCGGTCAAAGTCCCTCGACGTTTGAGACCCCGCCGATCATGGCCCCGTCCAACGGTTTGACGACTCCCTTCAGCGCTGCGGGAACGGGCGATCCGTTTCTCTACGGTCCCGATCCCGTTCTGGGCGACCCGGGAGGGACGATTCTTTCGGGTGTGAACGGCCCGCAACCCTACCGGCTCGGCTTCACGCCGCGCTTCGACTACACGTATCTCGCGGAGTCCGGGGTGAAGGCCCCCGGCACCGGTCACTTTGAATCGCACAACTTTGACTTTGAGTTGGCGCACACGATGCCCGTCGGACCGGGTTGGGCTTTTACGAATACGCCTCAATTGGGAGCCCGCTGGTGGGAAGGGCCGGGCGTACCCAGTCTGCCTGCCCAGGTCTACCGGCTCGGCTGGGACTTCACGCTGGCGACGCCGCTGCAGGGACCGTGGAGCATGCAGCTCGACTTCAATCCGTCGGTCAATAGCGACTTCGACGACAGCCTCGGGCGTGAGGCTCTCAATTTCGACGGCAACGCGATGCTGTTCTATCGCACCTCGCCGCAGTTGATGTGGGTGTTGGGAGCCGGCTATTGGGACCGGGTGGACAACATCGTGATCCCCTATGCGGGCGTGGTCTGGAATCCGAACGACCTGTGGGAATTCCGGCTGTTGTTTCCCAAGGCGCGGGCCAGCTACTTCCTCGGCAATATCGGGACGGCGGCCCATTGGATCTATGCGACCGGCGAGTACCACGTCGAGTCGTACCAGATCGCGATGCCCGGCCTCGGCACGCGCGAGCAGGTTCAAATTCAGGACTGGCGCATCGGACTCGGCCTGCGCAGCGATCACGGCTGGTTCGACAAGTCGTTCGAAATCGGTTACGTGCTCGGCCGGGAAGTCGATTTTGCCAACGGCACACCCGGGTTCGACATCAAGGACACGTTCATGATTCGCTATGCCGTCCGTTTCTGACAACGAGAGCCAAGGCCGTAGCACATGCTGCCAGCTTGTGCGTTTTCTTCTTACTCTTACTCATAATCTTACTCGTAATCATAATCTTACTCCTCTTCGACTCCGCGTCATTCAATAGGAAAGAGGAGGAAGATTAGGATTATGATTATGAGTAAGAGTAAGAGTAAGAAAGACGCACACGCTGGCAGCCTGTGCGATGACAAAGGGGCTTCAGTGTGACCGACGGAGCGTTGGCGGTGGTTCTCGCGGCGGGGAAGAGCACGCGCATGAAGTCGGCTCTGCCCAAGGTGCTGCATGAGGTGTGTGGCCGGCCGATGATCGAGTACGTGCTCGATGCGGCCCGCGCGGCGGGAGTTTCACGGATCGTCGCCGTCGTCGGATACCGCGCCGAGTTCGTTCGTGCCCACTTGTCGCAACACCGGGACGTGGAGTTCGCGTTGCAGAGCGAACAAAAGGGGACCGGCCACGCGGTCATGATGTGCCGGGATCAGTTGGCCTCGCATCGCGGCTCGGTCCTCGTTCTGGCGGGCGACACGCCGCTCCTGAAGAGCGGATCGCTGGCGGCATTGCTCAAGACGCAGAGGGAGACCGGGGCCGCCGCCGTGATCGGCACCACGGAAACGCCGGCCAATCATGGGCTCGGCCGCATTGTGCGGGACGGCTCGGGTCACTTCGAGCGGATCGTCGAGGAACGGGACGCGACCGACGAACAGCGGCAGATCCGCGAGATCAACACCGGCTGCTACGCCTTCGATTCCCCGTCGCTGCTCGGCGCGCTCGACCGCATCCGGCCCGACAACAACCAGGCCGAGTATTATCTGACCGACTGCCCGCTCGTCCTGAAGCGAGACGGGCGAACCGTCTCGGCCGCGAAGGTCTTCGACGTCGATGAGGCGCTGGGGGTCAACACGCGGGTCCAACTCGCCGAGGTGACGCGCACGATTCAGCAGGCGACGATGTCGCGGTTGATGCTGTCCGGCGTGACGGTGGTCTGTCCCGAGGCGACGTTCATCGATCCCCGCGCCCGGATCGGCACCGACACCGTCATCCTGCCGTTCACGCACATTCACGGCCCGGCCGTGATCGGAGCCGACTGTCGGATCGGCCCCCATGCGGTCCTCGAAGGGCCGGTCGAAGTGACCGCCGGTTCGATCGTGCCACCGTTCTCACACATCCAGGCCTGAGCCGATTTCTGAAGTCGGCCTCTGCAATTCCAGCGGGCGTGACGCTGGCCTGCCTGTGCCGATGGTTCAATGGCCCAAATTGAACTTCGCGCGGTCTCTCCCTACGCTGTGTCTCATCCCCGGTTCGGGGTCGATCAACAGCAGCCTCGCAGGTCGCGGGCATTCCAAGTGAGAGAGTCTCCAATGAACCACCTTCGGCGGTCACAGGCTGTGTCATGCGTGTTGCAATGGAGTCTGGCAGTCGTGTTGTGCGCGGCGTGGTCGTTGGCTGCCAGTGCTCAGGACACGAAACCGGCCAAGGCCGCCGTGCCATCGGCGGAGCGGCAGGCCGAGGTTCGCAAGCTGCTCGATGAGACGTTCGAGTTGCCCAAGGCAAGCACAGCGGCGAAGAAGCAGCAGGCCGCGCAGAAGCTGATGGAGATGGCGGGCAATCCGGCGACGGCGGCGGATGAGTTGTACGTCGTCCTGGTGACGGCGCTGCCCCTGTTGCGCGACGCCGGTGATTTTCCGCCATTCCTCGTGGCGGTCGAGCAGTTGACCGAGTCGTTCCAGGTCGATGCCGAGGCGGAGCGGACCAGGCACATCACCGGCTTCATGACGGCCTGCAAGTCATCGACCACGCTGGAGCCGGTGTTGAACGAAGTCGTCGCGATGGTCGGTCGGACCGCGCGGGAGAACCGGTATCACCCGGCCAACGAGTTGCTCGATGCCGCCGAGAAGCAGGCGAAGCGGATCTCGGCCACAAAGCTGTCAAAGTCGCTGGCCGAAGTGCGCAGCATGCTGCGCGAACGCGAACAGGCGTTCCTTGCTCACACGCAGGCGCTGCGGACCTTGCCGGACAAGCCGGACGACCCGAAAGTCAACTTCGCCGTTGGCCTGTGGCTGGCGGTGTACGAGTCCGATTGGAAGCAGGCGTTGCCCAGGCTGGCCCTCGGCAGCGACGCGAAGTGGAAGGCGGCCGCGGCAGCGGAACCGAAGTCGCCGTCGGAAGTCGAGGCTCAGTTGACTGCCGCCGATGCGTGGTGGGAAGTTGCTCAATCAGCCACGGGCGAAGCCAAACTGACCGCTCAACGCCGCGCCCACAAGTGGTACGAACGTCACGAACCCAATGCCAAGAGTCCTCTCGCCAAAGCCCGCGCGACGAAACGGCTCGAAGAACTCACTGCTGGTTTGGACGCGGCGTCTCAACGTACGCTCACCTGGTCGAGCCAACCCAAGTCAATGATCGATGCCACAAGCAAAGCCGTCGAATTGCCGATCGGGAAATCGATCGACTTGTTGGAGATGGTCAAGCTGCCAGAGCATGCCCTGGTTGGGACGTGGCAGCGGAAAGCGGAGATGGTGATTGGTCAATCGTCTCCGGATGCTCGATTCATGGTGCCTGTCGCCATCCGTGGAAGCTACGAACTGAATTGTGAATTCACTCGACGGGCGGGTGCCGATGCGGTCCTTGTCGTGTTCCCCGTGGGCTCGTCATCTTGCAGCGTGCTTTTGAGTGCGTGGGGTGGGATCTGCCACGGATTGCAAATGGTCGATGGGCGTGATGTCAAAGATCAAAGGGAAATCACAGGTGCCGTTCTCCGTCCGGGAAACCTGACCAATGGACAACGATACAAACTGCAAATTGATGTCTCACAAAATGCGGACCAGGCGACGATCGTCGCCACGCTCGACGGCGATCGAATCATCGCCTGGCAGGGAGGCGTCTCACGGTTGTCTTGTTCTCCGAACATCATCATCCCGTGTCAACAAGCGGTGGGCATCGGCATCTTCAATTCGCCCTCCGAAATTCACAAACTGGAAATGCGGTTGAGACGTGGCAGCAAGGCATACCGTCTCGACGATGATTGGTGGAGTCCATTGACCTCCGTCTCCACGTTTCCACCGAAAGAAATTGCCGCGAGTTGCCTGAGTTGGAAAGGGCGGAAGTACTTCATCAGCGAAAAGGCGATGAATTTTGCAGAGGCACAAAAACTGGCCACCGGGTTGCAGGGGCGTCTGTTGACAATCTCGTCCGTCGAAGAAGAAGCGTTCATCCACGAACAGGGACGCGGCCTCAACTTCTGGATGTCCGGTTGGCGGCGGGCCAACAGCAACGAGTGGCGCGACGAACGGAATCGGCCGCTGCGCTTTATCGGAAAATGGGGCGTTCCCGGTCAGCCGAGCTTGCGTGAACGCGAATCGAACCTGGAAATCCGCACTGCTCCGTCCGGACCTCCGGGTTGGTACGACGACTTTCCCTGGGGTACGGGTCCACACGCCTGTATCGAGTGGGACGAAGAGTATCCCGATGACGAGTGATCTGGCGGTCGTACGTGCGGGATTCCGTGGCTTCCGCATAACCGGGACGCCCTCCGCCGGTTCCATTTGCAACGGCAATTGAACTCGCACCAACAGCTTTTATGAGCGTGACTTTCAATGATTTCGTAAACATCATTTGGTGACGAACGAGGTCCAGCCAGCATGTTCAGCGAGACTCGGTTGGCTTGGCGCAGCTCACTGTGTGCGGTCGTGTTCGCTTGGATCACGTCCTCGGCTGACGGTGCCGACCGCGTCAGCTTCAATGAGCAGATTCGTCCGTTGCTCTCCGACCGCTGTCTCGCCTGTCACGGTCCCGACGAGAAGCACCGTGAGGCCGATCTGCGTCTGGACATCCGCGCCGAAGCAATCGGCACGGCCGACAGTCCGCACGCGATCCTTCCCGGCAAACCCGAGCAAAGTCCGCTGTGGCAGCGGATCACCTCGACCGATCCCGATCTGCAGATGCCTCCGCCCGCTGCGAAAAAGCCCCGGTTCACGGCAGCCGAGCTGGCACTCTTGCGGAGATGGATTGAAGAGGGGGCGGAGTACGAAGGCCACTGGGCGTTCCTGCCATTGCGCGACGAGCCTCCTCCCGCGACAGCCGGCGCGCCGCATCCCGTCGATGCGTTTGTGCATCGCAAGCTGGCGACGAAGAACATCAAACCCTCGGCCGAAGCCGAACGAACGACGCTCATCCGTCGCGTGACGCTGGATCTCATCGGACTGTTGCCGTCGCCCGACGAAGTGTCCGAGTTCGTGAACGACCAGTCGCCGACCGCGTATGAGCGGTTGGTGGACCGGCTGCTCGCGTCGCCTCACTACGGCGAGCGTTGGGGAAGGCACTGGCTCGATCAGGCGCGGTACGCGGATTCCAATGGCTACGCCGTCGATGCCCCGCGCGAAATGTGGCCGTACCGCGACTGGGTGATCGACGCCCTCAATCGCGATCTGCCCTTCGACCAGTTCACCGTCGAGCAGCTTGCGGGCGACTTGCTGCCACAGCCGACAAAGCACCAGCTCATCGCCACCGGGTTCCACCGCAACACGCTCATCAACCAGGAGGGGGGAACCGACCGCGAGCAGTTCCGGGTCGAGGCGGCGATGGATCGGGCCAACACCACCGGAGCGGTCTGGATGGGACTGACCGTTGGCTGCGCCCAGTGCCACTCGCACAAGTTCGATCCGATTTCGCAGCGGGAGTACTACCAGCTCTTCGCGTTCTTCAACTCGGCCCAGGATGCGAACGATCGCGGCCCGACGGTCGACGTCGTGCGCGGCGAGGTCTTCGGCCAGCCCGTGTCCGTCCCGCGCGATTCCCCCGCACCGACGGCCGCCGAACTCGCCAAGTGGCGGAGTGATTGGGAAGAGACCACGCGGGTGCGTTTGGAGAAACTCCATCAGGAAGCATCGACCAAGCCGGTCGAGTGGTCCCCGGTGGCATCCGTGGAAACTCGAACGGAGTCGGGAGCAACGTTCACCACGCTGGATGATGGCTCGCTCCTGTCCAGTCCGATGAGCACGCCTCATGAAACGTATCACCTGACGCTGACCAGCGGTCTCCCTCAGATTGCGGCGGTGCGATTGCGGACGTTGACTCACGAGTCACTGCCGAAACGGGGGCCGGGCCGAGCGGGAAACGGCAACTTTGTGCTGACCGCGTTCGCGCTGGCGGCGAACGGGCAGAACCAGCCCTTCGCGAGGGCCACCGCCGACCACGAACAACCCGACTTCTCGGTCGAAGGGCTGATCGATGCCGACCCGAAGTCCGGCTGGGCGATCAATGTCGGCCCCGGTTCGACGGCCAGGATGAACAGTGACCACGAAGCGACGCTGGTGCTCACCAAGCCGCTGATGCCCGGCGGGAAACCGTTCGAGATCACGATGCGGCATGACCTCAATGCCAATTATCTGGTCGGGCGATTTGCGATTGAGGTCTCTGCGGTGGCCCCGACCGCGGTCTCGACCCACGACGCGGCGTTGCTCGTGGCACTGCAAAAGCCGGCCGGGGATCGTTCCAAAGAGGAAGTGGCTCGATTGCAAAATGCGTTCGAGAAAGCGGAGCCGCGGGCCCGCAAAGTCGAGAAGAAAGCCAACCCGGATGTGGCCCAGGCGATGGTGATGCGCGATCTCCTCCAGCACCGGGAGACGTTTCTGCTCACACGCGGCGATTTCACGCGGCCCAACAAGGAATTGGGACCGCTCGTGCCGGGAGTCCTCGCCGCCATCGCACCACCACTCGGAGCGGAAGGGGCGCCGCCCAACCGATTGGATCTCGCGCGCTGGCTGGTTCATCCCGACAATCCGCTCACGTCGCGCGTCACCGTCAACCGGATCTGGATGCGCTACTTCGGACGGGGGATGGTCGAGACCGACGAAGACTTCGGGGCACAAGGGGCCACGCCGACGCATCCCGATTTGCTCGACTGGCTCAGTCGCGAATTCCAGCACTCAGGTTGGAGTCAGAAGTCGCTGCACCGCCTGATCGTCACGAGCGCGACGTACAAACAGTCGTCACGGTTGCGACCCGATCTCGTCGTCAGCGATCCCAGAAACCTGTGGCTCGCCCGACAGGAACGATTCCGGTTGGAAGGCGAAGCGGCGCGCGATGCCGCGCTCACGGCCAGTGGTCTCCTGGAATCGGCACTGGGCGGACCGAGCGTCCATCCACCTCAACCGGACGGCGTCTATGCCTTCACGCAGGTCAACAAGAGCTGGCCGACGGAAAAGGACAGGCAGCGGTATCGGCGGACGCTGTACACGTTCTTCTATCGCAGCGCTCCCTATCCGTTGTTCACGACATTCGACGCTCCCGACTTTCAGGCGGTCTGCACTCGACGGTTGCGATCCAACACGCCGTTGCAGGCGCTGACTCTGGCGAACGACGGTGCCTTCTTCGAGTTGGCGCAGGGACTCGCCCTGCGACTGGCCACGGAGCGACCGGGTGAGTTCGCCGCGGTGCTGGATGACCGGATCAACCTGGCGACGCGGGCTTGCTTCAGTCGTCCACCGAATGAAACCGAAGCCAAACTGCTGCGCGATTACGTGCGGCAGCAAGTGTCGTCGTTTCGCGAAGACCCTGCGGCGGCCAAGTCGCTGACGACGCCGGCGCTGCGACAGATCCTGGACGCTCCCGAAGCCGCCAGTCTCGTCCTGCTGGCCCGAACCCTGTTCAATGCCGACAACTTCATCACTCGTGAATAGCTGCCGATCATGACCACCTCCGACAACCAACTCGAACTCGAACGGAACCGGCGGCAGTTCCTCCAGCAGGGGGGCGTGGGATTGGGGGCGATTGCGCTCCACTCGTTGCTGGCGGGCGAAGCCACTGCGGCACCGGTGAAAATCGATCCGGCGAATCCGATGGCACCGCGACAGCCTCCCCTCGTCCCACGCGCGAAGCGGATCATCTACCTGTTCATGGCGGGCGGGCCGAGTCAACTCGAACTGTTCGACGACAAGCCCAAGCTGCGCGAGTTGACCGGTCAGGCTCCGCCGCCGAGTTCGTTCTCGGGGAAGCGGTTCGCGTTTCTGAAGGGAAACGAAACGCTGCTCGGTTCGAAACGAACGTTCGAGCGCTACGGCGAGTGCGGAATGTCGCTCAGCGAAATGCTGCCTCATCACCGTCAGATCGTCGATCGGGTCTGCTGGCTGCGCGGGATGACGACCGACGTTTTCAATCACGGCCCGGCCAAGTTGTTCATGAATACTGGTTTTCAAGCCCCCGGCCGGCCGAGTTTCGGGTCGTGGGCGACGTACGGTCTCGGCAGCCCCGCGCGCGATCTGCCCGGTTTCGTCGTGCTGCAAAGCGGACCGCGCGGACCCCGGGCCGGAGCCTCCCTGTGGAGCAGCGGTTTTCTGCCGACTTCGTTTCAGGGAGTCCCTTTTCGTGGCAAGGGCGATCCGATTCTGCACCTCAACAGCCCGGATGGTTTGACGCGCGACCGCGAACGAAATTTTCATGACACCGTCGCCGCCCTCAATCGCAGCCGTCTGCAGGAGACGGGCGATCCGGAGATTCTCACGCGGATCAACGCCTATGAAATGGCCTTCCGCATGCAAACCAGCGCCCCCGAGCTGATGGACTTGTCGGAAGAGTCCGCGACCACGCTCGCTGCTTATGGCGTGAGTCCCGGACAACCCTCGTTCGCCGCCAACTGCCTGCTGGCCCGCCGTCTGATCGAGCGAGATGTCCGTTTCGTGCAGCTCTATCACACGAACTGGGACAGCCACGGCGGCCCGGGAGAAAATCTCAACGCCGACTTCGAGAAGGTCTGCCGTGACGTCGATCAGGCGAGTGCCGCCCTGGTGCTCGACCTGGAACAGCGCGGATTGCTCGACGACACGCTCGTCATTTGGGGGGGCGAGTTCGGCCGCACACCGATGGGAGAAAATCGCGACACCATCGGCCGCGACCACCACATCGACGCCTTCACCCTGTGGGTTGCCGGAGGCGGCGTGAAATCCGGATACATCCACGGCGAAACAGATGAGCTGGGATTCGGGCCGATCGCAGGCAAGGTTCACGTTCACGATCTTCACGCCACGCTGCTGCACCTGCTGGGCTTCGACCACGAGCAACTCACCTACCGTTTTCAGGGACGCGACTACCGCCTGACCGACGTCCATGGAAAAGTCGTCGAAGAAATCCTGGCGTGAGTTCCCTCGTCCCTGGCGATTGTCTCGCCGTCGTCTGACAGAACACTCACGATTTCGTGGGTGTCCTTGAGCGAGCCGGGTGGCACCGGAAGACGTTTCATTCGGCGTCCGTATCACAGGGGAAACGTTCGACAGGGTACAGTCGCCAATTGGTGGTCGCCTTTTCTAGCCTGGATTATTCATGGGTTGGGGGAAAGTCGTCGCAGCAGTGTGTTACGAAATTAGCACGACGCGCAAGCGAGTGATCTCGGTGCGTACCACTCGCTTGCGCGTCGTGCTAATTTCCGCTCATGAATAATCCGGGCTAGTCCCCTCTCCTGCCCGTCTTCGGGGAGAGGGTGGCCTGATGAAACGATCTTTCAACCACCGAGTCCTGTCTTGCGCCGTTTGTCAGGACTCATCCGTGCTCTGGCCCTGCCATCCGTGCGTTGTTTCTCTTTCGATCGGCGTCGCACGGATGGCAGAGCCGGGGCACGGATGGCAGAGGAAACCGCAACCAGTTCGCGATCTCCCCAATCGCCCAATTCACTCGGATCTGAAGCCTTTTCATCAGGACACCATGCCTCTCTCCCCCGAAGGAAGACGGGGGAGAGAGGACCAGAAGAGGACCACCCATTGACGACTGCACTCCATTCGATACAAACCCCGGGCCGTGGCTTGCGTTCGCGATGAGGTTGGCTGAGAATCCGACCCGCTCTGGAGCCGCTTCGATCCTCGCCCCGTACCACATCACAGCCCCCTCATGTACGACGAACTCTGCATTCTCAGCGGCCGCGCGAATCCGAAGCTGGCAGCCGAGATCGCCGCGTATCTCGGCGTCGGCCTCGGCTCCGTCGAACTGGGGAATTTCCCGGACGGTGAGATTTCCGTCCGACTCGATCAGAACGTGCGCGGTCGCGACGTCTTTCTCTTTCAGCCGACCGGCCCGTCGGTGAACGACAACCTGATGGAGTTGCTGATTCTGATCGACACCTGCAAGCGGGCCAGTGCCGCCCGCATCACGGCCGTGATGCCCTATTTCGGTTATGCGCGGCAGGATCGCAAGGACATGGGCCGCGTGCCGATCACGGCCAAGCTGGTGGCGAACCTGATCATCAAGGCCGGCGCCGACCGCGTGCTGGCGATGGACCTGCATGCCGCCCAGATTCAGGGTTTCTTCGATTGCCCGGTCGATCACCTGTACGCGGCCCCGATTTTGGACGACTACTTCCGTTCGCTGAACCTGCCCAAGGACAACCTCGTCATCGTCAGCCCCGATGAGGGGAGCATCAAGCGTTCGTTGCAGCACGTCGATCATCTCGGCGGCAGCTTCGCCATCGTGGACAAGCGTCGCGCGAACGCCTTCGAAACGCGGCAGGAGAACCTGATCGGCGGCCCCATCAAGGGAAAGATCGCGATCATCTTCGACGACATGATCACCACCGCCGGCTCGATGATCGGGGCCGTCAACACCGTGGCCCAACACGGCGCGAGCCGCATCTATGTCGGGGCGACTCATCCCGTGTTTTGCGGTCAGGCCACGCAACGCCTGCGCGAGGCACCGATCGTCGAGATCGTCGTCACCAACAGCTTGCCGCTCACCCCCGAGCAGACCCTGCCCAACATGCGGGTCGTGTCGGTCGCCCCCCTGCTCGGCGAAGCCATCCGCCGCATCCACCGCAACGAGTCGGTCAGCTACCTGTTTGACTGAGTGGGTAGTGGATGGTGGGCAGTGGATAGCCAAAATGGACGACGAACGAAACGATGTTGGCGAATGGTTCCTCTGTCGGTCCCCTCACGCCGACTTCGCGAGAGAGGAATACGATGGGGGGCCGATCGCGTGATCGATTCGTTGATGAAGGAGCTTCCACCATGCGACACACTCTCATTTTCACCATCGCGGTGATGTTCTTTTCCGCCATTGTTGTTTCTCGATCAATGGCCGCAGACTCCCCAGACTACGGTCGCGATGTGCGGCCGATCCTGTCGCAGTTCTGCTTCAAGTGTCACGGCCCCGACGACGGGCAGCGGCAGGCGGGGTTGAGGCTCGACACGCGCGAGACGGCGACGGCGAAGAGCGAGTCGGGGAAGACGCCGATCTCGCCGAAGCAGCCGCAGCTCAGCGAACTCGTGCGACGGATCGAATCGACCGACCCCGACGAGGCCATGCCACCCCCTTCGACCAAGCGCGTGCTGACGACGGCCCAGAAGGAGACGCTCAAAAACTGGATCGCCTCCGGAGCCGAGTACAAACCGCACTGGTCGTTCGTCGCGCCGGTGCGACCGGCCACTCCGGGCGTGCAGCGGCGCGAGTGGCCCCGCGGCGGGATCGACTCGTTCGTCTTGACGCGGCTCGAAAAAGAGAAACTCGCCCCGTCACCCGAAGCCGACAAGCACACGCTCGTCCGGCGAGCGTCCCTCGATCTGATCGGGCTGCCGCCGACGGTCGAGGAGGCGGATGAGTTCGTCAATGACTCGTCGCCCGATGCCTACGAAAGACTGCTCGACCGGCTCCTCGCGTCGCCGCGTTATGGTGAACGCTGGGCGCGGCGCTGGCTCGATCTGGCCCGCTACGCCGACACCAACGGCTACGAAAAGGATCGGCAACGCTCGGTCTGGCCGTACCGCGATTGGGTCATCAACTCGCTGAATGCCAACCTGCCGTTCGACCGGTTCACCGTCGAGCAACTGGCGGGCGACATGCTCCCCGATGCGACGCTCGATCAGCGGATCGCGACCGGCTTCCACCGCAACACGATGTTGAACGAAGAGGGTGGCATCGACCCGCTGGAGTTCCGCTATCACGCGATGACCGACCGGGTGGCCACGACCGCGACGACGTGGCTGGGACTGACGGTCGGCTGCGCCCAATGCCACACGCACAAGTACGACCCGATCACGCACCGCGACTACTTCAGTTTTTTTGCCTTGCTGAACAACGCCGACGAGCCGGAAATGGATGTCACACGCAGCGACATCGCCGCGCGACGAGCCGCGCTCCTCGAACAGATCGCCGGGCACGAGGCCGACCTGCCGAACCGTTTCCCGCTGCCGGACGACTTCGAATGGATGCCGATCAAACCCGTTGTCGTTCGCTCGACAGGCGGTGCGACGTTGGAAATCAAAGACGATGCGTCGGTCTTCGCCACGGGAACGTCGCCCGATAAGGACACGTACCTCGTGGGCCTCGACTCGGAGCTGACCGATGTCGTGGCCGTCCGGCTCGAAGCTCTGGCCGATCCCGCGCTGCCGAGCAAAGGCCCCGGTCGAACGCCTCACGGCAACTTCGTCCTGACTGAGTTCAAGGCCACACTCCAGGAACGAGGAGCGGCGAAGAGCGACGACGCCAAGGATGACGCTCCACCACTGAAGTTCGTCCGCGCCTCGGCCGACTTTTCGCAGCAGAGTTTTTCTCCCGAGCAGGCCATCGATGGCAATACGAAGACGGGTGGCTGGGCCATTCACGGACCGGGCGAATGGAATATCAACCGCACCGCGACGTTCTTCCTGGCCGAGCCGAGCGGCCTCGCAGGGAAGACGTCGCGCTGGACGATCCGCCTCGACCAGAATCACGGGATGCAGCACACGCTCGGCAAGTTCCGGATCAGCCTCGGACGACGACGAGGCCACAGCGACCAGCCCGAAGCGTCAAAACGACTCGCCCACCTCGATCAGAAGTTCGGCGAGTGGCTCGCGAAGGAGGAGGCGCGCGTCGTGAAGTGGACGACGCTGAAACCCGTCTCCGCCAAGAGCAACCTCGCGCTGCTGACAATTGAGGACGACAACTCGATCTTCGCCAGCGGAGACATGTCGAAGCGGGACATCTACGACATCCGCTACGCGCCGGGAACCAATCAGGCTCAAGCTGCAGTTCCTGTCCCCTCGCCCCCGTCTTCGGGGGAGAGGGTTAGGGTGAGGGGGCCGAGCGGCGAAAACGCTCCCCAACCTCAACCGACTTCGAGCCTCAGCCTGAAGAGGCCTGAACAAGTTGTCGCCTCCATTAACAATCGCCCCCCTCACCCTAACCCTCTCCCCCCCAAAGCGGGGGGCGAGGGGACCGGAAAAGACCCACTCACCACGGCCGTTGAGCCACGCCAATGGACCGCCCTGCGGATCGAGGCGATTCCCGACGAGCGGCTCCCCAAGAACGGGCCGGGGCGCGTCTACTACGAGGGGCCGTTCGGAGACTTCTTCCTCAGCACGATCACTGTCAGCGCCGATGGCCGACCGGTCAAGTTGACCGGCGCGACGCAGAGCTTCGCCAACGGAGGCAACACGGCGGCGATGGCTCTCGATACGAATCAACAGACCGGCTGGTCGATCAACGGCGGGCAGGGCAAGCCGCATGTTGCCGTCTTTCGATTCGAGACGCCCGTGTCGAAGTCGGTTCGGTTCGACGTGTCGATGCTGTTTGAACGCTATTACGCCGCGAGTCTCGGCCGCTTCAAGGTCTCGGTCACCGACGATCCCCGTCCGGCGGAAGCGAGTTCGCTGCCGCTCGAACTCGAACCGGCACTGCTCGCCCTTCGCGAGGCGCGAGCCGCCGCAGCGACGACCAACGACAAGCCTCTTCCTCAGCACTCATTGCTCAGCACTCATCACTCAGCACTCCTCCGCCACTTCTGCAGCGAAGCCCCCGAACTCGCGGGCGAGCGGGCCAAGATCGCCGCCTTGCGGGCACAGTTGCCGGAGTTCCCCACGACGCTCGTCTTGCAGGAGCGACCGGCCAACAACCCGCGACCCACGCATCGGCATCATCGCGGTGAGTTCCTGCAACCAAAGGAACTGGTCGAGCCGGCCGTTCTCGCCGCGCTGCCGCAGCTCGATCCGAAGGCTCCCTCAAATCGGCTGGCTCTTGCCGAGTGGCTCGTTGGTCCGACGAACCCGCTCACCGCGCGAGTCACCGCCAACCGCCAGTGGTCGGCGTTCTTCGGTCGCGGCCTCGTGAAGACTCTCGAAGACTTCGGCAGCCAGGGGGCGAGTCCGACGCATCCGGAGTTGTTGGATTGGCTGGCGGTGGAATTGGGAGGGGGAGACAAGGAGACAAGGGGACAAGGAGAAAAAGCGGAGACCAGCCTTCCCAGTGCCTCTTCGTCTCCCCCGCTCCTTGTCTCCCCCTCTCCCCGTCCTGCTTGGGATATGAAACGCCTCCACCGCGTCATCGCCAGCAGTGCCACATACCGGCAGTCGTCTCGCGTGACGGGTGAATTGCTCGCGAAGGATGCCGCGAACGAGTTGCTTGCGCGCGGGCCGCGGCTGCGGGTCGAGGCCGAGGTCGTGCGCGATGCGATGCTCGCCGTGAGTGGCCTGCTGTCCGACAAGCAACTCGGGCCGAGCGTCTTCCCGGCTCAACCCGCCAACATCACGACCGAGGGAACCTACGGCGGCCTCAACTGGGCGCTCAGTCCGGGTGAGGATCGTTACCGTCGAACGCTCTACACGTTTACAAAGCGGACCGCGCCGTTTGCGCTGTCGATGACGTTCGACGGCCCGAGCGGAGAAGCCTGCGTCGCCCGGCGCGAAGTCTCGAACACGCCGCTCCAGGCGCTGACGCTGCTCAACGACACCGTCTTCATCGAAACGGCCCAAGCCCTCGGCCGTGAGTTCGCCGAACGAGGCGGCTCGGTGGAAGAACGCCTCCACACCCTCTTCCGCCGCGCGCTGACCCGGCCTCCGACCGACGACGAACTGGCCCTGCTAAAACGCTTCTTCGACGAACAATCCTCGCGCCTGGATCGCAAAGAACTCGACGCCGCCAAGCTGGCCGGAGCGGGCGGCCCCAACGAAGCCCCTCGCGCCGCCTGGACCCTCACTGCCCGGGCGATCATGAATCTGGATGAAGCCGTGACGAAGAATTGACCCGTAGCCCATGCTGCCAGCTTGGGCGTATTCGACGCGGACGCGATTTGAACAAGGAGAGACACCGTGATTCGCGATCAATCACGATTCGAGAGCTTCCGCCAAAGGCCCCATATGTATTGCGGAGAGTACTCCCTCAAGGCTCTCGACCATTTCATGGCTGGATATTGTTTCGCGATCAAGGTGCATGAAATTCGAGACCCGAATGATGTGCTCGCGCTGTCGGATGAATTGGCCGACTGGGTTACGTATCGACTGCGGTTGAAGAGGTCCGCGCAAGGTTGGTACAGCATGATTCGGAGCCGGACGAGTTCTGAAAAGGAAGCCATTGAGCGGTTCTTTTCACTCTTGGACGAGTATCACTGTCGGACTCCACATCTCGTGGCAAAGCTGGAGGACTATCACAAGTCCTATCAGCAGATTGCGTGTCAGAAAAATGGCGGTGAGGTCGTGGAAAGCGTGGAGAGCTTCGAGTATCCGTCGTCGATTTCATTGGTGACGTATACCGATGACCCCGGCTTTTTTGCTCTCTCCGACGATGAACGGGATTTTCCGTGGAAGGGGTTCTTTCCTGACATCGATTGGTTTGAGACGTTTTCCGGCGAAAAACGGGAGCGGCTGACGATCATTGACCCGGCTTGGAACTACGGAATTCGCGACGATGGTTTGCAGGATGATGAATCGGACGACGAGCCAAGCGGGCATTGAAACCAGCTCGCCCGTCGTAGCAGGAACAAGATGGACTTGAAAACGACGACGCCCAGGCTGGCAGCCCGGGCTACGGAGTGGAGCGACTGACATGACGAACTCACATTCACCGAACCTCGATCTGACCCGCCGTCACTTCTTGCAGGAGTGCCGTGTTGGTGTCGGCAAGATGGCGCTGGCTTCGTTGTTGGCGGGTGGGGCGGCTCGACAGGTGAGGGCCGACGCGAATGCTGCGGGCAACCCGCTGGCTCCGCGTGCGCCGCACTTTGTTCCGAAGGTGAAGTCGGTCATTCATCTGTTCATGGCGGGGGCACCGAGTCAGCTCGATTTGTTTGACAACAAGCCGAAGCTGACCGAGTTCACCGGGAAGCCGATCCCGCCCGAAGTGGTCGGCGGGCAGCGGTACGCGTTCATCCGCCCGGACGCGAACTGTCTGGGTCCGCAGTTCAAGTTTGCCAAGCATGGCGAGTGCGGGATGGAGCTGTCCGAGGCGCTGCCGCATCTGGCGAAGATCGTTGATGACATCTGTCTCGTGAAGTCGGTGAACACGGATCAGTTCAATCACGCTCCCGCGCAGATCTTCTTCAACACGGGGTTCTCTCAGCCGGGGCGGCCGAGTCTGGGGTCATGGGTCACGTATGGACTCGGGGCCGAGACGAGCGACCTGCCGGCGTTCGTCGTGATGTCCACGGGGGCGGGGATCAGCGGCGGGGCGGCCAACTGGTCGAGCGGCTTTCTGCCGACGCTGTACTCGGGCGTGAGGCTCCGCAATCAGGGAGACCCGATCCTCGACGTGTCGAGTCCCGCCGGAGTCGACTCGAAATTGCAGCGCGATTCGCTCGATCTGATCGGGGCGCTGAACCGGAAGCGACTGGACGTGGAGGGCGATCCCGAGATCGCGACGCGGATCGCCTCGTATGAGATGGCCTTTCGCCTGCAAACGTCCGCACCCGAACTGATGGACCTGAAGAGCGAGACGAAGGAGACGCTCGACCTGTACGGTTGCGATCCGGCGGTGCCGTCGTTCGCCAGCGCGTGCCTGCTGGCCCGGCGGATGATCGAGCGGGGCGTGCGCTTCGTGAACATCTACAACGAAGGCTGGGACGCGCACTCGGACGTCGTCGGGAACCTCAAGAACAACTGTGGCAAGACGGATCAGGCTTCGACGGCGCTCGTGACGGACCTCAAACGGCGCGGCCTGCTCGACGAGACGCTGGTGATCTGGGGGGGCGAGTTCGGGCGCACGCCAATGGTCGAGAACAACCCCGCGCTGGGACGCAGCCTTGGTCGCGATCATCATCCGCAGGCCTACACGATGTGGCTCGCGGGCGGCGGGATGAAGCGCGGCTTCAGCTACGGAGCGACCGACGATCTCGGATTCCATGTCATCGACCAGCCGGTCCATGTGCACGACCTGCAAGCCACGATCCTGCATCAGCTCGGTTTCGATCACGAGCGGCTGACGTTCCTCCACGCGGGCCGCGAGTTCCGGCTGACCGACGTGCATGGCCAGGTCGTGGGCGATCTGCTGGCGTGAGTGACTGCTGGTCGGCGGACGTGGGGGCAGGTTTCTTACCTGCCCGCGCCACTTCCAAATCCCAGTGGAAGAACCGAGAGACCGGGCAGGTAAGAAACCTGCCCCCACAATCAGGCCGTCTGACCGCTCGCATCGTTGCGACCGTCACGTTCGGGCGAATCGGCAAAGCGGAACAGGCCGGTCTTCGACGTCTTCAGTTGCGTCGGGGCAGCGCCTGTTGCAATTGGACATCATCGCAACCGCGACCTAGGTTCCCGATTGCGAAGGAAGCGAAGGTGCGGCACGGCTGCGCCCGGTCGCACTTCGCAGGGAAGCCCTCTCGTTTGCGAGGATCGGTCATGGCCGTTGACGTGTTGCCCGCTCATCGAAGTCCACCGGAACCCGATTCGGTCGGATTGCCGGGAGCGAACAGGTTCAAACTCCCCGCCGTGGATCGAGGCACCCTGTTGCTGCCGTTGTGTCTGCCGTCGATCGCCTGCGGACTCGCGGCCGTGCTGATCAGTTCGTGGATGTTCAACGCCCCGAGCGCCGCGCTGCTGACGTTCGCGGGCAGCCTGTCCGGGCTGACGGTGACGATCTATCTGTTTCGACGACAGGCGGAAGCGGCCGAAGCCGTTCTGCGCCGACCCGACCTGCGCGAGGCCAACCTGTCGTCCACCGGCGTGTTTCAGTCACTGCTCGGCGAACTCGTCGATTTGGTCCACGCTCGCGATGCCGAATCGCGGAAACTCGTCGAGCAGCGGACTCGTCTGGAGGCGCGGACCCACTTGTTGCGAAACCAGGTGCGACGGCTCGAACAGGCGCTCGATCAACTCGATCAACCGGTGTTCCTGCTCGATTCCGGCGAATCGCTGATCTATCACAACGAGAGTGCGACCGCGTTGATGGTGGCGGTGACGGGCGATTCCAGTCTGCCGGCCACGGCCGCCTGGGAGCATCTCGATGGCTTGCAGACGCTGATCTCGTCGGTGCGAACGCGGCCGGCCGCGGCCGACTGTCGCACGGCGGAGTTGAGCCTGAAGTGCTCGGGTGAGACGGGGGCCTACCGGGCGCGCGCCGCCAACCTGTACGACGACGACGGGCGGCTGGCGGGCGTCGCCGCGCTGCTGAGCGACATTCGCGCCGAGACCGAGGAACGGGGCCGGCAGGCCGAATTTGTGTCGAGCGTGAGCCACGAGTTGAAGACGCCCCTCGCCAGCATCCGGGCCTACACCGAACTGCTGATGGATGACGACGTCGACGATCCGAACGAACGCCTGGAGTTGCTCAAATTCATCGACGAGCAGGTGACGCGATTGACGCGGATGGTCAACAACCTGCTGAACCTGGCCCGCGTCGAAAGCGGCGTCATCAAGGTGCAGCGCGAAGACATCGACCTGAACCGCGTGCTGAAAAAGTCGATCGAGGTCGTGGCGGCCACCGCCCGGGAGAAGAACATCACGATCGTCGAGGAACTGAGCGAGTTGTATCTGCCCGCTCACCTGGACCTCGATCTGTTCGGTCAGGCGATCATCAATCTGCTGTCGAATGCGATCAAGTACACGCCCGAGGGGGGCGAGGTCCGGCTGCGCAGCCGGATGCAGGACACCGAAGCCGTGATCGACGTCCAGGACAACGGCATGGGCATCCCGGCCGAATCGCTGCCAAAGTTGTTCGAGCGGTTCTACCGCGTGCCCCAGAACAACAAGGCCGCCGCCGGCACGGGACTGGGGCTGGCACTGGTCAAGTACATCGTCACCAGCATTCACGACGGGGCGATCGCCGTCACCTCGCAAGTCGACAAGGGGAGCTGCTTCTCCGTGCGCGTCCCCCTGGGGCATCGCGACCGGGGCACGAAGCACCACGACGTTGCGGACCGAACACCCCTGAAAAACCTCGCGGTCAACCGCCGCTGATTGCTGAAAGCCACCGACCGTCCTCCGCCTTTGCTCCGCCCTCGAACAAGGAAAACCGTCATGTCACACCGCATCATCGTTTGCGACGACGAACCGCACATCGTTCGCGCCATCTCGCTGAAGTTCACCCGCGCCGGCTTCGAAGTCCATGGGGCTCCCGATGGCGAAACCGGGCTCGAGCTGCTGCGCCGTTTTCCGCCGGCGCTGCTCATCACGGACTACACCATGCCCGGCATGAACGGAGCCGAACTGATTCGCCGCGTGCGGGCCGACGAGGCGCTGGCCGATCTCCCGGTGATCATGCTGACCGCGCGGGGTTTTGAGTTGGATGACGACGCCAACATCGAAACGGAACTGGGACTGGCGGCCGTCATCATGAAGCCGTTCAGCCCGCGCGAACTGGTGGTGAAGGTGTTTGAGATCCTCGGGTACGGCCCGGCTCCCCGCATGTCGCGCTATGGCAGCGAAACTGAAATCCCCTCGTTCAGCCTGTGAGAGGGGCGGTCACTCGTCATGCAGATCACCACGGAAACCTTCGGCGAAGTGCTGGTCGTTCACACTCCGGACGACCTCACGGAGGAGACGTCGCGCGTCTTCGTGTCCGCCGTCGAGGGGCATCTGGGCCAGGGCCGCTCGTCGATCGTGCTGCAAATGGACCGCAGCGAACTGTTCGACAGCGTCGGCCTGACCACGCTGCTCGATTTGCAGGACCAGGCCCGGCAGGCGGGCGGGACCGTGAAGATCAGCGGCCTCGTCGATCCCGGCCGCAAGATTTTTGAGGTGACGCGCCTCGACCAGCGTTTTGACCTGTTCGATTCGGTGATCGACGCCGTGGCCAGCTTTCGATAGACGCAGCGCTCCACCATGCACAAGCCACTCCTGCTCAAGCCCCGCCCGCGACTCGGCGACCTGCTGGTCCGCCAGGGGTTCCTCATGCCCGAGCAGTTGCAGCAGGCGCTGACGCTGCAGGCCGAGGGCGAGGGATCGAAGCTGCTGGGTGAGGTGCTCGTCGAACGGGAGTTCTGCACCGAGGAACAGGTGCTCGAATGCCTGGCCGTCGAGTTCAAGCTGCCGTTCGTCAAACTCGACACGCGGATGTTCGACCCCAAGACGGTCGAATTGCTGCCGCGCGAGTTCATCGAAAAGCACATCGTGCTGCCGCTGTTCAAGCTCCGCGACACGCTGACCGTCGCCGTGGCCGAACCGTCCGACGTCTTCCTGCTCGACCGGTTGAAGGCGATCACGCGGTGTGAGGTCCAGCTCGCGATCGCCACCGCGCGGGACATCCGGCGGACGCTGCAGACCTATCTGCCCGACAGCAAGGTGTTCGTCATCGACGACATCATCGACGACGTCCAAAGCGACGCGGTCGAACTGATCGAGGAATCGATCGAAGACATCGGTTCGGGCAGCGAACTGGCCGGCCAGAGTCCGATCATCCGCCTGGTCAACTACATCATCTATTCGGCGGTGAAAGAGGGGGCCAGCGACATCCACATTGAACCGACCGAGCGGCAGATCCGCGTCCGCTATCGGGTCGACGGAGCCCTGTTCAAGTCGCTGGAACTCCCCGGCCACATCGCGCCGGCCATCGCCTCGCGCATCAAGATCATGGCCTCGATGGACATCAGCGAGCGACGCCTGCCACAGGACGGCCGCATCCACGTGATGATGGAGAACCGGTCGATCGACCTGCGCGTCAGCACGCTGCCGCTGGCCCACGGCGAGAAGACCGTCATCCGGATCATGGACAACCGCAGCATCCCGCTGTCGCTGTCGCAGCTCGGCTTCAGCAGCGAGAATCTCGAACGCTTTCAGACCCAGATCCACAAGCCGAACGGCATCGTGCTGGTCACGGGCCCGACCGGCAGCGGCAAGAGCACCACGCTCTACGCCGCTCTCAACACCGTCAGCACGATCGAAATGAACATCTGCACGGTCGAGGACCCCGTCGAGTTTCAGTTGCCGCTCGTCAATCAGTTCCAGGTCAACGAGAAGATCGGCTTGTCGTTTGCCTCGATGCTGCGGAGCCTGCTGCGTCAGGACCCCGACGTCCTGATGGTGGGCGAGATTCGAGACGAACTGACGGCGCGCACGGCCGTTCAGGCCGCGCTGACCGGGCATCTGGTCTTCAGCACGCTGCACACCAACGACGCCTGCAGCGCCGTCACGCGGTTGGTCAACATGGGAATCGAGGGCTATCTGATCGGCGCCTCGCTGAACGGCGTGCTCGGCCAGCGGCTGTGCCGCCGCATCTGCGCCAAGTGCAAGCAGCCCTACGAACCACCCAAGGCGATGCTCTCGGTGATGCAGCACATGGGGTTGGAGTCGAACGAGTTCTATCGCGGGGCCGGGTGCGCCAAATGCCGCAACACGGGCTTCTCGGGACGCATCGCCATCCACGAACTGCTGGTGGTGGATGAGGCCCTGCGGGAGGCGATCTCCGTTTCGCCCACGGTGCAAACGGTCAACGAGTACGCCCGCCGCTCGGGGATGATCCCGTTGCGATACGACGGGCTGCGCAAAGTCAAAGAGGGACTGACCACGATCGAAGAAGTCTTGCAGGCCAGCGATGAAGGCTGGCTGCCGGTGAAGGGTTGAAGGAGAATTGCGGATTTTGGATTTTCGATTTTGGATTGCGGAATGAAGACCGGCGTTGGCGATGCCACTTCTTCAATTCCGAAATCCAAAATCGAAAATCCAAAATCCAAAATCGGAGCATGCCATGCAGTTCGCCTATCTGGCACGAGATGCCGCTGGAAAGATGCAGTCGGGATCGATGACCGCCGAGTCCTCGGCCGATGCCGCGCGGCTGTTGCGTCAAGACGGGTTGTACGCCGTCTCGCTGGAAGAGGAACGGCCCAAGCGCGCCATTCACATTCCGTTGTTCGGTCGGCGTGTCTCCCGCAGCGAACTCGTCTACACGACCAGCCAACTCGCGGTGATGATCGACGCGGGCATCTCCCTGTCGTCGGCCATCGCCGGACTGGCGGCCCAGACGGAGAATCTCGGCTTCAAGTCGATGCTGGAAAAGATCCAGCAGGACATCGAGGGGGGAGACAACCTCTCCACGGCCCTCGGCCGCTTTCCAAAAACCTTCGACGGCGTCTACGTCAACCTGGTGAAGGCCGGTGAGGCGAGCGGCATGTTGGGGGCGCTGCTGGAGCGGCTCGCGATGCAGATGCGCAATGATCTGGAAGCGCGGTCCAAGGTCCGCGGCGCGCTGATGTATCCGGGCGTGATGTTCGTCATGTGTATGGGGGCCTGTGTGTTCCTGTTGACCTGCGTCCTGCCAAAGATCTCGCCGATGTTCGTCGCGCGCGGCATCGAACTTCCCACCCCGACGATCGTGATGATGGCGTTGTCGCACGCGCTGACGGTCTACTGGTGGGCCTGTCTGCTGGGACTGGCCGCGGCCGTCGGCTCCTTCTGGTATGCCCGTCGGCAGTGGTGGGGCATCCTGGCGTGGGACTGGTCCATTCTCGGGGTGCCGATCCTGGGATCACTCATCCGAAAGTCGATCCTGGCGCGGACCACCCGCACGTTCTCGACCATGTTGAACGCGGGCGTTCCCGTGCTGAACGCGATCGAACTCTGTGCCGCCGTCTCCGAGAACTCGCTCTATGAAAAAGCGTGGAAACATCTGGCGGTCGAAGTCACCACGGGCCGCCAATTGCACGAGGTCCTCGAATCGAACCCGCTGTTCCCGAAGACGCTGGTGCAGATGATCGGCTCGGGCGAGAAGACCGGCAAGCTGGGAATGGTGCTGGGCCGGGTCAGTGACTACTACGAAGCCGAAGTCAGCATCGCGACCAAGTCCGCCACTTCCCTGATCGAACCCCTGATGGTCGCCGGAATGGGCGTCATCATCGGCGGACTGGCCCTGGCAATGCTGCTGCCGATCTTCAAGCTGAGCTCGCATGTGGGTTGATGGTCGATGGTTGAAGGTTGATGGCAAGAGAAGAACGCTTGGTTTTCTTCTGACCATCAACCTTCAACAATCAACCCTCAACCTACTTCATTTCCTTCTTCTTCTGCAGCGCTTCAAACTTGGCGATCCATTTCTCCGGTTCGTCGTCGAAGGCGGCTTTGCAGCCCGAGCAGCAGACCCAGTACGACTTCCCCTTGTAGCTGACCGAAATCGTTCCCAGACCCTGCGAGATGATGCAGGTCTTGTCACCGTAATCGGTGTCGCTCAGGGCGAACGAGGTTCCCTCCCGCTGCGTGTTGATCGTGTCGACTCGATTGAATGCGCCGGCCCCGCGCTTGCGATCGACCTCCAGAATGTAGCGGTTGTTCTCCTGCTGGTTGATGACCAGCCGCCACTGCTCGCCGCTGGAGTCGGCTTCTGCCTCGGTCAGTTGCAGCTTGTAGGTTCGCTGGAGTTTCTTGTCGTCGCCGGGAACGTCCTGCACCGGTTCGCTGAACGTCCCGCGAAAGTTGTGCTTCTTGCCGTCTCCGTCTGTCGCGGTGAACTCGAACTCCTGCGATGCGGGATGAAACGTCAGCCGACCCTCGCGGATGTATTTTCCTTTCTCGGACTTGATCTTCAGGGCTGGCTGTTTGGGATCGGTCTTCAAATCCCAGGCCCAACCGGGTTGATCGAGGGCCGCATTGCGCGACGTTCCGTTCCAACTGCCGATCAGAATCTGGAGCGGCTTGAGTGCCGCGCGCACGCTGGCAAACTTCTCACCCGTGTCGGCCTCCGACGCGCTCGACGTGGTGCCGCTGCCGCTCAGTTCGACCGGCTTGTACGACTTGCGTTTCGGCTTGGCGTCGTCGCTCGCCACGTCTGTCGTCCCGACGCCCTTCGTCTGCGACGAGCCATCGACACTCGCTGCCGACGACGCGGAACTCGATGGCGCCGGGGCCGTCGGCGGCTGATCGCAGCCCGCCGTCACCAGACCCATGACACTCAACAACGCAAACCACGAGCATGATCGAACCATTCGCAAGCCTCCTCCCGGAAACGGACCGTTGTTCGGCAGGCGGAGTATAGCACGGCAGTTTGTGCGACCGCCAAGCCGGCTTGATGAGCGAAGGAGCGGGGGTTTCTCTCTCTCCTGTCCCCCTCGCCCCTGTGGGGAGAGGGGTTAGGGGTGAGGGGCGATTGCAGTGGGACGCTCGGCAACAGTTGCCCCACACCCCCGGCCCCACTCCCCAATGGGGCGAGGGGAGTGGAGAGATGCTCAGCCCGTGAAAATTGGCGTGCGCCGGAGTAGCCTAACGCCGCTTGATTGCAGACAACGCTCATGTCCCGCACCGAGGAAACACCATGCGTCTCATCGTCGCCGCCAGCTTGGCTTGGCTGACTGTTCTGCCTGCACTTGCCGCCCGCGCGGATGACTTTGTACCGCTGTTCAACGGCAAGGACTTGTCGGGTTGGATTCCGGTCAACGTCGCGCCGAACACATTCACGGTGAAGGACGGCCTGATCGTCAGTACGGGTGTCCCGACCGGCACGATGCGGACCGAGAAGATGTACGAGAACTTCATCATCGAGCTCGAATGGCGGCACATGAAAGCGGGTGGCAACGCGGGACTGTTCGTGTGGGGCGACCCGATCACGCACGTCGGCGTGCCGTTCTCGCGAGGGATCGAGGTGCAAATCCTCGACGGACGCGAGGCCGCCAACTACACCAGCCACGGCGACATTTTTTCGATCTGGGGCGCGAAGCTGACTCCCGACCGACCGCACCCCGGCGGCGCGGAACGCTGCCTGCCGAGCGAAAAACGCTGCAAGCCCTCCCCCGAATGGAACCACTACCGCGTCACCTGCCACGACGGCACGATCAAACTGGAGGTCAACGGCAAGGAAGTCAGCGGCGGAACGAAGTGCAACCCGCGCAAAGGCTATCTCTGTCTGGAGTCGGAAGGCTCGGAATGCCACTTCCGCAACATCAAGATCAAGGAACTCCCCACGACGAATCCGGAACCCGATGAGATCGCGCTGGCCGCCGTCGGACATCGGTCGCTCTACACGGGGATCGACCTGACCGGGTGGAAGGCGTCCGAGCAGCACGTCGGACACTGGAAGCCCTCCGACTGGAAGCTGGTCTACGACGGCAAGTGCGGCGCCGAGGATCCCAATCTGTGGAGCGAGCAGGAATTCGGCGACTTCGAGATGATCTGCGACTGGCGCTGGACCGCGAAGCCGACCAAAAAGAAATGGCCCAAGGTGCTGCCAACGGGTCTGGAGGAACTCGGCTCCGACGGCAAACCGGTCGAGGTCGAGGTGGACGATGCGGGCGACAGCGGCATCTATCTGCGCGGGAGCAGCAAAAGTCAGGTCAACATGTGGTGCCGCCCGTGCGGCAGCGGCGAGGTCTACGGCTATCGCACCGATGCCAGCCAACCAGCCGAAGTGCGCGCTGGCGTCACCCCAAAGAAGGTCGCCGACAAACCAATCGGCCAGTGGAACCGGTTCCTGATCACGATGAAGGGAGACCGCCTGACCGTGCGCCTCAACGGCGAGCTGGTGATCGAGAACGCCCAACTCCCCGGCGTGGCCCCCCGCGGCCCAATCGCCCTCCAACACCACGGCGACCCCATCGAATTCGCCAGCATTTTGATCCGCGAACTGCCGTAGAGTTGATGATGTCGTAGAAACGAACCCCGCTTTCATCCAGTGCGTTTCGAAGTCTCAACGCATCCTCGGTGACACTGCCGTTCTGATTCTTCGGCGTGGTCAAAGCGGTGACGCTTGGCGTTCAACGATTTCGATCTGGTCTGCCAAAGCACTCACGGCAGCGATTAAGTCGTCGTAAGTGGAGGGAATGGGATCGCGTGACTTCATATCACGCCACGTGTTGCGTGCCTTTTGGCGGGCCTTTCCGGTCAACGGCTCATACAAAGTCTTGGCGCGACCAATGACAATCACGCCACGAGGTTGATCGATATCCTTCAGTCCTAATTCCGTCCGCACAGTGTGAACATTGTCCCGAATATAGCGTTGCCAGTCCCGCACCTGCTGAATTGCATGAGTGACGGGATTCATTGGCTCGCCCTTGGCGCTGAATATCCGATGACTCGCCCGTTCAATTTCAACGAGCACGAACGTCCCATCGGATCGCTCGACAACGAAATCGGACACGGTACCGCCGAATGCCAATTTGCTATGAATCGCCACAGCCGTTGGATCGAGAAAGACATGATTTTCACGACGAGCCAGCCATTGATGCAGTTTCTCCTCAGAGTTTGGTTCCTCATCGAGGATGCGCGCAAGTTCGACGCACTTGAGACGGAGTGAAGCAGATGCAGAGATGCCGGAAGGACGAGCTGCGACGGCGTCAGCAACAGCAGGGAGTTTCAAGACGTCGACATAAATTGACTCAAAAGCTTCACGATAACGTGACAACGTTAGCGCAAACACGCCCTCAGGCCACAAACTGATAACGGCAAGCTCTCCGTCAAAATGCGACAGTCTTTGCTCCATCTCCTCTTGACGGCGGATCTGTTCTAGCGTGAGTTTCATCCCGAGGACTCGCATGACAGCATGTTCGAGTGCTAAACACTTCATTCCCCTCCAGATTCCCGGCACAGGTCCGCTCCTTTTCAATCGAGTTACGGAACTTACCGTTAGCCGTCTCATGGTTGTTGTGGACGAACCGAGCACGTAATCACCCTCTAACGCAAAACAATTTACATGAATAATCAAGTCATCGGAAAACCATTTGTAGGTCCGATAGTCATACACGCTACTACTATGACGCCCAACAACATTTGTTGGTGCATGAATAGCTTCAGTTACAAGATCGCGGCTGACGCGACCGGCCTGAATCCATTGATCGGCCTCGGTTGAAAAGATGATTTCCAAAGCAAATCCATTCATGGAGTGTGATGACGTTGCTAGCCGAATCTGTTCGGTTTGTTCCAGAACGAGACGGCTTGGCGCTTTGGCTGTGCGTGCGCAACAGCACGAGCCTAAACACTGGTGAGATTCATATCAATCAACGACAGGGACGGCCCGGCTTGATTCGTGAGCACGAACCGGCGTGGCACTGCTTCGGAGTCCTCGGAGAAGCAGTGCGAGTGGCGAGCCAAGTCTCCTCCTCACTGTTTGTCCCAAAGCGGCCAAACAGTGGCACGCCCAAGCTGCGAAGAAGCCTCAAGCAAGGCCAAAGTAGCCTTCATCGCTCCGCGTGAAGACAGCCGAGCGCGGAGTAACCTCGGATCGCTCGGCAGCGGGGCCATCGCGGTGAAGTCAGCCGAGCGCGAGTTCGAGGCTGTGTTCACAAACAACGTTCACACGCAATCGGCTATCTTCACGCGGAGCGGTGAAGGCTACTTTGAGGCAAATCCTCCGGAACTGATCATGTCCCTCTGGCCGTTGCAGGCGTTTGATCCCAAGGCGGGGTTCGGTGTCTTGGAGCGGAAGCTGCCGCATTGGTCGCAGGCTGGGACGATTTGTTTCATCACGTGGCGAACGCTCGACTCCATGCCGAAGTCGGTCTTGAATCGCTGGCATGCGGATCGAGAGGATTGGCTGCGACGACACGGGATCAACCCGAAGGCGGACGACTGGAAGAGCCAACTTCGTGAACTCACACCCGATTTGCAGGGCGAATTCGTGCGCAGTTTCTCCGAGCGTTGGCATCGCAGCTTGGATGCCTGTCACGGAGAGTGCGTTCTCAAGCGACCAGAGTTATTCCGAATCGTCAGCGACTGCCTGCTCAAATTCGACGGTGATCGGTATGAACTGACTGACTTTGTCGTGATGCCGAATCACGTCCACCTGCTGGCCGCGTTCGTCAATGAAGAGGGAATGCTGGCTCAATGCGAAGGTTGGAAGCACTATCAAGCCGTGCAACTCCATCGCCAACTCGGATCATCCGGCCGCTTCTGGCAACAAGACGGCTTCGATCACCTCGTCCGATCCGTCGAACAATTCGAAGCCCTCCGCCATTACATCGCCCGCAACCCTGAAAGAGCCAATCTCAAACCAGGCGAGTTCCGACACTACTCGAAAGACCTGTTGCCACCAGCCGGTGGTTCGTCTTCCAAGTAGCCTTCATCGCTCCGCGTGAAGATAGCCGAGTGGGGAACAACCTCGGATGGAAACAGAACGGGGGATTCGTGGTGAAGACCGACGAGCGCGAGTTCGTTGGCGTGTTTACCAACCACGATTCATTCGCGCTCGGCTATCTTCACGCGGAGCGGTGAAGGCTACTTTGCGGACTTGAATGCGTGCGACTTCTGCATCGGGAATCGGCCGCTTGCAATGGCTCGGGGCATCTGATTTCATGCCGAGCCGCCGCGGCTGGGCTTTGTTCCGGCCGAGGACTTTTCTCATGAACCAACTGCGTCAGGAAATCGACTTATGCCGAAGAAGAAAGCACTCAAGAAGCGGGCCGTTCGGAAGGCCGCCGCTGTTGCAGCAAGTCTGCCTCGCATCGTCATGCGGACGGGGGAGGCGCTCGTCGAGGCGGCTCCGGCGTACTCGGCCGCCGAGCCGGAGGTGGTCATCGGGGAACTCGATGGACCCGTTGGCTATGCGATTGCCAACCTGATCGGCGATCAAACCAAGGGCCACTCGCGCGTGTTTGCGATTCTCAACTGCGATGTGCAGGTCCGGCCGGTCACGCTGATGGTCAGCAAGGTCACGGTGAAGAGCGAGAAGTACACGAACATCCTCATGGGCACCGTGCAAGCCGGGATCGCCAACGGCGTACTCGATGCGGTGCGGGCGGGAGACATCCCGAAGGAGAAGGCGAACGATCTGGGAATCATCGTCTCGGTCTGGCTCGACCCCAGCGTGACCGAGGTCGAGGTCGATCACAACATCCTGTTCGAGACCAACCGCCAGGCCACCGCGAAGGCCATCCACAAGGCGATGCACAATGAACCGAGCATCGACTGGCTGCTGAAGAACCAGGCCAGCGTCACGCACTACTTCCACCAGTTGGGTGTGGAGAAGAAGCTCTGAGGATGCGAAATCGTTGTGCCACGGCTCTGTGAGTCGTGTGAACGGTCAAAGGATTCGCGAAAGTCGCACGGCTGGCACAGCCGTGGCACGCGATCAAGCTCGCCGAAAACAGACAGGGCCGCGGCGGATGACTCCGCCGCGGCCCTGCTGATTCTTGCAATCAAACTATCTGTCGATGATCAACCGCAGGTAACGCCAACTTGCACGGCGCTGATGAGGTCGCACGTGGTGTTGGTGTCGCAATCATCGTGGGTGTCGTCAAACCGGCTGCCGCTGGTCCCGCTCTTCGGCTTCGTCCCATTGGCGGTGAAGCCCGTGTAGAAGTACGACTGATTGAGCGCGCCGATGGCGTTCGAGATGTCGTTCAGTTCGGTGTTGACGGCGACAGCGACTTCGCTCAGGCCAACCACCATCGCCAGCACGGCGATCGTCAGAACCAAGGCCAATTCGGCCGAGATGATCACGCCGCATTCGTCATTCCAGAGATTCTTCATGTGTGAGATTCCAATTCATTGAGAGACTGATTGAGTTGAGCAAACATTCATTTTCGTCGGCGCCGCAACGGACGTTCGACGATCCATCCAAGCCTGACCCAGTGTGGCTGGAGCAAGCCCGACATTTGCCAGAGGAATCAGACGCCCGGTACCGGATGTCCAACACAAACTCGTCTGGCGCGAGACCGCCACGCACAGTTCGCGACACTGCACGGAAGTGGATCGGGTGATGTGGAGGCGAATCAGTCACGGAGCCCGACTGCCGCCACGGCATCTGTTGTCTGTTGATGATCAGCCGCAGGTGACGGGACCAACCAGGTGGAAGATGATGTCGCACGTGGTATTGGTGTCGCAGTCATCGTGGGTGTCATCCCAACGGCTGCCGTTAACCGCGCTCTTCGGCTTGACCCCATCCGTACGGAAGCCCGTGAAGAAGTACGACTGGTTGAGCGCACCGATGGCGTTCGAGATGTCGTTCAGTTCCGTGTTGACGGCGACAGCGACTTCGCTGAGGCCAACCACCATCGCCAGGACGGCGATCGTCAGCACGAGAACCAGTTCGGCTGAGATGATCACACCGCTTTCGTCGTTGAAAAGTTTACGCAACATTGGTTTTGAGTTCCTTGATTGCACTGCTTGATAGAAACCACCCGCCAGAACATCTGGCGAGCACTCTGGCGTTGTGCTGCGCGAACACCCTCGACACAACACAGCGCTGCCAACGGGAACGGTCTCCCGATGACGTGGTGGTGTTGATGGCCGGCAACATCACCGCTTTCCCTGCGCAGGAAACTCATGACGAGTGCGGTGAGGCCCGCACCCCGGATTGGCAAACCGGCAACCCCGCGCTGTTTCAGGCGCCGGTTGAATGACTGCTAACAATGAATGGCGTCGAACCGGAGAGCCGATTCGCAATGGAATGTTCGCGGTCCCGCTGTTCCGCGTCTGCTGGAGCTGTTTGGATTCTTCCGAGTGTCGATTCGCTGCCCGCGAACTGGCGATCTGGACATCCTGCCGGACGGTTTGGAGAGCGAACCCGGAAGGCCCAAGACGTCGGCTTTAGAGAAATGCAGCGACTGTGCCGCGACGTTGCCAAATGGCAACACGGCGGCCGCGACGTCATGCCCGGAGAAGCATGATCGAGACGCAACTCTCGAAGCGGGAAGCTGAAATCGCCGCCAAGAATCGCGTGATCAAAATGTGAAGAGTCCAACCGGGCCGTGGTCGGCTCCGGTGGCACGATGCGAAAAGTGAACGTCTCGTCAAGGACAGTCGTGCGAGAACTGAATCACACTTACTGAACACTATCGAAGAGCAAGAGTGATCGAATCCTTGCAATTGCCACTACAGTGAGACGTTCCGCCAATCGAGTGCTGACTCCCCTTATCAGTAACTTTGGAACAACCCTTATAACCGCAATCGCCGCGCCGGCTGAAACGATTTATTGGATCGCTCGGATTGATGGCTCCGCAACGAACTGATTGGTTGCTGCGGCTTCAACAGTTGTAAGGCGCATGGTACGAGTTGTCGTACTGCGAAGGAGTCTTCGCTTCCTTGCAGGTTCGCCATGGTTTTATCGTTTTCATTTTTCTGACTCTCGCTTTCTGCCTGCCTCTTCCTGTACAGCAATGCAGGTCGACGGACAGAGAGAGGCGGAAGGATCGCCGCGTGAAGCATCACAGGCAGACGGGCAAGAGCGCCATCCGCCGGGTGCATTTCCTCCTGCCGCTTGCCGAACAAGCCTCGACGCTCTCCGCGGAGCAGGAGTGTTCGTCGGGTGCAGTCGCTAACTTCTTCCGGCCCGAAGGGCCATCCGTTCTCCCAGTCAGGGCCAACGGCCCTGGAATCAAGCCGTCTGGCGCACAAGAGGCCCAACGGGCCGGCAATTCTCCCCTTCTCCCGGCAACGTCGAATTGGATTCGAGAAGTTCCAGCGGGATGTGGTGATGAACCGTCGGCCCGTTGGGCCTCAAATCTTCCAGTTGTGGTACAGATCGGCGAGTGGGGGACATCAGTCCTCTGAGGATTCTCGTAGTTGACTCGGGGGATTCACATCCTCCGCTCGCCGATCTGTACCACTACGACCGTTGGTGTTGCGGCTAAACGTGTGAACCAGCCGGTTCGCACCGGCCGCTCGCCAAAAAAAGACAGTGCCACGGCGGATAAATCCGCCGTGGCACTGCTGGTTACTACATTCATACCAACCGTTGAAAATCAACCGCAGGTGACGCCTTGGATCGTGGCGCTGATGAGGTCGCAGGTGGTGTTCGTGTCGCAATCATCGTGAGCATCGTCAAACCGGCTGCCGGTGACCGCACTCTTCGGCTTGCCCTGGCCATCGGCGCGGAAGCCCGTGAAGAAGTACGACTGATTGAGCGCACCGATGGCGTTCGAGATGTCGTTCAGTTCGGTGTTCACGGCGACAGCGACTTCGCTGAGTCCCACCACCATCGCCAGCACGGCGATCGTCAGAACGAGGGCCAGTTCGGCCGAGATGATCACACCGCTTTCGTCATTCCAGAGATTCTTCATGTGCGTGGTTCCAATTCCTTCGAGAGACTGATTGAGCTGAGTTGAATTTCCAAATCTTGCCCGTCGACGCCGCCACGGACGCACGACAGACCGTCGAACCTGACCCAGTGTGGCTGGAACAAGCCCGACATTTGCCAGAGGAATCAGACGCCCGGTACCGGATGTCCAACAAAAACTCGCCTGGCGACGAGACCGCAACGCACAGTTCGCGACACTGCACGGAAGTGGACCGAATCTTGAAAACTCACGAGCCACGCAGACAGGTTGCCATTCACAACGGCTGTGATTGTCGAGCACGTCGATCCCGCCATGAATGAGCGGGAGGCATGAACTTGAACCTGACTGCTGGTGGTCTGTGGAGAACGACCCGGCAGAATCGGTGCCAGACGCCCATTCGGACGTGGCGCAGCGACGCGATGAGTTACCGCAACGACGCGGTTTCCCCGAACCAGCAAGCAGTTGCGGAATTCCCGATCGATTCGGGGTCGGAGTGCGGCAGTGAACGAGGACCGGCCGTCCGTTCAGACCGCTTTGCGCCGGGCCAGACAAACTGTCAAGGGAGTTTGATCTTTCCGACCGACCGTCGATATCAAGCTGCAAAACGGCCACAAGGCCGTGAGTGGATCGCCCGTGTCCCAGCCGCGGCGATAACGGCGCGAGGATGCCAGCCCGGATTCTTCATGGCTCCTCGTGGAACAGTCGCCGCCTGTCGCTGAGTTCGGCCTGCCTGCGGGAACCACTTGGAAAGAGACCGTCATCGGGGTAGTGATGCCCGATGACGGTCACGAATTGGCTGCTGAGGATTACTCAATCCGCTACGGTGAACGGTTGTCTCGTCACAGGATGCGGTGCCCACGATCCCATGCTCACCATAAGGAGACTCAATGCGTTGCCGGAGTCGGAATTGGGGTTGGCGTCGGGGTCGGGGTCGGGATTTCCGTTCCCGGCTGGCAACCGGAGCACGGAGTGGGCTCGCAGCCTGGACACGGCGCGGACGTCGGTTGTGGCGCCGGCACCGTCGGTGAAGGGCTTTGCAGCGGAGTCGTGATGGCACAACCCGCACCGGTGTTACAACCTGCACCGGTATTGATGTCGCACACCCCGTTGCCCATGGTCGTCGAGCAACCCGTTCCTCCGACACAGCCATCGAAGACGTCGATGAAGCCCGATCCGGCGGACCAAGAGGTGCGTCCGCCCCACTTCCAGCAACCCCGAAACGACGGCGTCGCATACGATTGATTCAACCCTCGGAAGGCCAGGCCCAGATCCTGAAGTTCGCTGACGACAGCCTGCTGCACACAAGACAGTCCCGTGACGAGGCCGAGCACGACGATCGTCAGAATCAGGATCAACTCGGCAGACAGAATCACACCACTCTCATTCTCAATCAGTTCGTTCCACAGTGCCTTCATGGGAGAAGCCTTTCTTCAAACGGTAAGCGCGACCGAATCGGCGATCTGACGCACGACGCAGATGCCCGGTAGCGCGGAATGCCAGGCGGAGGCCACCGGACCGGCGAGGCGGCAGGGCACTCACCACCCGCCGCCGAATCGACTCACACATGCGACTCGATTCGACGACGGATGAAGAGCCGTGCCGACCTCGCCGGGCGGGGCGTATATGGTGACCGGCGGATGCCACACACCCGCCGGTCGCTCAACTCAGCGCAGTAGCGGTCTCTCAGGTCGCCACTCACGCTCGAACTGCCAGTCAGAATCGCGACCGATCGCGGTGAGCGGGGTCGCAGGCAGCACGCGAATCGGAAGGCGGTCGCGATCTCGACCGGCGTGGCCGACGGTGAGAGAACACGCTCTCACGGGTGCCAGCACAACCGATCTACTCCGAACAACCGCGACGATCCGCGTTTCTGTCATGACCGGCATAGATCGCAGACGTCGTGCCATCGCGATGATCGTTACAGTCGTTACAACCGGAACCGGGCATCGAGACCCTTGGCAGGCCAGCGGTTGCGGCAATTGCGAATCGTTCGGCCTGTTCGGATCGCAGCGGTTGGTCTCGAAATGCTGTTCGTAGCGATTAGCGCGGTGATAACGGTTGTGTCAATTCTGCTGAACGAAGCGATTGACGCAGTCGTCCGATGCGAGCCAACACAATTCCGCAGTTCACTCAGCGGAGACAACCAGTCGCGGCCGAGAGACTGAAACACTGATCTCCGCTGATCTTCACTCATTCAGAATCAGCGGAGATCAGCGTCAATCAGTGTTCCTGCTGCTTCGCGACCGGCGAAAAAAACGACACGGGCCATTACCACATTCCCCGCTTCCACTCGCACGGTTCGATGGCTGCCGCAGTTCCTGTGAATTTTCTGCGATGACCACCGTGAAGTTGTTCAACGCGGGCCGGGTTCTGTATCGTCTGCGGCCCGCATTGGCTTCGAACCACGAGGTCGCACCTGCGGTGAGTGTGGTGATCGAGAGCGGTTTACCGCCGGGCCGGCTTCGCGAACGCAAGGGGATCACATGGCGCGGTGTTTGGTCACGGGAGGTGCCGGGTTCATCGGCAGCCATCTCACGGAACGGCTGTTGGAGTTGGGTCACGACGTGGTCGTGCTCGACAACCTTTCGACGGGTCGCGCGGCGAACCTGGCTCATCTGGAGGGGCACGCGCGCCTGACGATTCGCGTCGGATCGATCACCGACCCGATCCTGCTCGCCGAAGTGATCACCGGGGTCGATGTGATCTATCACATGGCGGCGGCGGTCGGCGTGAAGCTCGTGGCCGACGATCCCGTCCGGACCATCGAGACCAACATCTATCCGACCGAGGTTCTGCTGCGGCTGGCCGCGCAGGGGAAGCAGCGCGTGTTTCTCGCCTCGACCAGCGAGGTCTACGGCAAGAACCCGAAGGAACGATGGACGGAAGAGGAGGATCTGCACTTCGGCCCCACGTCACGACCACGCTGGGCCTACGGGTGCTCGAAGGCGATCGACGAGTTTCTGGCGCTGGCCTATCACCGCAAGTTCGGTCTGCCGGTGGCCATCGGCCGGTTCTTCAACGTCGTCGGGCCGCGACAGGTCGGCCACTATGGCATGGTCATTCCGCGCTTCATCGATCAGGCGCTGAGTGGAGGTCCGCTGGTCGTTTACGACGACGGCGAGCAGGTGCGCTGCTTCGGTCACGTGCGGGAAGTTGTCGAGGCGGTGATCGGCCTCGTGGAGACACCGGCCGCGCACGGCTCGGTCTTCAACATCGGCAGCGACGAACCGGTGTCGATTCGTCAGCTCGCCGAGGAGATCATCCGGCGGGTCGATTTCAAAATCGCGATCGAGTTCCTGCCGTACCGCGACGCTTATGGAGACGACTTCGAGGACGTGCGCCGCCGCGTCCCCGACGTCTCGCGGCTGGCGGCGACACTCGGCCGCAAGCCCTCCATGAAACTCGGCGAGATCCTCGATGACATCATTCGTTGGAAGCGCTCGCAGCGGGACGCCGGAAAATCGCCCTGAGTCTGCGTGAACAGGGCGATTCCACGTTTGGCCCGGATTATTCATGGTCGCATTGAAGCCTGACGCGCAAGCGAAGATTCGGCTGTGACATCCCTTCGCTTGCGCGTCAGGCTTCAATGCCACGCCGTACCGGCTGTGAGGGGGCGGTTGATGGTTGAGGGTATCCCTTTGCTTGCGCGTCAGGCTTCAATGCCACGCTCTGTCGGCGACACGACACGAGTCATGAATAATCCGAGTTAGCCCGAAGTCCGGCTTGCGGACAAGCCGGACTTCGAAATGGCGTCCGGCACGGCGCGCTACACGGTCGCATGCCGGGCATACCTCGCCAGGGCCATCAGCGGGAAGTAGAGACTGTAGTAGTGATAGCGCAGATAGAAGACGCGCGGGAAGCCGGTGCCGGTGAATTCGGTTTCGTGCCACGTGCCGTTCGGCTGCTGCGTGCCGAGGAGATAGTCCACGCCGCGCTGCACCGCCACCGAATCGGCTTCACCGGCCGCGATCAGGCCGAGCAGGGCCCACGCGGTTTGAGAGGCCGTCGGAACGCCGGTCCCCCGCAGGCTCGGGTCGTCGTAGCTGGAAGCGGTCTCGCCCCAGCCGCCGCAGGCCTGCTGCTTGGACGTCAGCCAATCGACGGCCCGACGCAGACGCGGATCGCCGGGTGAGACGCCATTCGCAACCAAGCCGACCAGCACCTGCCAAGTGCCGTACAGGTAGTTCACACCCCAGCGTCCGTACCAGCAGAAGTCGTGCTGCTGATCGCGCCAGATGAAATCGATCGCCCGCTTGTGTATCTCGCTGTCGGCCGGAATGCCCAGCCCCGCGAACGATTCGAGCACGCGCGCCGTGATGTCCGACGTGCTCGGATCGATCATCGCGTTGTGATCGGCGAACGGCACCTTGGTCAGCACCTCGCGCGTGTTGTCGGCATCGAACGCGCCCCAGCCCCCATCTTTGCTTTGCATTGACTTCAGCCAGCGGACGCCCCGCCGCATCGCCCGCACCATCGGCGCGGAAGCCTCCAGTTCGGCGATCGCCTTCTCCGCCGTGGCCGACCGTCCGCTGAAGACGATCGGCGAGTCATCGGACTTGTTGGCTCGGCCGTTGGCCTTCGGCTCGTCAAAAATCTCCATCGTCCAGTCGGTTCCTAGCCCCTCGGGCAGACATTTGCCGAGCGCGATGAGCGTCATGCAGGTGTCATCGATGTCCGGGTAGAACTCGTTGTTGTACTCGAAGTACCAGCCCCCCGGCTCGACCTGGGGATGCGACAGCGACCAGTCGCCGGCCTGCTTCACTTCCTTCGACAGAATCCAGTCGATCGCCTTCCGGATCGCGGGGTCGTGGCGCGAGACTCCCGCGTCGCGCAGGGCAATCGTCGAGATGATCGTGTCCCACACCGGCGAGAAGCAGGGCTGCAACCGCACCCGATCATTCTCGCGAATGACGAGCTTGTCGAGTTCGAGCAACTGTTGTCGGATCACCGGCGAGTCATCTTTGTAGCCCAGACACCGCAGCCCGATGATCGTCCAGACGATGGGCGGGAAGATCGCGCCGAGGCCGTCGCTCAGTTCGAGCCGGTCCAGAATCCAGCGCTCGCACAGTTTGACGGCCCGCTTTCGCAGTGGCTTGATCCCGAGCCGTTCGCCGAACTTGATGAGGCGGTCGATGCGCTGAAAGAACTTCGTCCAGTTGATCCAGCCGCGCGACGAACCCTCGTGATTCACGCCGCCAATCTCGCGCGGCATCGTCCTGGAGGGCGAGGCATACAGCTCATCGATCTGCTGTTCGGCGGGCAATTTCGTCGCGGGCTGGCAGGCCCAGAGCAGACTCAGCGGGATGATGATGGTGCGCGACCAGGCCGACATCTCGTAGATGTTGAACGGCGCCCACCGCGGCAGCAGGATCATCTCGGGCGGCACGGCCGGACAGTCGGAGTACCGGATCAGCCCCAGCATCGCGAGGTAATACCGCGTGAAGCTGTTCACCCGCTCGACTCCGCCCGCCCGCAGGATCGCTTCGCATGCGCGGACCATGTAGTCCGCCTGCGGATCGTGGCCGGTGATCTTCAGCGCCAGATACGCCTTGACCGACCCGCTGATTTCAATCGGTCCGCCCGGAAACATCGCCCAACCGCCGTGCGGGCATTGCTGGTCGAGCATGTAGGCCGCCGCCTCCTTCGCCCGTGGCGACTGCCCCTGCCCGAGGAAAGCCAGCAGCAGGATGTATTCCGATTCGAGGATCGTGTCCCCCTGCAACTCGGCGCACCAATGGCCGTCGTCGTGCTGGAGCGAGAGCAGATGATCGCGAGTCCGCTCGACCGCCGGAACGAGTCGCGTTTGAATCGATGCCAAATCCGGCGCGGTGTCGTTGAGGAGAGAGGCCGCGGCACCATCAGGCCGCGAGTGCGAGAAGCCGAGTTGTCCCGAACTCATTTCAGGGTGGTGTCCTTCCTGGAGGCAAAAGGCAGACCGGGAAACCGCGGACCGCAGCAACCCGCTGAAAAAGGAGTGCCACGGCTGTGTCAGCCGTGAGAACGGTCACCAGCCTCGCAATACTCACACGGCTGACACAGCCGTGGCACACGACCGATCCTTTTTCAACAGGCTGGTGACGACGGAACAGTCGCCCTCAGCCAGATTCCCAAGCGGGCCAGATGCTAAGTTGAGCCTCCCGATCCTGCAATCGCATCCTCAGAACCAACATCGTGGAGCCCGGAGGGCGTCAGAAGGGGTAGGTGAGTGAGTTCCAGTTTCAGCCCGGAGGGCGATACCTTCCGGCTAACGGTGTCAGTCCGCCGAAGTGCCGCCCTCCGGGCTGTCGGAATCTATTGGGCCTGAACCCACGGCTCGCGCCGTGGGCTACCCTCTGACGCCCTCCGGGCTAAAGAACAAACCATTCGGAAACCACGATCTTGTTCGGTAGTGGGTCAGTTTGAGTGGCACGCCCTGAGTCCCCGAAGGGCGTGGAACCAAGCCCCCCAAATACCACGCCCTTCGAGGACTCAGGGCGTGCCACACTTGGTCCTTCGTCAAACTGACCCACTACCATTTGTCGTGGTCATGGCCTCAACGCGAGCACTCGTCCAGCACGCCGAGCAGCAGTTTCTTCAGTCGCTGGGCCGCTTCGTTGGCGACGGCAACCACATCCTCTCCCTTGACCGGAACGGTGACCGGTGCGAGGCACTCGTTCGTCACGACCGAGAACGCCAGAACCGGCAGGCCCGCGTGAGCTGCGACGAGCGCTTCGGGGACGGTGGACATGCCGATCACGTCGCCTCCCGCCATGCGGAAGAAGCGGATCTCGGCCTTGGTCTCGTAGTTGGGACCGGTGACCGCCACATAGACACCCTGATGCAAGGTGAGGCCTTCGCGCGCGGCGACGTTCAGCGCGGCGTCACGCCAGCGCGGCGAGTAGCAGTCGCCGATGTCGGGGAAGCGCGGTCCAAAGCGGTCGTCGTTCGGACCGATCAGCGGGTTGAGACCCATCAGATTGATGTGGTCGGTCAACACGACGATCTCACCGGTCCGGAAGTCCGGGTTCAGACCGCCGCTCGCGTTGGTGAGGATCAGCAGTTCGATCCCCAGCGCGCGCATCAGGCGAATCGGCAGCGTCACGAGATCGAGCGGATGGCCCTCGTAAACGTGAAAGCGTCCCTCCATCACGATGATCGGCAGCGAACCGATCCGCCCGCAGACGAGTCGGCCGCGGTGACTCATCGCCGTCGCCGGTGGAAAGTGCGGCAGATCGCCCCGCTCAAACGCAGCTTCGATCTGCATCTCCTGCACGAAGTCGCCGAGGCCCGTGCCAAGCACGATGCCGACGCGCGGCGCGTGCGGCCAGCGGGCGCGAACGATGGCTGCGCACTCGGCAACGCGGTCGAAGGGAGTCGTGGAATTCATGCGTCGGTTCGCTCGGAGGGACGAGAATTTCGTTCGAGCGACGATGCTCGACGGATTCGCCCGGCGAATCAAGCGACTCACTCGGAGGATGGGCACTCCTACCCGTCCCGCTGCGTTCGTTTCCCTGCGGAGCATGGGAACGAGTTCCAAGCGCCATCACGGTCGAGTTCGGACCGCCTCGCGAATCGCGGCCAGTCGCGCCGTCAGTTCCTGCACTTTGTCGGGATGCTGCGCGGCGAGATTCTTCGATTCCGCGAGATCCTCGTCGAGGCGATACAGTTCCGCCGGGCTGTTCTCCGCCTTCTTGTTCTTGTTCGCGCCGCCCGCTCCCGCCGCCGGGATCAGCTTCCACGGTCCCTGCCGCAGCGCGAGTCGGCCGGGGAAGCCGCCCGTGTGTGAGACCAGGTGGTCTCGACCCGGCGCGGCCTTCGACTCACCGAGCAACGTGGGGAGAGCATTGAAACTGTCGGGGCCGGCTTCATCGGAAAGCGGCTGTCCCGTGACGGCCGACAGTGTGGCGAGCAGGTCGATATGACAAAGCAGTTCGTCCGACGTCGCGCCCGCCTTCACGTGCCCGGGCCAGCGCGCGACGAACGGCACGCGGTGACCACCTTCGTAGAGGCTCCCTTTCTTGGCGCGAAGGATTCCGTTGCACGAGTGGCCGCTCGCATCGTCCCCCGTGCCGTCCTGATAGCCGTCGTCCATGACGCCACCGTTGTCGCTGGTGAAGACGATCAGCGTGTTGTCGGCCAGTTTGAGGCGGTCGAGCGTCGCGAGCACCTCGCCCACGCACCCGTCGAGTTGTTGAAGGCAGTCGCCGCGCAGGCCGTGTCCGCTGGAACCGCGAAAACGCGGATGCGGCACGCGCGGCACGTGGGCGTCGTGCGTCGCGTAGTACAAAAAGAACGGTCGTTCGCGGTGCTGCTCGATGAACGCGACGGCCTGCTTTGCGAACGTGTCGGCCATGTCTTCATCCACCCAGCGTGCCGCCCTGCCACCCGTCATCCAGCCGATGCGACTGATGCCGTTCACGATCGTCATGTCGTGTCCGTGCGAGGGCTTTTGATTGAACAGCAGTTCGGGATTCTCCTGGCCCGTCGGATCGCTGCCGATCTTCTGCTGATAGTTCACGCGGATCGGATCGTTCGCATCGTAGCCGACCACGCGCCGATCCTCGAGATAGACGCAGGGCGTTCGGTCGCCGGTGGCAGGCAGAATGAAGGCTCGATCAAACCCGATTTCCTGCGGACCGGGCTTGATCTCGCGGTTGTAGTCGGTCTCCCCCTCGCCCAGTCCGAGATGCCACTTGCCGACCACGCCGGTCGCATAGCCCGCCCGCTTCAGCAGCGCCGGAACTGTCACGGTCCCGGGCGAGATGCACAGCGGAGCGACTCCGCTCAGGATGCCCGCGCCGGGACGATGCCGCCACGCGTACCGGCCCGTCAGCAGCGCATAGCGGGTCGGCGTGCAGACCGATGACGGGGAGTGGGCATCCGTGAACCGAGTCCCCTCCCGCGCGAGGCGGTCCAGATTCGGCGTCTTGATCTTCGTCGCCCCATAACACCCGAGATCGCCGTATCCGACATCGTCCGCCAGGATGAAGATGATGTTCGGTCTGGCAGCGGGCTCGGCCGCCGATGCCACTCCGAACAACCCCAACAGCGTCAGTCCAGCCAGCACAACCTGGCGGTGAACCGAATTTGAATTTGAAATGGTCGTGAAACGCATCGTCGGTATTCCTCTGTACTTGTTCCAGGCATCGGCTGCCAACGGGGTCAGGCACTCCAGATCGCTCGTTTTAAGAGTCCGGACTCGGACTGTCGCCGTGCAGGATGATGGTGAAGAACTCGCTCATGGCCAGTTCACCGCCGTGGCCCACCAACAGTTGGCCGCGGACCTTGGTGAGGCTCGGTTTGGGGTCGGCGTGGAACCAGACGAAGATGTCCCGCGTGGCCTGGGGCGGGATCGACACATCGAGTGTCAGGCGGATGGCCTTGCCGGCCACGAGCGGACTCAGTTGGACCGGCAGATGTCCTGCATGATTGAGCGTCGGCAGTTGTTCGTCGGCCACGGTATCGTAGGAACGCTCTTCGATACTTTCGGGCAGGAAGACGACCTCGCCCACCTGCATCGAGTTGTGACCACTGTTGAACAGCGTGAAGCGGAACGTCGCCAGTTCGGCCTGTTCCCGCTCGGACAGCGGTCGGCTGCCGTCTCGATTCGACTTTTTATTCACGGGCTGCTGGACCGCGGACACCGCCGTGATCAACAGATCGCTGGCCAGTTCCGGGCGCTGAATGAAGTCGGCCAGAGCCCTCCGGTTCAACTGGCTCATGGTGATGCCGCGATCGGACACGAACTTCTTCACGGCGTCGTACAGCACGGGCGAGATGGCCTCTCGAAACCCGACGAAGTTGTAGAACTCAACCGACGGCGGCGCGGAGTCGATATCGTCCTCATCCAGCCTGATGGCGTGGACGGGAATGGTCGCTGACGACGGAGGCGGTTTCGTCGAGCCGTGCTTCGTGGCGAGTTCGGCGCTGGAGCCCGGTTTGGCCCATGTCGCCGAACCGCTCATGACCGGCAGAGTCGCCGACGATTTTGGTTTGGCGGCGGCGGGTGGAGCGACCGGCGCGGGAGGCGGTTCTTCCGGGATCGCGAACAGCCCCTTCACCTTGCCCGCGAAGACCCACTTCCCTTCGGCCGTTTTGCGAACCAGCGTGTCGGGCTGAATCTGCCCGTTCGCCACCTTGGCCTTCAATTCTCCAACCGAGAGCGGGCCCAGTTCCTGGCCCATCACTTGGAAGTACCATTCGCGCGTCATGGTCGCCTCTCAGGCAGCAGGTTGAAAAGTAGCCATCATCGCTCCGCGTGATG
>JANODP010000444.1:0-44782 GCA_031412755.1 Schlesneria sp. | reverse complement strand
GGCGTGCCACTCAAACTGACCCACTACCCAAAGTTCGGCCGCCGGACAAACTCGTCGCGGGCCGGTTCGGCGAGCACCCACGTATCCTTGCTCCCCCCGCCCTGGGACGAGTTCACGATCAGCGAACCTTTGCGGAGGGCCACCCGCGTCAGTCCGCCCGGCAGCACGAAGATCTCCTTGCCGTACAGCACATAAGGCCGCAGATCGACATGCCGGCCTTCGAGGTGATCGTCCACGATCGTCGGCACGCGCGACAGGGACAGCACCGGCTGAGCGATGTAGTTGCGGGGATTCGCTGTGATCTGGTCGGCACATAGACGCAACTCTTCGGCGGAGGCTCGCGGCCCGATCAGAATGCCGTATCCCCCCGATTCATTCGTCGGCTTGATGACCAATTCGCTCATGTGCTGCAGCACGTACCGCAGGTCGTCGGGTTCGCTGCAAATGCGGGTCGGCACGTTGTTCAGGATCGGTTCCTCGCCCAGATAGAACCGGATGATCCTGGGGACGTAGGCGTAGACCGCCTTGTCGTCGGCCACGCCCGTTCCCGGCGCATTGGCCAGCGTGACGCGGCCCCGACGATAAACCTCCATCAAGCCCGGCACCCCCAACGTCGAGTCGGCCCGGAACACTTTGGGATCGAGGAACGTGTCGTCGATGCGGCGGTAAATCACGTCCACGCGCTGCAGGCCCGTGGTCGTTCGCATGCAGACGTAGCCGTCCGACACCACCAGATCGGAACCCTCCACCAGTTCCACGCCCATCTGCTGCGCGAGGAAGCTGTGTTCGAAGTAGGCCGAGTTGTAGATCCCCGGCGTCAGCACCACCGCCTTGGGGGCATGGCCGTTGCTCGGCGCGACATGCTGCAACGTTTCGAGCAACCGCTCGGGATAGTCCTCGACGGGTTGAATCCTCAAGCCGCCAAAAATCTGCGGGAACGTCCGCTTCATCACCTCGCGGTTCTCGATGACGTACGAGACGCCCGACGGACAGCGGAGATTGTCCTCCAGGACGTAAAACTCGCCGTCCGCGTCGCGAACCAGATCGGTCCCGACGACATGGCACCAGACGCCTCCCGGAGGTTTCAGGCCCACGCACTGCGGCAGATAGCAGGGTGCCGAAAACAACAACTCCTGCGGAACGACCCCCTCCTTGAGGATTCGCTGCTCACCATACACATCGGCCACGAACATGTTCAGCGCCAGGATGCGCTGCTTCAGCCCGCGATCGATCTTGTTCCATTCGCCGGCATCGACGATGCGGGGCACGATGTCGAACGGCCAGACCTTTTCCGTGCCCGCTTCGTGCCCGTAAACGGCAAACGTGATCCCCATGTTGAGCAGCGTCAGATCCGCCGCCTTCTGCCGCCGTACCAACTCGCCATCCGACAACGAGGCCAATCGCCTCGCCAGGGCATCGGCCCCGCCGCGCGGCCGCCCGCCCGTGTCGAACATCTCGTCGTAAAAACCATCGGTGGAATAGTTGTCCAAACGCATGACAGGGCCGCACTGACAGGGGAGGTGGAAAAACGGGGACAGAGCGAAGTGACAGCCAACCAACCTCAGAGAATTCGCAGTCAAGCAACCGGCATACCGAACGCTGTTCGGCTTCAACGGCAGTGGCAGTGTGAGGGACCGCGCACGAGGCCGCTCACAAATTCATCGGGAATCGGCCCCGTACCCGATTCGAGGCCGGGCCAATCGGTATTTCAACTCGATCGATCCGGCGGTTGGCTGCCTTTGAATTGGGCACAGGCTGGTGAAGGTGAGGCAGCTGGACGACCCCGTACTACGAACGTTTCCCTCACGAAGAGGAAGGTCAACACGATCGGCTCGAATGCGGGTGATCTTCATGAGGCGGATGGCTCAGAGGTTTGAGAGGGATCGGGTGGGAGTGGGATGTTGGTCCGGAACTTCGCAGGAATCAGACGGATGATTTCGTCGAGGCAGTCGCGCGTCCCGTGCTCATCGGTCCAGCGGTGGATGTAATCCCAATCCAAGAGACCTTGCTGGACCGCGATAACGTCTCGAACGTCCTCACGGTCCTTGCTCCGACCGGCATTGACCGCCCAGCGGAGTTTGAAGACGACGACATCCTCCGCACTTGGTAAGACGGCATTGTGATTCAATTGGCTGACGAAGACCGTTCGACGGCGGCGGAATCGTTCTTGGTCATGTGCGTCATTGCTCAACCGAAACAATTCGAGTTTGAAGCCAGCTTCCGGCACAGTGATGATCGTGCGGACCGTTCCCGTTGCCGTTTCAAATGACATCTGTGGATCGACGTGAAACGCGGGGCCAAGTCGTTGTTGCAGGCCCGACAGCGTCACCCCCCGTGACTCGATCACAAAGTCTGCGTCCTGAGTGCTGCGCGAGATTCCATAGAAATTGCTGGAGAACGAACCGGCCAACATGTACGGAACTCCCATCGTTTCCAGCGACTCGATGAGGATCACGGCAGACTCTTCACCGGTCATGGTGTTGGTTCCTGATAAGGGCGGTAGAGATCGCCATCCTGCATTTCACGCACAATGTCGAGCCTCTGCTGCACGATGACCTCAACCTGCTCCGGGCTGGCATCGGGAAACTGATGCCGAACTCCGTCGCGCATCAGGCCGCGCGAACGCTCAAATAGGCGGAAGCCCTCCACCAACTTCTGGCCCGGTGGCGTCGCCTGCGCGCGAAGCACCCGCTCGATGTAGATCGCTTCCGCTTCACTGCGAATCGATTCGGCGTTCATTCTGGTGTCTCCAATTGTCCGTCGAGTCAGGGACGCTCGTGTGCCATGCGTTTCCACTTGTAGTTGACACCATCCGGCGTCGGTTTCCAATGCGACTGCGTGTTGTGAACTCCGTTCAAACGGCAACGAACCAGCCAATGACGGGGTCTATGTCCCCTGCTCCGCCGCGATCTTCGCTCGCGCAGCCCACAGCGATTGCAGGACCGCGTCGACGTACTGTTCTTCGGCGAAGGGGCTGAGGATGTAGCTCTTGAGGGCGACCATCGGTTCGCCGTAGTCGGACTCACGGTAGCAGTCGGTCAGCGAGATCACGACCCCCTCCCCTTTCAGCGCGTCTTCCTGAACGAGATGGAAGATGCGGCGGTTGTAGTCGTTGTGGGCGCGAAGCTGGTCGCGGTACGAGGCGTCTTTCTGCTCGCGTTCGAGCGCGTCAAACGTGTCCACGCCGTCGGGGTAGACGCGGAACAGAGTCACCGGTCCGAAGTTGTCCCGGTTGCAGACGGTCGTCGACTCGTGGCCTTCGAGATGTTCGCGCAGAACCTCGGCCATCGAGACGACATGGCCGAGCAGCGACCTCAACCCGTCCTTGCCGAACAGGCGCAGATTGGCCAGCGCGGCGAGGACACCGCTCCCCGAACGAGACGTCTCCAGCGTGTAGCGGCCGGGATGATAATGTCCGTCGTGGAACAGGTACGGCGTGTCCGACTGCTTGCGCGAGATCAGTTCCAGATCGTGACTGTCCTTCACGAGGAACAGCGTCGAGACGTAGGGACAGAACCCCGTCTTGTGAAAGTCGATCCCGATCGAATCGGCGAGCGGCAGTTGTCCGATGCGGCGCTTGGCTCCCGCCAGAGCCCTCACCGTGCGGTGGCGGAAGCCGAGCGGGTTGTGTCCGAAGTCGTAGTCGTTGAAGACCGACCACGCCCAGCCGATGACGGCATCGGCGTGGATGTGCGGTCGATAGTCGAGGTGGAACTCCTCGACCAGCCGATCCCGGATTTCATGAATGGCGTGCAGGTCGTCGAGGCCGAAGTGATCGGTTGTTCCCATCGTGGCCACGATCGCCGCGATCTTGCCGCCGTTCTTGAGGATGTCGCGCGCCATCGACTCCAACAGACACGGCCGAATCTCGTTGCCCGCCGTGCAGGGCACCTGGATCACGTTCTCCTGGCCAATCCCGAGCCAGTTGGCCGCACTCAGGCAGGCGTAGTGAGCCTGCTCGGAACAGAGGATCACCGCCCGCTCGCGCAGCCCCGCCCGGCCCGACCCGGGACACGCCTTTTCAAGACCCAGCTTCGCACCGTACAGCAACGTCGCCGTGCCGCCGAAGGTGAACAGGCCCGCCGATGTTTGAGGCTCATACCCGACGAGAGCCGCCGTCATGGACGAGACCTCCACCTCGGCGACCGCCACCTGCCGGGACGATTCCTCGCTGCACAGGTTCGGGTTGTAGATCAGCGGCAGCAATCCGCCGATCACGCTGGCGATGGTCGTGGGGGAAATGACGTTGATCTGCGCGCGGGGATGCCCCCAGATGAACATGCCCGACAGATGCTCGACCAGCGTCTGCGTCACCTGTTCCAGCGGCCTCGGCCCGTCCTCGACTTGCGACCGCTTGGCCGCGTCGTAATCGAGCACCGCCGGCTCGCCCAGCAGCGGCGACGCCGACTTCATCGCGTCGAGCTGGTCGAGCGCCCGCAGGAACGAGAAGACGAAGTAGGCGTCGTGAACCCGATCCGACACCGGTTGGGGAAACGCCTGCCGAAGCGAGGCGACGAGATCGAGATAGGGTGTGGTCATCGAGCGGTCTCAACAGGGGATTCGTCACCGCAGCCGTGCGGATACTGGACAGAAGTGCCGTGAGTTTACTGGCCGTTCCCGTCCGGTGCGCGTCTGTTGCGGAGGTTTGTCGGTTCGGTTGCATCGATTTTCGAGCGAGCTACGATTCTGTTCGACCACAGTTTTCGAGACGTATTTTCAGGAGGATGTTTCATGCTGCGACCCCTTGCTCTGTTGACTGGCTTGTTCGTGCTGGCGGCCTCTGCCGACGCGGCTGTTCAAACCAAGAAGATCACCTACAAGCACGGCGACTTGGATTGCCACGGCTATCTCGCGTGGGACGACGCCATCTCGGGAGCGCGACCCGGCGTGCTGGTCGTTCACGAATGGTGGGGCTTGGATGGTTATGCCAAACGGCGGGCCGAGATGCTCGCCAAACTTGGCTACATCGCGTTTGCCGCCGACATGTACGGCGAGGGCAAAACGGTCAATCATCCTCAGGACGCGGGAGCCATGGCGGGGAAAGTCCGCATGAATGTCGAGGACTGGCGCAAGCGGGGCCTGGCCGCGCTGGAGGTGCTCAAGTCGCAGCCCGGATGTGACAAGAACAACCTCGCGGCGATTGGCTACTGCTTTGGCGGATCGACCGTGCAGCAATTGGCATTCGCCGGGACGGATCTCAAGGCCATCGCCAGCTTTCACGGCGCGCTGGTCACACCGACGGCAGAACAAGTCAAGGGGATCAAGTCGGCCATCCTGATCTGCCACGGTGCGGATGACAGCTTCATTCCTGCCGAGGCCGTGAAGTCGTTCCGTGAGGCGCTCGACAAGGGAGGGGCGAAGTACGAGTTCATTTCGTATCCCGGTGCGCGACACAGCTTCACCGTTCCCGAAGCCGATGAAGCCTCCAAGAAGTTCAACCTGCCGGGTCTGCAATACAACAAGGCCGCCGACGAAAAGAGCTGGGCCGACATGCAGAAGCTCTTCAAAGAGAAGCTGGGCAAATAGTCCGACGTGTCTTGCAAACCAACTGGCATGCGAACCCCGGCTCCTGCTCGGAGCCGGGGTTCTTTCGTTGAGCGGGCCGTCTTCGTTCCGGCGCGACGGAAAAGTGTGGGCTTCCCCGTCGAATTGTCTCGATATAATCGGCACATCGTTCTGGGAGGCATCCCATCCCATCTCGCCTCCCGCGTTGCAGTTCTTTCCTTTTTCCGAGGAGGCGACCATGTTCACGTCTCGATTGTCGGTGGCCCGCTGGCTGTGGACTCACAATCCGTTCTATTTCATCAGTGCCCTGTTGATGCTGTATGCGGTTCGGTCCGGATACGGCGAACAGAACATCGGCACGATCGATTGCTGGCTGATGATGGGCGTGCTGGCCGGGTACACGCTGGTCCTGGCGGTGATCGGCGTCCTCATCGTGAGATACGGCAGGGTCTGGGAGGATGCCCGGTCGATCCTGCTGCTCCTGTTGTTGCTGTTTCTGGCGGTGTCGGTCAGTGCGGACGACCTGTTTGTGAAGATGGAGTCGTCGAGCGGCGGAGCGGCCCTGCTCGGCTTCGGCTTCCTGTTCTCGGTGCTCGTCATGCTGTTCACGCTGCGCGGCGCGGGAATTCGGCTGGGTGCGGCCTATCTGGTTCCGTTCGTGCTGTTTCTGGCGCTGTTCTACGTGATGCCGTGGTGGTGCTCGCCCGAATTGAATCCGCGCCACGACCCGAAGAAGGTCGATTGGATGCTGTTTCTGATTCCACAGGTGGCCGCCCTGCTCTGCCTGACACTGATTCCTGCCGTCAGACTGGGTCGGGCATACACCGCCAACAACGGCACCCCGTGGCCGTGGCCGTGGTTTCCCTGGACGGCGTTCGGGATGATCGTCACGGCGATGGCTCTGAGGTCGTATGCCCTGACGCTGACATTCAGCCCGACGGGCATGATCTGGGTCTCGCCCGACAGCCGATTCGGCATCGTGCTCGACACCATCTGGCGACCGTACTTTCTCGTTCCGTTCGTGCTGGCGAACCTCGTGCTGATTCTGGAGGCTGGTTTGACGAGCGGCAATGCGCGCCTCGTTCGCCGCGCACTGCTCGCCGTTCCCGGTGTGATGCTGATGGCCTGGCCGTGGTACCAAACCGGCGTGATGCTCGACTTTCTCAACCGGCTGACTCTGACCGTCGCGTCGCCCGTCTGGCTGGCCGTCTGGTTGATCGCGCTGTTCTACGGCTGGGCCATGTTGCGGCGGGCGCCGGGTGCCGAGATCGGTCTGCTCGGCTCGGCCCTGTTGTTCAGCGTGATCGGTCCGCAGACGAACGGCCTCTCCACGCTGGCGGTGGTGAACCCGTGGCCGCTGCTTGGCGTGAGTGCCATCCTGGCGGTGATCGGTCTGCGGCGTCGCTCGACCGCGATGACTCTGATCGCCGCGATGCTGATGACGCTGAGCGTCTGGTTTCTGCTGCCGTCCACGTTGCTCGCCGCGTATCGCATGACGGCTTGTTACCACTTCTTGTTCGCAACCGTTTTGCTGCTGAGCCTGTTTCACCGTGATGCCCTGGCCCTGCTGATGCGACATGCCGGAGCGATCCTGTTGCCGTTGACGGCCTTTGTCGCACTCGCCGCTCCGGCTGCGGTGGAGGTTCCGTTGCTCTGGCGATTGTCGTACATCGCCGGATTGGTCGGGGTGGGCTACGCCTGTGCTCACCTCAGTCGCAGCCGCGCGTACTGGACGGGCTGTTGCGGGACGATGTTTGCGCTCGGCTACGGTCTGACGATGGTGGTCTTTCGTGAAGCGGCCTCCCGCGTGGGCCGCGAGGCCATCACCGCCTTCTCGTGGAGTTGTGGCACGCTGCTGATCGGCGTGCTGATCAGCGCGTACAAGGCCCACTGGCTGCCGCCGCATCTGTGGCCGAAGTGGCTGGCGGAGGGAGGGACCCGCGCCGGTGGAATCCCGTTCGAGAATGCCGAGCAGAGGGAGACCGACCACCCGCCGGAATGAAGTCCGCGGGATTCGTCGCGACCGGGGGCGGCAGTTTGAGGGTTCGCTCGCGAACGAGCCGTCACCCGGCCGCTTCGTCCAGCACTTCGTCGGCCACGTAGATCGGCAGGTGCGGTGTGTAGTGAACCGCCAGCGCGACGGCGTCGCTCGGTCGGCTGTCGACCTCAACCAGTTCGCCGTCCAGCTTGATGCGGAGGGCCGCGAAGTAGGTGTGGTCTTCCAGGCTGTTGATGACCACGTCCTGAAGCTCCCCGCCGAGGGCTTCGATGCTCGCCTTGAGCAGGTCGTGGGTGAGCGGTCGCTGGGGAACCTCGCCCTTCACGCGGCGGTCGATGCTCGTTGCTTCGAACAGCCCGATCAGAATGGGGAACGAACGCTCCCCCTCGACCTCGCGCAGGAAGATGACCTGCTGGTCGTTGATCTCGCTGATGATGATCCGGGACAGTTCCATTTGGACGAGCACGATTCGACTCCTGGCAAGCGACTCAATCTCACAACAACTTTCCGAAATCACGAGCGCCGTGGAGAACTCGCTGAATCCAAACAACGTCGTCCGTCACCCGGTAGAAGGCGACGTATTTGCCGACCACTCGAAATCGGAGTCCCGGTTGCAAGTCGTCGCACTTGGAGCCCGTGAGCGGCATCGAACCCAGCCGCCTGCATTCCGCTTTGATGCGGAGAAGCGTGTTCTTCGCGGCTGTACTCGGCGATGTAGTCGTGAATGGCCACGAGGTCCAGATTCGCAATGTTTGAGAAGACAACATTCAACTTCATGCGGCAGGCTCCGTCCGCTTGCGGTTGATGATCCCGTCAAAGAAAGCGTCCAGTTCCTCCTCATTGTGAATGACCGTGCATTCACCGTTCTCAATCTGGCGACGGCCGATGTCGATCTGTTCGATCAACTCTGCCCGTTGTTTTTCGCGCAGCGCGAAGAGCGCATCCGCGACAAGATCATCAAACGTTTCGTAGCTTCCGAGTGCCATCTGGGCACCGACGTATTGCTGAAGTTCCACGGGAAGGTGCATGAGGTTCCTCCGATTCGCGGCCTGATGTTTCAAGCAGATCTCTGTGAACGGCACGTCCGACAACGATGATACGCCCGGTGATGGCCCGCGTCAGCCCTCGCCCAATTGAGCGATGATCTCTTCGATGCTCGCAAGCTGCTTCTGCTGGTTTGTCAGAGTCAGACGAACATCCGCCACCACCTCGGGTGGCGCGCGATCGACGAAGCTCGATGTGCCGAGCTTCTTCTCGGTCCCCGCGATGAAGCCGCGTAGCTTGTCGGCTTCTTTCTGTTGCCGTTGGCGTTCGGCGGCCAGATCGACGAGACCCTCCAGTGGCAGGAAGCCGTCGGAGTCTCCGAGCGAGAAGCTGACACTGGCCTTGGGACGCGCGACATCGGGACCGCGGGCGGTCAGCGTCGCTTTGGCGAGGCTCTCGAACTGCGACCGCACCTGTTCCAGATCGGCCGCCGATGCGGACGAGCATCGCACGGAGATCGTCACCGTCAGCGCCGGGCTGATGTTGTACGTGCCGCGCACGTTGCGGACGGCCACGATCAAGTCTTGCAACCGCTGGAAGCGGGCTTCGAGCGCCGTGTCTCTCCACGCTTCGAGGCCGCTCGGCCACGGCGCGATGATGACTGCGTCGGCGGCTGGCGTCGGAGTCGGCAGGCCGCGCGAAGGAGCGATCTCCTTCAGCCGCTGCCACAATTCTTCCGTGATGAACGGTGTGAAGGGATGAAGCAGCCGCAGCGTCGTGTCGAGGACTGTCACCAGCACTCGTTGAGCCGCCGGTTTGCGAGCCTCGTCCCTCAGACGGGGCTTGATCATTTCCAGGTACCAGTCGCAGAACTCGTTCCACACGAAGTCGCGCAGCGAGCGCGTGGCCGCATCGAACTTGTAGATGTCCAGCAGCGAGGTCACTTCCTGCGTCACGGTCGCCAGACGCGAGAGAATCCAACGGTCTTCGATGGCGAGGGAGTCGAGAGCCAATGAAGAGTCGAGAGACGAGAGTCGAGAGTCGAGAGCCAATGAAGAGTCGAGAGACGAGAGTCGAGAGTCGAGAGCCAGAGAAGGCGGAGACGCGGCGAGAGCTTCTTCTCTGGCTCTTGTCTCTCCGCTCTCATCTCTCGACTCGCCCAAGTTCAGCATCGCAAATCGAGCGGCGTTCCAGAGCTTGTTGCAGAAGTTGCGGCCGTACTCGAAGCGTTCGATCGTGATCCGCGCGACCAGCTCGCCCTCGTCGGGGGTGTAGTTGGGGGTGGCGTACTGCGATTCCTTCTTGCACTTCGCGCACTTGATCTTCGGCTTGCCCGGCTTGAACTTCAGGTGATGCGGCTCCTGCGGGATCACGGCCTGGCAATGAGGGCACTCGTAGCCGACCGGCAACCGCACGTCCTGCGTCTCGCCTGCGAACGAGGCGATCGTGAACCGCATCCCGTCGCAGCCGTACTTCTCGATCAGCTCGATCGGATCGACGCCGTTCCCCTTCGACTTCGACATCGTCTGGCCAAAGCCGTCCTGAATCTTCGGATGAATGCAGACATGCTTGAACGGCACGTCCCCCATGTTGTAGAGGCCGGTCAACACCATCCGCGCCACCCACAGCGTGATGATGTCGCGCGACGTGACGAGCACGTTGCCGGGGTAGAAGTAGGAGAGGACTTCGTTCTTGGCTGAGGGCTGAGGGCTGAGGGCCGAGGGACCGGAATTCTTTACCGTCCCTTGCCCCTCAGCCCTTGCCCCTTGGCCCGCAAGCGGCGGATTGTGCTCGGTGTCCGGCCAGCCCAACGTCGCGTGAGGCCACAACGCGGAACTGAACCATGTGTCGAGAACGTCTTCCTCTTGCGTGAACCCAAACTCGACGAGTTGTTTCTCTCGGTCTTCGTTTCCCGGAGCGAGACAGATTGAAATCACCTGCTGCCGTGTCGTCTCATCAAGTGAGATTCGCACCGTTGCAACATCTCTTGAAACGACTTCTCCAAAGACCTGACTCATCAAATCCAAGCCACGATCGGTCGAATTGATCTCGTCGAAAACTTGTTGGCTTGCTTCGACGTTTTCGAAATAGCCTTCTTGGCCTTGTTCTGACAATGACCAGATCGGAATCCGGTGCCCCCACCAGAGTTGTCTGCTGATGCACCAGTCGCGTTTTTCGCCGAGCCAACTGAGGTACGACTGTTTGTAGCGTTCGGGGTAGAACGTCACTCGGCCGTCGTTGGCGGCGTCGATGGCGTTTTGGGCGAGCGTGTCCATTTTCACGAACCACTGCTCGGACAAGTACGGTTCGACGGGGGTCTTCGAGCGGTCGCTGTGCTTGAGCGGGATCTTGCGGTCTTCCACCTTTTCGAAGTGGCCGAGCCGTTCCATCTCGGCGACCACGGCGTCTCGCGCGACGAGACGATCCTGGCCCTGCCACGGACCGGCGTTCTCGTTCAGCGTGCCGTCCGGGTTCAGAATGTTGATCGGCTCGCCCATCTGCTCCTTGTTGCGAGTCCAGCAGGCGTAGTCGTTCGGGTCGTGCGCGGGAGTCACCTTCACGCAGCCAGTCCCGAGCGTTTTGTCGGCCAACAGAGCATCGGCCACGATCGGAATCACACGACCATTCAGCGGGATGCGGACATGCTTGCCGATCAGGTGCATGTACCGCTCGTCGGTGGGATGGACGCAGACCGCCGTGTCGCCGAGCATCGTCTCGGGCCGGGTTGTTGAAAAGGAGATGCGTTGAGCAGTGGCTGAGGGCTGAGGGCTGAGGGCCAAGGGATCGGAAGAAGAGGCTTTGTCCGTCGCTTGCCCCTCAGCCCTTAGCCCTTGCCCCTCTTCCACCACCGGGTAGTTGAACGTCCAGAAGTGGCCGTCCGTTTCTTCTTCGCTGACCTCATCGTCGGCAACGGCGGTCTGGAGGAAGCAGTCCCAGTTCACGAGCCGCTTGCCGCGAAAGATCAGACCGTCCTGGAACATTTTGAAGAACGTCTGCCGCACCGCGCGCGAACAGACTTCGTCCAGCGTGAACCGCACCCGCCGCCAGTCGCAGCTCGCGCCGAGCCGCTTCAGTTGCGAAAGGATGCGGGTCTCGTAAACGTCCTTCCATTTCCAGATGCGCTCGATGAGGGCCTCGCGCCCGATGTCGTGCCGAGTCAGGCCCTCGGCCTCGAGCATCCGCTTCTCGACCATCGCCTGCGTGCCGATCCCCGCGTGATCGGTCCCCGGCATCCAGAGGGCTTCGTACCCCTGCATCCGGCGCCAACGAGTCAACAGATCCTGCAATGTGCCGTTCAGCGCGTGGCCCATGTGCAGCGCCCCGGTCACGTTCGGCAGCGGGATCATGATGACGTGCGGCGGCTTGCTGGGACCGGCCCCGCCGGCTGGTGGCGGATCGGCGTTGAAGTCGCCCCGCTCTTCCCAAAACGGAAGCCATTTCGCTTCGGCGGCAGCGGGATCGTATTGCTTGGGGATTTCGGTGGGCATGGACGATTGTTTCAAAACAGGGGCGGAAGAATGATGGAACGCTAGGGCTGACGTTGACCGCCTTCAAACATCTCGACCCAGTTGCGGCGGGCATGGACGATGCCGGTGATGTCGATGCCGTCCGCTGAAGGATGGTAAAAGACGACATAGTTGCCGACGGGGAACACTCGCATGCCGGGGCTGAGATCATCGCGACGGTGGCCGCTTCCGGGAGCGCTGGCCAGTCGTTCGAAGGTGTTGTGGAACCGAGCCACGAGTTTGTCTGCGGCATCGGGATTGTCGTTCTGGTCCCCGATGTAGTCCCAGACTTGGTCGATGTCCCACATCGCCTGTCGTGTCAGGCGGTAGTCGCTCATGGTGCCGGCTTCTTCGCGGCGAGCCGTTCGCGACCGCGACGTTTGACATCCTCAAAGTATTCGGCCAGCGATTCGTCATCAAACTCGGTGTACTCTCCATTTTGCAATTGCCTCGCTCCCTCTTCGGCATGTCGCCGCCACTCGCGTTCCTGCTGGAGCGAATGCAGGGCGTCGTTGAGCAGTTCGTCGCGTGAGCCATACAAGCCCTCGGCCAGGGAGGCGTTGACAAATCGCTCGTTGTCTTCAGTCAGTTGGATGGTGGTCATGTTTTGGGCCTCATGAAAGAACGGACGCGTTTGTGTTGGCAGCTACGTCGTTTCCGCATCCTTGTACAGCTTGTATTCGACACTATCGACGAGAGCCAGCCAACTGGCTTCGATCACGTTTTCACTGACGCCGACGGTGCTCCAGACATCCGTGTGGTCGCGGCTTTCGATGACAACGCGGACCCGCGCGGCGGTCCCCTCGGCCGAGTTGATGACACGTACCTTGTAATCGACAAGTTGCATTTCAGCGAGGTTCGGGTAGGCCGCCGACAGGGCCTTGCGGAGGGCGTTGTCGAGGGCATTCACGGGTCCGTCGCCTTCACCCACGACGTGTTCGACGTGCGAGTTGACCCGCAACTTGACGGTGGCCTCGGTGGTCGTTCCCTGCCCCGCGGCGGTCTCCACGTTGACGCGATAGTGCAGCCGCTGAAACTTCGGGGTGTAGGCTCCGGCTTCCTTGCGGACGAGGAGGTCGAACGAAGCTTCGGCCGCCTCGAACTGATAGCCCTCGTTTTCGAGGTCTTGGACTCGTTCGAGGATGCGGGTCATCAGGGCGTTGTCGTGGTTGATCTGGTGCTGCGTCGTCTTGGCGATGATGTTGGAGCGGCCGGACAACTCGCTCACGAGAACCCGCCGTTGGTTGCCGACGGAGTCCGGTGGAATGTGCTCGTAGCTGGCGGCCAGCCGGTTGACGGCGTGAACGTGCATGCCCCCCTTGTGAGCGAACGCACTGGCGCCGACGAACGCCTGGCTGTTGCGGAAGTTCATGTTGGCGATCTCGTAGACGTACCGGGACAGCTCGGTGAGATGCACCAAGCCATCGGGGTTCAGGACCTCGTGGCCCTTCTTCAAGGCCAGGTTGCCGATGACGCTGATGAGGTCGACGTTGCCGCAGCGTTCGCCGATCCCGTTGATCGTTCCCTGGACCTGGATCGCGCCGTGATCGACCGCGGTCAGCGAGTTGGCGACCGCCAGTTCGCAGTCGTTGTGACAGTGAATGCCGACGGGAACCTTCAACACTTTCCGAACGGCCTCGACCGCCGCGGCGATGTCTTCGGGAAGCCGTCCGCCGTTGGTGTCGCACAGGACGATCAGGCTGGCCCCCGCCTCCTGAGCCGCCACGACCGTCTTCAACGCAAACTCGGGATTCGCCCGGAAGCCGTCGAAGAAGTGTTCGGCGTCGTAGAAGATTTCGCTGCCCTCGGCCTTCAGGAATGAAACCGAGTCGCGGATCATCGCGAGGTTCTCGGCTTCGTCGATGTGCAGCACCTCGAACACGTGCAAATCCCACGTCTTGCCGACGAGGGCCACGACCGAAGCTTTCGCGTCGCGCAGGGCGCACATGCCGACATCATCCTCGGGCGCGCAGCCCTTGCGCCGCGTCATGCCGAACGCGCAGATCCTGGCCTGCTTCAGCGGAAGGTCGCGCACCCGCAGGAAGTACTCGGCGTCCTTCGGGTTCGAGAGCGGATAGCCCCCCTCGATGAAGTCGATCCCCACTTCGACCAGCTTCTGCGTGATGAGCAGTTTGTCCTGAAGCGAGAAGTTGACCCCTTCGCCCTGACTGCCGTCGCGGAGGGTCGTGTCGTAGATCTGGATGCGGGACATGGCTCGACTTTCAATGTTGACTGTGGAAACAAAAAAGCCCTCAGGTCGCACCTGAGGGCTTGTCATGGTTCGTAAACGTCACCACCCCGAGGTTGCTAATGGACTCCGCTGATAATGACGATCTCGATCCGAATGCTCGGGGCATTGGAGTCGGAGTGCTTCGTGGTTCGGGACGGGCCGGTCATTTCGTGTGCCTCAGCAGAATCGGCCGGAGGCCGCTGCGGACTTGAATCGGCGGGGATGATAGGGTCGAGCCGCATCCGAGTCAAACCGATGGTCGGGACTGTACCGGTTCTGCCGGTCATTCGAGACCAAGCCATTGAGTCGGACACCGCCTGACCTGCATTTTCGGGCAAAGCCGTCCCCACCACATCCCTCAACGCTTTTTGTCAGGCATCAACTCAGGGCGAGTCAGTCAAGTTGAACGACAGGACGTTCTCCTTGACATCCTTGATGTCGGCGGTCAACCCAGACTTTTCGACGTCGCCGTACAGCGCGGGAACGAGCGATTTGCGCTCGGCATACATGTCACCAGCACCGGTCACAGACTCAATCGTGACCCGGTACTGTCCCACAGGCAGTCCATCGTTGGGTTCATACGATGTGACTTCGATGATCTTTCCATCTTTGATTTTCCCCGATCCACTTCGTCCCTTCGCGGGATGAAACACGATTGTCCCTTCGGCGAGTGGCTGTCCTTTGTAAGACACCGTTCCTTGAACGGGCACCAGTTTCGGACGATCAATTTTGGGACCACAACCGACGGCCAGGGACAGGCAGACAATGATCGAAAAGAGAGCGAGGCACGGTCGCATGGGCGTCATACTCCGGTGGACAACTGGGATGGTGAAACCGGTCAGTCGAATCGTCAATCAGCCAATGCAACGAGTCGAGATTAGTACTCGCCGATCCGATCGCTCCCCGCGCGCGAAGCGAGGGCATTGTAGGTTGGACTATCAACATTCTCGTTGAGGAACTTCACGGTTCCATCTCCAAACAGGAAGTGAGCACCGCCCGTGTGATGGCTGCGATACGAGATGCTCTGATCAGCATTCGATGCACTCACGGTCTTGTTGAGATAGTTGATCACCTGGGCGGTGGTCACGAAGTTCTGGTGTCCCCAGTCCTGCCAGACGCACTTTGAAGGAATTACCTCGCCCACAAAAATGGTATTGGACATTCCATCTTGAACGTGACTGAACCGGGCACTGTAACCGTATCGCGAAATGATTCCCCGAGCCTGGTTCACGTTGGCGGCGCCATTTCCATAACCGAAGCCCCAGGTTGCCGAGGCTCCCGTAGTACTGGTGGCGGCACCTGCATTGACGTGGTCGCCGACACACGCCCCATAGTTCGTCAAACCGAGAACAATTCCTCCAGCATCATCCGTGCGAACTACTTGTACGCTTGAGTTGGGATCGGACGGACAGAGCGCCAAGTGCAAGTTTCGTCCAAGGATGCTTCGATTCGAAAATCCAGACGAATTCACCGTCGCGTTCAAACCATCCAGATCAAAGTTGCATGCTCCATACATCGCAGTCTGATCGACGTACGGAAGAGTCATCGCCATCCAACTCCAGTGGTAACGAGCAACTGGTCCGTACGAAGTCTGGACCGGCAAGACGGAGTGGGAATCGTGATAGTTGTGCATCGCCACCCCCCACTGCTTGAGCTTGTTCTTGCACTCCGTCCGTCGGGCCGATTCGCGCGCCTGCTGGACCGCCGGCAAGAGCAAGGCAATCAAGACCGCGATGATCGCGATCACAACGAGCAGTTCGATCAGCGTGAAACCTGCCGATTTGCGTGAGACTCTGGCCATGGGACACCTCCGGATGGAATGAACTGAGAAACGAACGACTGCTGTCAAGATCGGCCCCCGTTGACAGGCTAGGACGGCCTTATGTGTTTGTAAAGCCCCGCTTCGGTGTCCCAAGACATTTCAGCTTGGTTCAGCCGGGGAATTGGGACTGCCTTTGAGTCAGCGCTGATTTCGCTGGCCTCACACGGGGATCAATGAGTTGGATCAGATCCCGTCAGGATCGAGAAAGACTCATCCTGTTGGGCGGGCTGTCACGACACTCCCGCCAACTCGGTTGCCTGGGCGACGCGGCCGATCCCCAGAATGTAGGCTGCCGTGCGCAACGGCACCTCCTTGTCTTGGGCGATCTGCCAGACGGCGTCGAAGGCGGCGGTCATTTTCTGTTCGAGCTTCATGCGGATTTCTTCGAGCGGCCAGTGGACGACGCTGCGGTTTTGCACCCACTCGAAATAACTGACCGTCACGCCCCCCGCGTTCGCCAGGATGTCGGGGACGACGGTGATTCTGTTCTTCGCGAAGATCTCGTCCGCTTCGGGAGTGGTCGGGTCGTTGGCGGCTTCGACGATGTACTTGGCCCTCACCAGCGGAGCGGTCTGCTCCGTGAGTTGCCCGCCGAGCGCGGCCGGGATCAGCAGATCGACATCCTGTGCGAACAACTCGTCATTGGTGAGCGGCTCGGTTCCGGGAAAGCCCTGCACGCCGTTGTTGGCCCGCGCGTAATCGAGCAACTGCGGGATGTCCAGGCCGCGTCCGACGGGATCCTTCACTCCGCCGCGCACATCGGTGATCGCGACGACCCGCGCCCCTCGTTCGTAGAGGAACTTGGCGGTGAAGCTGCCGACGTTTCCAAAGCCCTGCAAGGCGACCGTCTTCCCCGCCAGCGATTGGTCGAGCTTGTGAAACAGCCGGTCGGCGATGATGACGACGCCACGACCGGTCGCCTCCTCGCGTCCCTCGCACCCGTGCAGTTCGAGTGGTTTGCCGGTGACGCACGCCGGTTGGAAGCCGTGATGCTTCTGGTACTGGTTCATGAACCAGGCCATCACCTGCGAGTTCGTCCCCATGTCGGGAGCGGGAATGTCCGAGTTGGGCCCGACCATGTCGTGAATCTGATCGACGAACTTTCTCGTCAGCCGTTCCAGTTCGGCCTTGCTGAGACTTCGCGGATCGACGGCAATGCCCCCCTTCGCCCCGCCATACGGCAGATCGACCACGGCCGTCTTCCACGTCATGAGCTGGGCCAGCGTCTGGACCTCGGCATCATCGACCTCGGGGTGATACCTCAATCCCCCCTTCATCGGCCCGCGCGCCCCATCGTGTTGGACGCGATACCCGAGGAACGTTTCCAGTTCGCCGTTGTCGAGCCGGATCGCAACCTGCACCTTGACGTCCCGCTCGGGCGTGAGCAGCAGGACACGCATGCGGCTCGACAATCCCAGATGATCGGCCGCCGTGTGGAAGTAGGCTTCGGACTTGGAGGGTGCGTGTGTCATGGGGAGTCTCCAAAGTGGGTTGAGGGTTGATGGTTGAGGGTTGAGATGAGAGTAGAGAACAAGTCGAAACAACGACGAACGGACTCTTGCCTGACCCTCAACCTTCGACCCTCGACCTTCAACCTGTTGGCTTCATCGCTCGCCGCGCGCCCACTGGACGGGGGCCGCTTCCCTTGGAGCGCGGCCAATCGGCGATTCGCCCTGGGGAAGGTATCGACTGTTCCACGGACCGGGAACTCTCTCGTCGAGAAAGCCGGCGAGGAATTCAGCGATTCGGCGGTGCCCGGTGGCGGACCAGCGGGGTGCATAGCGGAGGAAGTTTTTGTCGGCATCGCGTCCGCTCGCCAGGGTCATCGAAGCGTCCGCATATTGCAGACGCAGATCGGTGACGTAGTTGGCGAGGCTGTCGAACGGAGCCCGGCTGGGAAAGTAGGCCTCGTCCGCGACACCGCTGGCCAACCGAATCCCCTTCCCGTTGCTGCATCGCGACGAGACCTGCCACGGTTTGGGAGACGTCACCACCGCGAGTTGGAAGTGGGCGCTGTCACTCAGCCGGGCCAGATCGGCGATCGGGTGAAACGACTGCTGCACGGCGACGTCCTCATCGGGACGCTCCTCGCGCAGCCACGCATACGGGTTGGCCGCCGTGTCGCGAGTCGAGGCGTTTTGTTCTGCGAGCTGTTGTTTCCATTGCTGGCTCATGGATGTCAGTCCCCAGTCGACCAGACGGAACTGTTGGCGCAGATTGTCGAGCGGCTCGGTCACTCGTTTGCGTGCGAACAGACTGGCGTGCGGGCACGACAGCGGAGTTCCCGCGCGATCGCAGCGCGTGCGCCGGCGAAGCTGCTGGTCGTCGGAGACGTCGGACCAGTCGAAGTGCAGCAGGACGAGATCCGGTTGCAGCGCGAGCAGCCTTTGTTTGAACAGCAGATACTCGGTCAGCGGGCACGCACCGGGCAGGCCCGCGTTGATGACTTCGATCCGTACCCGCGTTCTCTGTTCGAGCAGACCGGCCAGCAGATGTGTGCAATGCTCGGCCTCGGGCGTTTCCGGTGCGAGGATCGTCTCATCGCCCAGCAACACGATGCGGTAGATGTCGGCCGGTTTGGGAACGACGATCTCCGGACCGCGCAGACCGTGGCAGTTCGTGCGGATTTCGACCTGACGGCGCGAGTCGCGACAGGCCACTTCGGCCGTCGCGTGCGGCTTCAGTTCGCGATGGGTGGTCCAGGAGGGAACCAGCAGTCCGGTCGGATCGATGCCGCACGTTGCGGACGCTGTCGAGCAGACGGCTTTCCCCTGCACGACCTCACAAATGCGCACGGCCACCTCGGCACCACAGACGATCAAGGTGAGCAGGATCGTGGCGCAACACAGTCGTCGAAGAAATGTCAGGCCGGCCCGAAACATGACCGCGCCCCAGCGCAGAAAATCAGACGGACAGACAGGCGGCCATCGCCCGGTCCAAGGGGCGGGATGGTAGTGGGGCTGGAAAAACCGGGCAAGACGGGTTTTCAGACGGGAGGGAGAGTGGGCAGTGGGCAGTGGGCAGTGGGCAGTGGGCAGTCAACACGGGGGCCACGCATAGGGCGGAGTCTTTCGCCTTCGTTGGTACTTTTCACTGCCGACTGCCCATTGCCGACTGCCCACTCTCCTTCCCCTCGCTTTGCGTCGGCCTTGCGATGGGGCTACTCTCTGTCGGTCTGGTTGAGGACCGTTTGGAGACCTGTGATGACCAATCCCGCCGAAGAAGGCGACGAATCGGATGACGCGTCGGACAAGGGATCGAATCCGAGCACGAGTGACCGTGCGTCCGAACCGACCCGCGAATACACGCCGAACATGGCGGAGGCGGCGGACGAGTTGATCCTCGATGGCGTGGCGCTTCTCAGTGCTGAGGTTCCGATCCCGGCCCGGCTGGGCAAGTACACGATTCAGGGGCAGGTGGGTCGCGGCGGCATGGGAATCGTGTGGAAGGGGTTCGATCCCGACTTGCGCCGCACCGTGGCGATCAAGGTTCTGGGGCCTCACCTGGCGCAGAGTGCTGTGGCGCGTCGCCGCTTCCAGCGCGAGGCTCGTGCGGCGGCGGCCATCAATCACGAGAACGTGCTCACGATTCACTCGGTCGAGGAACAGGGTGAGACACCGTTTCTGGTCATGGAGTTTGTCTCGGGGCAATCGCTGCGGGAATACGTGAGTGGGCGCGGGAAGCTCGATGTGATCGAAGTCATCCGGCTCAGTGCCCAGATCGCGCAGGGACTCGCGGCGGCCCATGCCCAGGGCGTCATCCATCGCGATGTGAAACCGGCGAACGTGATGCTGCACGAGGGGGCCACGCGCGTCCGCCTGATGGATTTCGGCCTCGCGCGCGTTGCCTTCGACAATGCCGACCTGACATCGCACGACCACGCGGTCGGGACACCGGCCTACATGGCTCCGGAACAGATTCGCGGCAACAGCATCGACGCGCGGGCCGACTTGTTCAGCCTGGGTTGTGTGATGTACTGCATGGTCACGGGGCATTCGCCCTTCCACGGCAGGACTCACGCGGAGACCATCCACAAGATTATCGACCTGGTTCCAGCCAGCTTGCACAATGTCAATCCAGCCGTCCCACACGTCCTGTCCGAGATGGTTGAGAAACTGCTGGCCAAGAATCCCGACGAACGCTACCAGTCCGCGTATGAAGTGGCCGATGTTCTGAAAAAACTGCTGGTGCAGCTCAACCTGACACCAACCGAGGATCTGATCGATGTTCTCTCCGATCAAACGCGGATCGTGGTTGCCGGGAGCCAGGCGGTTGCGAAGGCGAAGCCGTCCAGGGTTTCGCGCGGTGGGACGGCCGCTTTGATTGTTGCGGCTTTCATCGTCCTGGTCGGTGGGTTCGCGACGTGGAAGTACTGGCCCGATGGCTCGATTACGACACGGCCTACGGGTGGACCGTCGGTGGCGCACGGGACGAATCCCAAAGCGGGCGAGACCAGCCCCGATGTGTTCCTGGAGCCCAAACTCACTGAGATCACGGTCGGCTCCGGTCCCGATGCGACCTGCGCCACGTTGAATGAAGCCATTCGGCGCGCGGCCGAGAACTGCACGATCACCGTCGTCGGGCCGGGACCGTACACAGAACGGCTGGAAGTCAGTCGCCCCGAGCTTCGCGGGTTGAAACTGCTGGCCACGCCGCGTGCCAAACTGGAATCCTCCAACGCACCGACATCGAACTCACCTCTTCTCTCCATTGAAAACGTCTCCAACGTCACGATCGAAGGTTTCGATTTTGAACTCGTCGGCGAGACCGATCATGCGTTGATCGTGACCGGAACCGCGCGGGATATCACCGTGTCGGACTGTCGTTTCACGCATACGGGTTCCGACGCGTCGAAGGCTCTCGTGTCGATCAACGCAAAAGCGACACAGCCGACGGCATCGATCCAGTTGCAACGCTGTCAGTTTTCGGCGTCGGGCGGCGCGTACTGCCTGTCGGCAGACTCGGGAACGCGGACGGCTCCCAATTTGGTCTGCGAGGACTGTCTGTTTTCTGCTCCGTACACACAACTCCACATCTCAGAGTCCTGCCGTCGGATTCGGTTGGCTGGGAATGTGTTCTTTCACGGCGAGAATGCCATCAACCTCAGCATCAAGTCCTGGTCTCCGGAGAGTCGGATTGAAATCGTGAACAACACGTTCGTGGGCACGCGCTACTGGCTGGGCTTCATCGACTCGTTCCGGTCGCCGTCCGTCCCTTCGGAGCGGACGGACTCACGCATCTGCAACAACCTGATTCTTGGAGGTGAGCGGATTCAAGCGGGCACGGATCAGTTGGACCTGGTCTTCGCCAAGTGGCAGTCTGAGGCCAATTGGTGGGAGCCGGACACGAGGACCGCAACCACCGAAGACGCTGGGAGTCAACTGGTCACATTTCACCCGGGGTTGGATGTTCCCGTCCGCGAAGATCCCCGTCACGACCAGTTCCTCGTACCAGCGCCCGGATCACCGCTGTTGAATTCGGGATGTGGCAAGGATCTGCCGAGTCACATCGGAGCCAAGGCACCGAAGGAAACTCGATAGCTGGCACCAGGGCCGTTTTCGGTCCGCTGAGAATCAGAGTGTGCCACAGCCGTGAAATGGAGCCACTCTTCCAAGAATTGTCTGTTGGAACAGGTCGCAACCGGCGAAATGCGAGCCGACGGGCGCTCCGACGAAGATTCTTGGCGCGACGCGGCAACAATTTTGGCTGAATGAAGGAAAAAATGTGGCACGCGCTGCCGACGTGTGAGACTTTGTTCAAACGGCTCGGTTTGCCCTCGATCGACTTCTCGCAGGTCGAACAGCGGGGGGAGTCATCAGACTGGAGTACCCCGGTAGGAGGAATGCTGGGTCATTGACATTTGCCGCGCCAGCAAAGTTTGCTGCCGTGTGGGACAATCACAGCCGTTCCGTCCTCTCGTATCGGACCACAATTCATGGATCACGATCCCCGTCTGGATCAGCCTCTCGCCGAGAGACTGACAAGTTCGCCATCTGCTCAACCGCAAATGCGCCCCGTGAAACAAACGCGATTCGTCTCGGCTCCCCCCTACAAACTGCAAACACCTGCCGTCTCTGCACAGGTCCAGCATGGCGCACACAGTGTAGGAACTGCTGCCGGATCGGCCTGTTCCTCGGGAGCCGCATCACGGGAGATGGCATTCTCGGCATCTGCTTTTTCCTCGGGAGCGGCACCGCCGGTTTCGCGCTCGCTGGACCGCGAGTACCCCGAGATCGCTCTCAATTTTGAGGGCGAGGGCTATTCGACACCGGTGCGCGGCCCCGTCAATTCCTCCTACCAGACTCCACCCCTGCGGCTGATTCATGTCGGCCCGTGTTTCATGAACGGAGGTGTCGAACAGCAGACGCTTAGTCTGGCCAAGTTCTTCGATCCCGGCCGGATCGACTTCGTGAAGTGTCTCGTGACAAATCCCGAGCTTCTGTGTTCGCGGGCCGCTGCCACGATGCCTGTACCTGTCGAGTTTTGTGACCGTGCCGACCTGCATCGCGCCGCCGACGAGTGCGACGTGATGCTGCTCTGGGGTGACGGCTTCAACGAGTGGCTTCGACCGGCTCGGCCCGAGTTGTGTGTCTTCGTCGCACATGGCGAATCGTGGTGGACGGCCAAGACGCTGAATGAGAGCAATCAGGTGGCGGATCATGCCATCGCCGTCAGCCAGCGCGTGCAGGATCGAGTCTGCGGCGGTGTCCCTTCGACGGTGATCCTGAACGGTGTCGATGCCGGTCATCTGGGACAGACCCGTTCACGCGAGGTTGTTCGTGCGCGACTCGGGTTCTCGCCGCAGGACTTTGTCCTCGGTTCCGTTGGCCGTTTCTCGGAAGAAAAGCGGATGCCGCTGCTCATCGAAGCCGTCGCGCGTCTGCCGCGCGAATTCAAACTGCTGCTGGTCGGTCACGGCGCCCGCCGCAATGAACTGCTCGATCAGGCGAACGAACAAATCCCCGGCCGCTTTGCCTTCGTCGCCGCCGCCGATTACCTCGGTGATTACTACCGGGCGATGGACGCCTTCAGTCTGGTCTCGGAACACGAGGGCTTCGGACTGGTCATCGCGGAAGCCATGCTTTGCGAGCGTCCCGTGATCGTGACCGATGTCGGTTGCGTCTCCGAGATCATCCGGGACCGCGTCAACGGATTGGTGGTCGATCCCCGGCCGGACGCGATCGCGGCGGCCGCGCGAATGCTGCAACAGCATCCTTGCTGGGCGAAGGGACTCGCCGCGGAAGGCCATGCCATCGCCGACGAACGACTGCACGCCGCCCGCATGGCGCGCGAGTACGAACAACTGCTGTGGCAACTCTGGTGCGCGAAGGTTGATGCCGGTGCGGGGTGTGCCTGATGACCGTCCGCATCACCAATCAACTCTTCGGCACCCGGCCGATCGCCGCCCACTGTCCGGGGCCGCTGCATGGGGACTGGCATCGTTTCGTGGCCGAAGCGTTGACGCCCGTCCCCGCGTGCGAATGCCCCGATGTGACCGTTCTCACGTGGCACGGTCTCAATCGGCCCGACAAACCCAACGGCGTCCTGGAACGCAGTCTGGACTGTCTCGGCATCCCGACGCTCGTGTTGCGCGGTCGCGACCCCTGGATGAACATCCAAAAACTGGCGCTGACCGCCGAAGCTCTGCAGCACGTGCGCACGCCCTACGTCATCGGAGCCGATTCGTGCGACGTGATCTTCCTCGACAATCCGCAGATTGCCGTCGATCGCTTTCGCCAACACTTCGCCTGCGACCTGCTCTTCAATGCGACCGGTTCGCGCTGCTGGCCCGAACTGCCCGAGTTCGTGCGATTTCAGTCCGCGCTGCCGATGGCGAGGCTGGCCCACCAGCGGCACTGGATTAACTCGGGACTGTTCATCGGCAAGACGGAGTTCTGTCGCGAATACTTCGCCCGTCTCGCACAGGAGCCACCGACTTTGGGATACGAGTACGACGACCAGTCCATCGTGATGCGCACCTGGCCCGAATGGTACCCGCGCGTGCAGGCCGATTACTTCTCGCAGATCTTCCAGTGGTTCAACGAGGATCGCACGGTGATGCGGCTCGAACGTCGAACCGATCTGCGTCACACGGCCTTGATCAACTGGTTGCGTCGGCTTCCCATGCCCCTCGTCGGAGCCGAGGTCGGTGTCTTTGACGGCCATACATCCGAGAACCTGCTACGCGCCGTGCCCGAGCTGAAATTGTGGATGGTCGATCCGTGGCGACCATTCGAGGGCCAGTCCGTCTGCGGTGACATGAACGCCGAACGGTTCGAGTTGATGTTGTTCGCCGCCGCATGGTGGACTGAGTTTGCCCGCGATCGCCGCTTCATCCTGCGCGAGGGTTCACCACAAGCCGCGTGCCGATTCGCCGACGCCAGTCTCGACTTCGCCTTCATCGATGCGGACCATGTGTACGACGCCGTCTGCACCGACTTGGCCGCGTGGTGGCCGAAGATTCGTCCCGGCGGTTTGCTCACCGGTCACGCCTACGACATCCATCTCGACACGACGGGCGAATGGGGCGTCCGCCGTGCTGTCGATGAGTTTTCTGAACGACAGAACCGTCAGATCGCCGTCAGCTCCGATGGGACTTGGTGCATCGAGAAGTGATCGAGAACCGCGGCGACCTCGCATCTCAGATCGTCGTCGCCCCGTGTGGGCTGGACCGGCAGCTCGGGGCGCTCGATGGAATCCCGTTAACGTAGGCTGAGCCGGTGCGTCTCGAAAACTCGAAGCACCGGTTTGGCTCGGTCGGCGAAACGGTCAAGTTCGTGCGGAGACCATCACAGTCTTCGCCTTCGCTTCCGGCGTCCCGAGAGGCCATCACCGTCGTCAAGGAACGACAGCAGACCCTGTGCTTGCTGGTTGTTGTCGGTGCTGCTCGCTGTGACAACCGGGGCGTAGATGAGTGTGATACCGGCGTCGGAATCGGCGGCGCTGAACGAACCGGCCGTTGTGCTTCTTGGCTGGTTCAACGCGACCGATGGGGCCGACAACTCGATGGCGAGGGGAGCAGCACCAGGTGCGAAGTTGATCGTCTTCGTCGGCAGGTTGCTCGCCCCACCGCCGCCATCGGTGAGCGTGACGCGCACGATGTGCGGGAGGGTTGGCGGGTTGGCCGAAACACTGCGGTCGGTCACGTTACTCAGCACGGTTTGCTCGGTCGATTCGGTGGCGTTGGCATTGAACGTCATGATCAGAGGGCTCACGCCGATTCCATCGGTGAAGGAGGCGACGGTCATTTCCCGGAACCTCAGATTTGATTCGCTCACGCCGACCAGGCGGGTCACAGGACGGAACTCCAGGCGGTTGGTCGCCTCGTCGGCGTTGTCGGTCAGGCTGATCGTCAGGACATCTCCGTTGAATCGAGGCTTGTCCACGTCGGTCACCGTTGCGTTCGAGTCCAACAACACGACTGACCCGATCACGGTGTCCGTCACCGCCGTGTCGAACGCACCGATCACCGGTACCTCATTGACCACTGTTTCGACCACCGCCGCTTCAAAGGCACCTCCAACGTCCGCCGGACTTGAGAAGTTGCCCACGAGGATATCGGCCCACGTGACATCGGTAGACCAGCTACCCCACAACTCATTTTCGAAAGCCGTGCCCGTGGACTTGGCCACCCACCAAAGGCCGTCGGCCCGCCCCACGATATCGGTCCGGCCATCGCCGTTGACATCGGCCACCTGCACATCCTGCCACGCGACGGACGTGGCCCCGCCACCCCAGAAATCATTGACGAAGGCCGTGCCCGTGGACCTGGCCACCCACCAGCCGCCGTCGGCCCGGCCCACAATGTCGGCCCGGCCATCGCCATCGACATCGGCCACGTGAACATCCTGCAACGGGACGTCCGTGGGCCAGGCGCCCCACTGCTCGCTGACGAAACTCGTGCCGGTGGACAGGGCCACCCAGCGAGCACCCTCGGCCCGCCCCACGATGTCGTCTCGGCCATCCCCGTTGACATCGGCCACCTGCACCTCCTGCCAAGCGACACCCGTGGACCAGACGCCCCACAACTCATTGACGAAAGCCGTGCCGGTGGTCTTAGCCACCCACCAGGCGCCATTGGCCCGCCCCACGATGTCGTCCCGGCCATCGCCATTGACATCGGCCACCTGCACATCGACCCACGTGGCGGCTGTGGACCAGCCACCCCACAACTCGCTTTCAAATGCCGTACCCGTGGACTTGGCCACCCACCAGGCACCATCGGCCCGCCCCACAATGTCGTCCCGGCCGTCGCCGTTGACATCAGCCACCTGCACATCCTGCCACGTGACGGACATGGCCCCGCCACCCCAGAACTCATTGACGAAACCCGTGCTCATGGCCTTGGCCACCCACCAGCCGCCGTCGGTCCGGCCGACAATGTCGTCCCGGCCATCGCCGTTGACATCGGCCATCTGCACATCCTGCAACGCGACATCCATGGACCAAGCGCCCCAGGTCTCGTTGAGGAAACTCGTGCCCGTGGACTGGGCCACCCACCAGCCGCCATTGGCCAGACCGACAATATCTATCGCACCGATCACCGGCGCAACATTGATAGCGACCGTAAACGTCCCCAGTATCATGTCGGGAGCAGTGTTTCCAGACGTGTCTCGAACGCCATAGGGCATCAACCGAACGGTGTAGACACCGTTGTCTGTGGGATCCCAACTGCCGCCGGGGACGTACATACGATAGGTCGCAATTCGTGATACTCCGTTGGTGTTGTTGTCAACGCCGAGGTAGGTCACGATCCAACCGAAGTTCGTGCCCGGTGCAGTTGTGTAGACGTTACTACTCCCAAGGCTGGTGACATCTACGGCTACGTCGTCGGTGTAGGTGACTTGGAATTCGTAGTTCGTGCCGCCCGCTTGGGTGACGTTCGGAGCGGATGTCAACGTCGCTGAAGGCGGTACGACCAAAGTGATGGCTCGTGAAAACTCGGACGTGTTGCCGTTCACATCAGTGGCTGTCGCTGTGACCTTGTAACCGGCGGGAATGGCCGTAGGTAACGACGCCAGAATTGTCGCGAATCCAGCACTGTCGGTCGTGACACTCGAAGCCCAAAGTAATTGTTTCCCCTCCCCGTGCCCGGTCGCGTTCGCCACATCACTGGCAAAAAGCTCGACGCGGAACTGCGAATCCGGAGTACTGATGAGACTTCCGGTGATCGTCGTTGTGCCGCGAACAACATCGACCGTGCTGCTTTGGAGCACCGGAAAGTTCTGGAGATTGTTCGGGCCCATATCGCTGTCATCACTGTCGTTGAACGTGACTCCATCCCGTTTGAGGTCAATACCCATCCAATTGTTTGATGAGATGGAGTTGCCGAGAATCGCGTTCCCGCTCCCAGACAAAATCGCGACACCGTCAAATCCGTTGTTGCTTATGGTGTTCCCTGTGCCGGAAGCAGTTCCCCCGATCCGGTTGTTGGAGGAATCGATGATCTCCACGCCGCTCCAGAAATTTCCAAGGGCCAGACCGGTCGCATCCACACCGATGTAGTTCCCCGTAATGGTATTTGTGGAGGTTGCGGTGCCGATGATCAGGACACCGTCATTCCGATTCCCCGAGATCACATTGCGTTCGGCGGCATCGGCCAGGCCGTCGCCGTTCGTGCCGATGCGATTTCCTTTCGCTCCGGATTCGATGCGGACGCCATAGTTGTTCGACAGCGACGCGGTCCCCGCCAGATTGGTCCCAATCAGGTTGCCTGACACGCTGTTGTTGTCGCTACCGGCTTCCTTGATCAGCACGCCGTCCGCGCGATTGCCCGAAAGGATGTTCCTTTCTGCCGCGTCGTTCACGCCATTGCCATCCGTGCCGATCCGGTTCCCGGCGGAACCAGCCTCAATCTTCACGCCGAAGTCGTTTCCATGCGAGACGGTTCCCAGCGCGCCCGTGCCGATGAAATTGCCTTCGACGACATTGTTATCGCCATCGGCGAGCACGATGCCCGATTGCTGGAAGCCCCCGATCACCAGACCACGCACGACCGAATTCCCCGCCGTGATTTTGAGGCCATCGCTGTTCCCAGCATTGGTCCCATCCAATTCGATCAGCGGCTGCCCCGTGAAACCCGGCTGTGTGGTGGCGTCGATGACGACCGGATCTGTGATTTCCGGCAATGCGGAGAGCGGGGCAATCGTCTGCAAACCGGTGCCGATCACGAACTGAATTCTGTCGGCACCGAGGTGATTGTTAGCATCCATGATCGCCTGGCGAAGTGAACCTGAACCGCTGTCGTCGGTGTTCGTGACCGTGAAGCGGAATGGGACCGACTCGAACTCGATCTTGGAAAGACTGAACACTGCGGAACTGGAGGTGCTAGACGGCATATAGAACTGCAATTGCGTCGTTTGCCCTGCGAAGTCGCTTACCCAGAAGTCGAACTCGTACTTTCCCAAGGCAGTCAATGCCGCCAAGTCGATTGTGCCGAGGATCTGGTTATCGAGGGCGACCTGTACGATGTCGTTGTTACCGGGGTTTTGCACTTCGACGCTCAAGTGCAACAGAGCAGCGTCATCGGGAACCCGCACATCAACCTGAACGTAGACCGGACTATGGGCGGTGCCATCGATCTGCCAGGAACCTCCACCACCACCGCCACCGAAACTTCCGCCGCCGAAGTAGTTCGAATCGGGGATTGTGAGAGCAGAATTAATGCCTTGCAGGACGTTCTGGATATTCTGCTCGACACGGATGCTGGCGTCCCAGACGGATCGGCCGCCTTGGACGAAGGCATTTCTCAGTCCCTGTCCCAGATCCTTGATTTGCTGCAGAACCGATGCAGATACGGCACTCCACGCGGGAACCGCGACTTCGAACGTGCCACCCGTATTGTCGAAGTAGTAGGGGCCGCTTTCCACAAGGAGGAGGCCACTTTCTGTTGCCACCCCGCCGTTCGCAAATCCGGATGTTTCATAGCCCCAGGGCACCTGATGGGAGCTGCCATCTGCCGACCAGGCAAAACGCAGCGGCACTTGCGAATGGCCGAATTCGTTCGGAAAGAACTGGTCGGAGACATCCGCGCTCAATGCATAGTTCGTCACATTCCCCGCGAGAGGGAACATCGCTGCTCCGAACGACCACGAGGAGTTGAAATTGACGTTGTGCGCGGATAAATCGAGCACCAAAGATGACAGCGGCTGGTAATAGTTGCTTAATCGGTTGACGAACGGCGCAGCGAGCATCGTCGTCCAATAGGAGAGGGTTTCGAAAGGAGCGTCCAGTGCGACCAACTCATCGATTTTGGCGGTCCGCCCATCGGCAACGTAGATGGTCGCAGCTAGGCTGGCCATGAAGCCAGCTCCGTTGCTATGGCCGATTAGCATTACCTTCCCAGGCTGTATTCCCGCGTCAACGAAAGCTTGGCCAAGTGGTATTGCAGCTTTAATTCCATTGGCAGCCGAGACGTTGGCGTCGTAAACAAAGGTATTCGTGATAAAATCCAGCGAGGTGCTAAGGCCGTTGGGGTTCGCCCCCTTCGGGCTATTGTTGTCATTCCAGTCCACTGCCAGGATGTTGTACTTAGCAAAGTCGTCGCGGTCGTCTTGGAAGTGTTTCGCAAAGATCTCCATGTACTCGTTAGTTGCTCCTTGGTCGAGTTGGTCGTTCCATCCATGTGTCAGGATGATTGTCTTATTGCTCCAAATGACAGAACCGAGGTCATTGACCACAGGTTGGCCAAGGTTGGGTGGCTGACCGAGTTTAAGAACCCATCCTTGGCTTTCCCAATCCCAGAGGTATACCTTGGCAATTCCATCATAGGAGGGAGCGGTCAAAGTCGGGGTTGGACTGGGGTCAGCGGCGTGTTGCTCAATCTGAGTGATCGTAGCGGTGCTGACGACGGAAGGGTCCGAAACGATTCCATTCACGACGGCGCGGACCCGGTAATAGTAGGGTGTGCCGACCAGCACATCGCCGTCCCGGTAGCTCGCTTGATCGGCGTCGCCGACGCGCAGGTAGCTGCCATTGGACGTGGTCGAACGCTCCACTTGGTACTGCGCCGCGCCGTTCACCGGATTCCACATGAGCTTGATGGCCGGAGTGCCTGTCTGCGCCACCGCCTGCAAATTCGTGGGCACGGCAGGGCTCGCGTTTGGTGTCACCGGACCGTACACGGCAGACGGTGGCGAATCGCCGGCAGAATTGACTGCGACGGCGTAATAATAATACGGCTGTCCCGGCGTCAGATGAGGCGTCGGATCATTCGAGTCGTTGTACTGGGACTGCGAGTCGAGGTAGATCTGGGTCCAGGAACCAGTCGCCGACGTACTGCGGAAGAGACGGTAGTCTCCCGCGCCGCTGACACTGGCCCAATCCACGAAAATCGCGCCTGCCCCATTGGAACGGGCGACTAGCCCGGTCGGAGCCGATGGTGTGCCTGCCTGCAAGTTGAGGGCGGCGATCGCATCCGCGTAGTAAATCCCCATACCCGAGTTCGTGCCGTCCGCATTCACCTCGTAACCGCGCAGCCACTTGCCGCCATCGGTGCTTTGGGCCTCCTGTTCTGACTGCAGACGCAGGCCGACATGGACGTGTTCAGCGCCGTCGCCATTATCGTCATCGTTCTGAATGTATCCAACGATATCGTTCGCGGAGACCATGTTGCCAGACGTCCAGTTCAACTGATTGCCCGAGCCATCTCGATTTTGGGTTGAACGGAGATGACCGAGAATCCACAAAACCTTGGAAGTCTGCACCGAACCACCGTAAGCGTTGGTGAACGTCTGTGGCTGTCCCAGATCGACTTCGATTGCGACGACCAAAGTTCCGTAACCAGGGACCGCCGCGTAGTTGACGATTTTTCCGGCGACACCCGCCCGGATCGACGTCCCCTCGACGAGATTGATGTCAGCGCCGAGGTGGTTCTGGTCATAGTAAAACGATCTGCTGTTGTAATAGCTGAAGTTGGTTGGACCCCACGGGGCGATGAACGTCGCGGCTGGCGTGCTGACGGGACGGATTGTCAACCAGCCCGCAGAGAATGCGGCATTCGGATTGTGAACTGACGAATCATCCCAGGCAATCCACTTGATCTTGTAGTCAGTGCCATCAAGCGCCTGGCCGTTTAGCGTGTTCAGGATTGTCCAACTATGACTGGTCCGATCGCCATCCCCGATATTACCCGGCAGGATGATCCCCACCCGGTTGTTTGGAGCCGTGCCACCCTTATAGAGTTCGATTTGCACGTGGCTGATACCGCTGGCATCACTGTTCGTACCGGTGATGGTGATGGTCTGCCCCACGGTGAACGTCCCGCTGTTGGGAGCCGTGAGATCGACACTCGGCAGCGTAGTGTCCGCGGGCAGCAGCGTCAGGTTGGAGGTGGAGGAGTCCCCGCTGGCGTTGCCGGCCGGATCCCAGACGATCATCTTGATCTTGTAGTCCGTGCCGTTGATGGTGTGTCCACCCGGAGTGACGTCCGGCACCACCCAGTTGTAGCTGCTCTTCAGCCCGCTGCCGTTGCCCCCCTGATAGATGTAATCGACGCGGCTGCCACCCTTGTAAAGTTCGAACCACGTGTGGTCGATGCCGTTGGCGTCGCTGCCCGTACCGGTGATGGTGATAGTCTGCCCCACGGTGAACGTCCCGCTGTTGGGAGCCGTGAGATTGACACTCGGCAGCGTAGTGTCCGCCAAATATAGTCCTGAGATTAACTCAAGCTTCTTGGTAGAAAGCAGATCGAGGGTGACAAGATATTGCGCGGTGCGATACTCCCAAACAAAGTCGCCCGTCGCACCGCTGCCGACCACGTTGTCACTGGCATACACATCCGCTCCTGTTGCAGTGGCCAGTGCGTCAACAAAGGTCCGGCCTTCGACTCCAGCAGCGACTGAGCAGGCGTACAAGTCGAGTCGAGCGTCCAGCGTTAGCAAATCCCGGAGTCGTGCAAACGCTAGTGCCGAACTGCCAAGCCCGGACGTGTTCCACACTTCGCCCCGTCCAATGTCAATGACGCCGGACGCACCGTGAGTGACAAGTGCCAAATGCCCGATTTGCTGATGCTCATGTTCAGTCACCACCGAATCGAGAATCGCGACCAAGGCGTCTGTATCGATGATGCGACTGTCGTACGTAATCACAATGGAGTTTGGTATTGCCGCTGCAGGCACCTGATCGAACTGCGGCACTGAGTCGCTGATCAGCACCACGTTCAACGGAGAACTCTGGCCGATCTGGGGCGACTCTGATTCATTCGATCCCTGAATCGCAATACCACTCAAAAGCACTTTGCCTTCGACTGACTGCACTTTCTGGGGTAAACGCCCGACCTCGACCGCATCCGATGAGGACTGCCCGCCTGGGCGGCCTCGTGGCTGACGCTGTCGCTTACGAAGCTGCGACTCTTTGAGAGAGTTGACCACGCGGTAGAGGATCCGAAAGAACATGCAAGACTCCCGGCGGGTGACGCGAGCGGCAGTAGCGATCAGTCATTGAGACAGAAACGCTCGAGGACGATTCGATTGTATACCACGGCTGTATGAGGCGGGGACTAACGCGTTGAGTTGTGGAGGATGCTACTCCGATCCAGTCAAGATGAGAACTCTCACCGTGATGGCCGAGACACAGGGAAGCGTTGTTGAGCGGACGGGTGGCGGGGCCAGAGTCTTCGTCCTGAGTGCGCGGACGGGTAGCGGGGTCAGGAGCGGATTGCCCCGAGAGTACGCGCCGAATCAAACTCTCCGGAGCCTTCCCGTTGGTTAGACCCCGCCTCCGAACTGGAGTTTGGAACTTGCCTGTCACTTGCCGGTTGTGCGGAGCGTGGGTGACGGCGGCGCGGGGCCGAAGCGGATGGTGTCGAGCAGTTCGCGCTCGCGGTTCGCCAGCGCTTCGACCTGCGGGGTGTCGGCCGTGACGGACAGGGAGGCTTGGCGGCCGGAGGGGTCGGCGATCAGATAGAAGACCCACGTCAGTGGCCGCTCCCCGTCGGCTCCCGTGGCCGAGATGCGATAGACGTAGCTGCGGTCTGTCGTGGCGATGACCTCGCCCTTGCCGAGTTCCTTCAAACGCTCGCCCAGCGCCTGGCGGATGTCGCGTTGGAACTCCTCGCTCGAAAGATGTTCGCCCGGCTTGGCGGGATTGATCGGGGCGAGATCGCACTGGGCCACGAAGTTCCCCTGATCGATCAGCCGGAAGATCGCCGCCTTCTCCTGAATCTTCCAGAGGTGCCAGTGGCGCGGGTACTCGAACCCGATGTTCCACGGCGATTCAAAGCGGAGTGCGACGGCCGACGGCTTTGGTTCGTTGGCGGCTGCATCGATGATCTTCTGGTCGGCGAGTCGGCCCGGCAGTTGAGCCGGTTTACGCAGCAGGCGGACTCGCGCGGTGAACTCGAACGCGGGCGAGACCGGTCCGAAGCCGCGCTTCTCGAACTGAGTGAAGTCGCACTGCGTGATGCAGCGGTCCTTGAGGTCGTATTCGTAGAAGCCGCTGACCGTGACCTCGCTCAACGCCGACAACGCGGAGCCCTCCAGCTTGCCTTCGATGGTGACGCGGGCGATCTGCTTCTCGACCGAGGCCAGCGAACAGGACAACTCCCCCTTCGCGATCGCGTCGAGTGCCGTCAGCATTTGAAAGGCCCAACCGGGCGCGGTCCACTTGTCGCCGACGGTGACTTCCTTCGATGGCAGCAGCGCGATCAGCGCGAGGCTGTCGGAGGGAGACCGGATCAGGTCGAGTTCGTTCGACGTGAGCGACCCGCCCAGGCTGTACAACTCGACACCGTCGATCCGTCCCTGTGCGACGATGAGCTTCAAGTGATCGCCCAGTCTGGCGGTCGACTTCTGCCCGCTGACGTCGATCTCGGTCAGAGTCGTCTCGTAGTCGCGGACCGAGCGAAACGATTCGGCCTCGCTGCCGGGGCCGAGCAGCCGCCGCTCGCGATAAGACAACGCGGCCGATGCCGACAGCTTGAGCGGCTCGACCGAGGGCGACGGCTGCGTCTTGCCCCCCACATCGACCCGCGTCCCGACCCCGAAGACCCGCGAGTCATCGACCGGCTCTTCGAGCTTGTACTTGTCGGCCGCCAACAGCGGCTCCGACGACCAGACCAACAGACCGATCAGCAGCCAACAGGGGGCTTGAGGGAAACGCACCATGACATCACATCCTTGTTCAGATTCGAGCCGCTTCGACACAGCCAACTTATTAACTGCCTCAGACCAGCCTCATCCTTCGTGATCTTCGTTTGCTTCTGTTCAAGACAGTTTGGACAGAAGGAAACGAAGGCCGCGAAGGATGAAAAGCAATCGCATAGTCCCATCAGGGGGTCAGGCACTTCGGATTTCGGAATTGGTCGGTTTGGGCGTGGTCTGTGAGCCCGGCAGCTTCCGACCAATTCCGAAATCCGAAGTGCCTGACCCCGGTTCGTTAGCCCACAGGCTTGAGTCGGGGCCGCTTGGAAACCACGCCATTTCGCTCGGCCATCGACTGTGCGGTGGAGACCAGTCCCTCCACATCGAGTCCGATGTCGGCGAGCAGTTCGTCCCGTTCGCCGTGCTCGATAAAGCGGTCGGGAATCCCGAGGCATTTCAAATTGTTGGTGCTCACGCCAGCCGCGTTGGCCGCTTCGAGGACCGCCGCGCCGAAGCCGCCGCAGACGGTGTTCTCTTCCACCGCGATCACGAAGCCGGACTGTTCGAGTGCCCGGAAGATCGTTTCCTCGTCGAGCGGCTTGGCGAACCGGGCGTTGATGACGCCGACATCGAGCCCCTGCTCTCTCAACCGTTCGGCCGCGCGGACGCACGTCGGGAACAACGCTCCGAACGCGAGGAACATTCCGTCCTCACCCCACTGCCAGACTTCGGACTTGCCGAATTCGACCGGCGTTTCGGGGCGCACGACACTCTCGACGTTGGCCTTGGGATACCGGATCGAGACCGGGCCGGGATGCGACAGCGCAAAGTCGAGCATCGGCGCGACATCGAGTTCATCCCCCGGAGCCATCACCGTCATGTTGGGGAAGACACGCATGTAGGTGTTGTCGAAGACGCCGTGATGCGTCGGGCCGTCGGGACCGGCCAGACCGCCTCGATCGACACAGAACGTGACCGGCAGGTTCTGCAACGCAACCTCCTGGAAGATGTGATCGAAGCTGCGCTGCAGGAACGTGCTGTAAATGTTGACGATCGGCCGCAGGCCCGCCTTGGCCATGCCGGCGGCGAAGGCGACGGTGTGCGCCTCGCAGATGCCCGTGTCGAAGAAGCGTGCGGGAAAATCCTTGCGAATGCGGCCGAGCTTGTTCCCCTCGCACATGGCGGCGGTCAGCACGCTGACCTTCTCGTCGCGGTGCATCGCGTCGTAGATCGCGTCGCTCATCGCATTCGTGTACGCCTTCGACGACGACTTCTTCACGGAGCGGATTTCGTTGCGCGAGCTTCTCTCAAACGGAGGCGGCGCGTGGAACATCACCGGGTCTTCGCAGGCCGGATCGAATCCCTGCCCCTTCCGCGTGAAGACGTGCAGCAGCACGGGGCCACTCACTTCCTTGACCATTTCGAGAGCGCGTCGCAGTCCGAGCAGGTCGTGGCCGTCGACAGGGCCGATGTACCGGAAGCCCAGCTCCTCGAACAGCATTCCGCCATGTAGGAAGCCCTTGATCGACTCCTTGATTTGCGAGAGGGCATTCCGCGACGGCTGGCCCACGACCGGCAGCTTGTTGAGCAGCCAGTTCACGTCGCGTTTGAGGCCGTTGTAAAACGGAGCCGTCCGCGCCTTGTCGAGATACTTCGCGAGCCCCCCGACGCGCGGGCAGATCCCCATCTTGTTGTCGTTCAGAATGACGAGCAGATCCTTCTTGAGTTCGGCGGCGTTGTTCATGGCCTCGAAGACGACGCCCGACGGCAACGCCCCGTCGCCGATGACGGCCACCGATTTGCGGCCGGTCTGGCCGAGCAGGTCGTCTCCCGCCTTCAGGCCCAGCACCGTCGAGACGCTCGCCCCCGCGTGGCCCGTCATGAACAGGTCGTACTCGCTCTCGTTCGGATTCGGGAAGCCCATCAGGCCCCCCTTCGTCCGGATCGAGCGGAAGCGATCGAACCGCCCGGTGATCAGCTTGTGCGGGTAGATCTGATGCCCCGTGTCCCAGATCAGCCGGTCCTTCGAGAAGTCGTAGACCAGGTGCAGCGCGAGACACAGCTCGACCACGCCGAGGTTGCTCGCAAAGTGAGCCGACCGCTCCTGCACGAGATTGCACAGCGCCTCGCGAATCTCGTCGGCCAGTTGCAACAACTGCGGATCAGTCAGTCCGCGCAGATCGCGCGGCGAGTCAATCTTCGGTAGCAGTTCAAAGTTCATGGTCATCCCTTTGCAAGAGTGACGAGAGGAAAGTGACGAGTGACGAGATCAAGAAGGAATCTCGGCGCCGTCTTCTTCTACTCGTGACTCGTTACTTTCCACTCGTCACTCAATGATCCCTCTGCGTCACAAATCGAGCCAACTCGACGAGCTGGCGGCCCTGCTCACCGAGAGGCTCCAACAACTGGCACGCTTCGTCAATGAGTCCGTCCGCCTTGCGACGGCTTTCCTCCACACCCAGCAGCGCCGGATAAGTCATCTTGCCGAGAGTCGCATCCTTCCCGACCCCCTTCCCCAGCTTGGCGGCATCGCCCGTCACGTCCAACAGGTCATCCGCAATCTGGAACGCCAAACCAACACGCTTTCCGAACTCTTCCAGCCGATTGACCAGTTTCGCGTCGGCCTGCGCGACCCGGGCTCCCAACGTCACCGCCGAACATAACAACCGGCCGGTCTTACGCCGATGAATCGACTCCAGTTGGGCGAGAGCAGAGAGTCGAGAGTTGAGAGTCGAGAGCTGAGAGCCAGAAGGTGTCGCTGCCGGAGGTTCGTCTTTGCTGCTGGCTCTCGTCTCTCGACACTCGTCTCTCGACTCTCCCTCAATGTCCGCCACCTGTCCCGCCACCATTCCGCACCATCCGGCCGCACTGGCCAAATCGGCACAGCACGCGGCGGCGACAGAGCCGGGCTGCGTGTCTCGCGCGATGATCTCAAAGGCCAGCGTCAACAGGGCGTCTCCGGCGAGAATGGCCATCGCCTCCCCAAACACCTTGTGATTGGTCAGCCGTCCGCGCCGATAGTCGTCGTCGTCCATCGCGGGCAGGTCGTCGTGGATCAGCGAGTAGGTGTGAATCATCTCGATGGCACAGGCCGCCGGCAGGGCCGCCTCGATCGAACCGCCACAGGCCTCGCACGTCAGCAACACCAGAATCGGCCGCAGTCGTTTCCCTCCGGCGAGCAGGCTGTAGGCCATCGCCTCGCGCAACGTTTCGGGGCAGTCCGTCGAATCGGGGGCCGAAGCCGCCGCGACATGCGTCTCCAGCCGCACATGAACCAACTCGCGCAGCGAGACCAGATCGGCTTCGAGAGTGCAGCCCTGCATCGGCATCAAGATATTCCGCGTCCTTGCGAGCCCATCGGCATCAACCGACCAAACCCAACGTACCCAACGTACCCAACGTCAGTCCGGGCCGTCGACGAATGGCGGGCATGTTACCGCCAGCCTGCGTGTGACGCAAAGGGGAATGAGTGGCGAAGGCGCGGGCCGGGGCAGTCGTGATTTGGTGGTTGCCTTTTCTGGTCCGCTCTTCCGCCCGTCTTCGGGGAGAGGGTGGCCTGATGAAACGGTCTTTCAACCACCGAGTCCTGTCTTGCGCCGTTTGTCATGACTCATCCGTGCTCTGGCCCTGCCATCCGTGCGTTTTTTCTTTTTCGATCGGCTTCGCACGGATGGCAGAGCCGGGGCACGGATGGCAGAGGAAACCGCGACAAGTTCGCGATCTCCTCAACCGCCCAATTCACTCGAATCTGAAGCCTTTTCATCAGGCCCCCCTGCCTCTCGCCTCCGAAGACGGGAGAGAGGGGACCGGAAGAGGACCACCAATTGACGACGGCAACCGGCACGGGCCGTGCAAAACTGCCGCCCGTGTCCTCCGCGTTCTTCTTCAGCGCAACGGCGAATGGTACCACCGTCAGAGAAACTCGATCTCGCCGGTCGCGATGTTGTACATGCCCCCCACGATCGCGATGCGCCCTTCTCGGACGAGTTCACTGAGCGTGTCGCTTTGCTGGATGATCGTCTGGATGGAGGCCAGGACATTTCGACGCGCCACCACGTCGACGTAGGACTGCTTCTCGTCTGGCGTCAGCTTCGCGACATGCTGACAGGTCTCGAGGTCAATCGACTTCTGAATGTCGATCACCACGCGATCGAGATGCTGGCAGCCGGTCGCCTGGGACGCCGTCTCGGGCGAACACGCGAAGTTGACGGCCGCTGTCACCGCGCCGCAACTGGTATGTCCCATGACGAGAATCAGCTTCGCTCCGGCCACGGCACAACTGTATTCCAGACTGCCCAGCACTTTCTCGCTGGTGATGTTGCCGGCGATGCGGACGCTGAAAATATCGCCCAGTCCCAGATCGAAGATCATCTCGGTCGGCGTCCGCGAATCGATGCAACTGAGGACCACGGCCAGGGGATACTGCGCCTCGGCAGTCGCGTTGATCTGACGACCGAGGTCGCGCGTCAGCCGTTTCCCGGTTCGAAACCGCTCGTTCCCGTCCTTGAAGATGCGCAGCACCTGCTCGGGAGTGAGCCGGCTTTGAAGGGCGCGATTCGCATAATCGACGTACTGGATTTCGTCGTCCAACTGATACTTCTCCCGGAATCCGAGCAGACTGACCTTCACGGAACGAGCCGGCCCCGTGCGCCACTTGTAATCGTGGATCAGGCTCAGCACATCGGGGTCGATGTAAACCGTCTGGCGTGCGTCGAGCAGCACGTGCCCCCCGTGAGGCACTTCGTTCAGAGCCCGGTCCAGCACCGCCCGGTTGAGAAAACTGACCTGGTTGGCCAGTTCGAGGTGGATGACGTCGCCTCCCAGGTGCTTCTCGACGATGCGACGGACCGGCCGACGCAGATTGCTGTGCAGAATGAAGCTGACGCTGATCGCCAGCCCGACCAGGATGCCGATCAGCAGGTCGGTCAACACGATGGACACAATCGTCGCTGCGAAGGGGATGAACTGATACCGTCCTTCACGCCACATTTCCCTGAACAGTGTCGGGCTGGCCAGCTTGATGCCCGTGACCAGCAGGATCGCCGCCAGGCAGGACAGCGGAATTTGATTCAACCCCAGCGGCAGAAACATCACACAGACCAGCATCAATACGCCGTGGAAGATCGCCGAGATCTTCGTCTGGCTTCCGGCAGTGATGTTGACCGAACTGCGAACAATCACCGACGTGATGGGAATGCCGCCGATCAATCCGGTAACCACATTTCCGATGCCCTGCGCCAACAGTTCGCGACTGGGGGGCGAGGTGCGTTGCTGGGGGTCAAGTCTGTCGCAGCCTTCCAGGTTCAACAGTGTCTCCAGCGAAGCCACGACGGCGATGGTCACACCCGCCACATAGACGGCCGGGTTCGTCCATTGAGAGAAGTCGGGCCATCGCAGGAGTCCGAAGAACTCGCTCAAACTGTTCGCCACCGGCACCTGGACGAGATGACTCGTCTCAATCAGCCACCGCCCGCCGAGCTGTTGAAAAAACATGCTCAGTCCGATTCCCAACGCGACCACGATGAGCGACGCCGGGACAATCGATTTCTTCAGCGGCTGGCATCGATCCCAGAGGACCAGCAACACGATCGACAGCAGACCAATCACTGCGGCACCCGGGTGCAGATCGCGGAACAACTCCCCAAACTCAGAGAAGGTGTTCCGATGATCCGGTTGCTGGAACGCCATGTCCCCTTCCGGGTCGGCGTCGTGACCGAGGACGTGCGGAATCTGCTTCAAGATCAGCAGCACCCCGATCGCGGCCAACAAGCCCTTGATGACGGCCGACGGAAAAAACGCGGCAATAAACCCGGCCTGGATCAGACCCAATACGATCTGAATCAAGCCGCCGATGACCACGGCCAGCAGAAACGTCTCGAACGATCCCAGCGAGAGGATCTGCGCCGCCACAACCGCCGCCAAACCGGCCGCCGGACCACTGACACTGGTGTGCGACCCACTCAAAGATCCCACCACGATGCCGCCGATTATTCCCGCCAAGAGCCCTGAGAAGAGTGGTGCGTTGGACGCCAACGCGATCCCCAAACACAGGGGCAACGCCACCAGAAACACGACCATCCCGGCCACGAAATCGCGCGAGAGAGTCTTTGCCGACAACAACTTGGTAACTGTCACTATTTCCTCCGAATGGACTGCTGTCGTTGAATGAAGAGAATTGCTTTCCAAGACGAACCCTCACCCTGGAAGCACTTGCCGGGCGGCGGTGCCTCCCAAGGCAAACGTGGGAAACGAGGCGCCGTTACGAAGGGACACGGTCTCGCGGCACGAGCGCTCGACCTGACCGAACTGCTGCAAGGGATTGAAATCCTGCACGACTCCGCCACGCGACCGTGAGGCAAATCCGACGTCTTCAAGAGATAGATGGTTCGCGGGGATGCGCAGCCGCACTGAGAGTGCGCCCGCAGCGACGGCCAGCCAGTCGTCAGCCCGACATCGCCATGTCCATCGACGTCATTGACATCAACAACTCATGACAGGCGCGGGCAGGACGCGAACCGCAGGCTGCTCTAACACCGCAGCGGGGTACGCCGCCCATTGACAAGACCGCGACCGAAAGCAAAGTGTTCCGGTCGCAGGTTGGGGGCGTGGAAACGGGTGCAGCCATCAGAGTCCCGTTTCAATCCGAACGCAGGCATGGCGTGCGACAGGGAGCGACGAGTCGGGGCGGAACCTGTCGTCGCGAGAAACTCCGAGCAGTCTCCGCGTTCCTCAACCGGAACCGAGGACTCGGACGACTCGACTTCCTGTCTTTCCACGAGACTCGCGCCGGGCGACGCCAGGATCACCGCGGCCAAGACAACCTGCAAGCAACTCGAGACGCGCGGCATCGAGCGTCCAATACGCCAGGCCGCGATCAGGGTGAGTCGGAGGAAAGTCATGGTTCTCTGGTATCGCTGATTGAATATCACTCGTCAATTCACCGTGTCACACAGTGACCCCCTGCCCGTCGATACTCAACGCCGCCGCGGCATGATGACTGAACAACCAATTTCGAACAAGCTCCAATGTGTCCTTCGTTCAGCAGCCTGCTCGGGCTGTTGACGTCGATCCGCGTGCCGAGGTCCGCGAGCCCCTCGGCCTGCTCGGGACTCATGTCCTGTGGCGCGCCGGGCAACGGGTCGTACCGAGTGAACAGCGTCTTGTCGGTCAACCACTCCGCGATCGCCTGGGCGATGCCGAAGTCGATCACCTTCGCGAACGGCCCGTCGTCCGGAGCGAGGACTGGCACGAGTTGACGTTCTCGAGCCGCAACAGACTCAAACACGGAACTGGATGGAAGCACCAATCCCACGGTTCGACGATGCCGCAATCGCGTGCGGTCACCCCAACTCGCCACTCGCCAGCAACAGCGCGATTTCGCAGCCCCGCAGGTAACTGGGAACGTGCAGCCATTCGCGGATGGTGTGGATGTCGTGCTGGCCGCAGCCGAGTGTCACGGTGGGGAAGCCGTGAGCGGTCATCCAATTGGCGTCGAGGCCGCCATTGCCGATGCACAGTTCGGGGAGGAGGCCGATCTTCTCGACGGCCGACTTGGCGAGCGTGACGACCGGTTCGTTCGGGTCGAGGTGAAACGATTCGTACTTCAAATCGGCCTGGAAGGTGACGCGCCCCGTCTCGCCGCTGGAGGACTTGATCGACTTGGCGGCTGTGACGAACGCCTTGCGATACGCCTCGACGATCTTTTTGCGAAAGACAGGATCATGGCTGCGAGCCTCAGCCCGCAACGAAAGGCTGGGGGTGACGACATTGGTGGCTTCGCCCGCTTGAATGATTCCGACGTTGCTCGTTCCGCGATGCCTTCCCTTTTCGATGAGCCCATGCCAGCCGTCTTGCGTCAGGTCGGCGATGGCCAGTGACGCGATGGAGATGGCGTTGACACCTCGTTCCGGATGGACGCCGGCATGGCTGGCCAGTCCTTCGATTTCGATCTCGATGGCGTAGTCGCCCGTGGCCCCCACGTTGACGAAGTGCGGATCGCCGCCATCCCAGTTAAAGCAATACTTTGGCGCTCCGAGTTTGTTGGTCGAGACATATCTCGCACCGTACAAGCCAATCTCTTCCTGCACGCAAAAGAAGAGCGTCAGCGGTGGATGAGGGCGTTGTTGCCGGAGCAATTCCAACGCAGCCGTGAGGACGACGGCCACTCCCCCGCGATTGTCACCACCCAGGCCGGTGCCAGGATTCGCAGAACGGATCGCATCCCCATCGAGCTTCGGCTCACATCCGACGCAAATGGGGACCGTGTCGAGATGAGCCATCAGCAATCGACGCGGACCGCGTTTGGTGCCGGGCAATTTCACGATCAGATTGCCAACCTCACCACCGCCGGGAATCCGACGATGGGCCGTGTCAGTCTCGGCGCAGGAAGGGGGCAGGCCGGCAGCCAGCAACTTCGAGCGAATCAGTTCGACAACCTGCCCCTCCTGCTTGCTGCGGCCTGGGATCGCCATCAATTCCAGGACGAGTTTCACGGCGGCAGAGGTGTCGAACGCCCGCTGGTCATTCGTTGGCTGGTTTCCCATTCTCAATGGCCCCTGCTGGAATGACGGGTTGAGGATTGAGTTGGCCCGCAGATGCGACAAACCGCCCCCGAAGATTCCACGCTGGTTGACCAATCTTGAAGGATGTGGCCCGCCACTCATCCTGAGGCAGACCACGCACGCAGATGGGGGCGACTCCGTTCGCTCACCAGGCCTCAACTGCGGACTCTAGGCAGAAAAAACCAACTGTTTAAGACCAAGGATCGGTGGTCATAGCCCGACAATCGTTGAAAAGCACCCGATTGAGATAACCGCCGTGTTGCGGAAGTGCGCAGCGACCCGTTGCGTCGGTGCAAAATCATGCCTTGGCTCTGTTCCAAACGCCGCGAGATCATTGTTCCTTCACGATGCGGTAACAGCCGGTTTCCGGGTCTTGAGCAATGCCTTGTGAATTATACAGGCACTGATAGATCATATTGCTGAAGTTCTTGCTGGCCGACTTATAGCCAGCTTCAATGACTTTTGGCTCCAAGTCAACCAGCGTGAGCCCCTTTTTGCTCTTCCCCAGCAGATCGAAGATAATTTCACGTAAAGAGCGCTCGTTTTTGGGTCGCTTTCCGCGGCGTACGCCCTTCGGAGCGCCTCGTCGTTTCTTTCCATGAATCCCTTGGAGTTCGAGTTCAATTTTGGCGAGTTCCTTGGCCAACTGATCTCGCCGCTTGGTGAGTTCGATGGCTTGGCTCTTCCGTTCGTCGAGGATTCGCTCCAAGTCAGAGAGGCTGAAGTTTGATGCTGTACGTGCCATATAATGGTTCTCTTTCAGGACAGGGGACTGGGAACATCAACACAGGTCGACAGGATATCGACAATATCGAAGCAATGCAATTGTTACCGAGCCATCTCCCGAAGCCATTTCCATTTTCAATATGGTGGAGTTGTTAAGGTGGGACAAGACTTTGCCTGCCCGCCAATGCAACTTGTGCCTAGAGGGCCGTCGATGTCTCGCGCCACCTGGCATTGACAGCGGCGATGGCCCCGAGTCATCTCCATCGTGATCGATTGAAATCGCTTGCCGTCAGGTATCGTCAGGGTGTCGATAACCTTGCCACACCGGGGTGCAAGAATTCGGCTTCACGCGGTAACCGGTTTGGCGCCGCAGAGGCCGAATTGTTTGAGGCGTCGACGGGATGGGTGTTGAGAAGTCCGGTCATGACGCGGCTCAATGGACGCCGTTCTCATGCGATGCCGATTGGGGTGTGGATTCGTCGCTGGCTGCGGCGATGGCGATTTGAAGTCAGCACCCCGAACGAAGAACGGCGTCAGGTCAAGGGGCATCAATCCAAGTGTCCGCAATGTTTGGTGCGGGTGTGCTGCATGACGGGAGGCCAGGTCGAACGTCTTGGGTAGGGAGTTATCGCCTGCGAACCGGCCTCGTCGAGCGAGCGCGAATCGACCGTCATCGACGAGTGGAAAGAGGCTTCGCAACAGCGCCTCTTGTCTGATTTGGGGGGTTCAGCTACTATCGCGCCGTGCGATGCTTGGTGTCGAATGATTGATGCCGTCGACTGTTTTCCACCCTCCCTGACCGGAACACCGCCATGCAGTTTACTCCGTTCTCGCGGGCCATGACCGCGTTGACCGTCGGTTTGATGGTGCTTGTCGCCACGACGATTTTTGCGCAGCAACTGTCGGCTCCGTCCCAGGCGGATCAAGACACGGCCAAAATCGTCTCGAGCATGATCAGCAAATACCACATCAGCCAGAAGCCGCTCGACGATCGGATTTCGGCGATGTTGCTGCAGCGGTTTGTGAAGGAACTCGATCCGCAGAAGTTGTACTTCCTCAACACGGACATCGACGGCCTTGCGAAGTATCGCGACCACCTGGACGACTTCCTCAAGGCGGGCAAGATCGACTTTGGTTATGAGGTGTTCGCGCTCTATCTGAAGCGGCTCGACGAACGCCTGGCCATGGCTCACAAGCTGATCGACTCACCGCACGACTTCGCGCTCGATGAGTCCATGGTGATTGACGGCGATCAATTGCCGTGGTCCGCCGACTCGAACGAAGCCAACGAACGATGGCGCAAGCGGGTCAAGTACGATCTGCTGGCCCTGCAGTTGGACAAGGTGTCGCTCGAAGAGGCGCGCAAGAA